>NZ_JBEOSA010000067.1:0-53486 GCF_040302625.1 Kitasatospora sp. NPDC097643 | reverse complement strand
CGACGACGCCGCTGGTGGCCGTCCACGGGGCGGCGGAGCCGGTCTCGAAGCCCTGGTTGCCCAGCAGCTGGGCCGGGGTGCAGTTGCCGCCGGTGGTGGAGACGGTCCAGCTGAAGCTGGTGCTCCCGCTCTTGCCGGCCGAGTCCTTCACCGTGACGGTCACGTTGGAGGTCCCCGCGGTGGTCGCGGTGCCCGTGATCACGCCGGTGGAGGAGTTGATGGCCAGGCCGGCCGGCAGGCCCGTGGCGCTGTAGGACAGCGGCGCGGTGCCACCGGTGGCCTTGATCGCCAGGTTGACCGAACCGCCCACCGTGGTGGACTGGTTGCCCGGGTTGGTGACGGTGACGGTGCCCGGGTTGGGCAGCGAGCCGACGTTGACGGCGGCCCAGGCGGTGGCGACCGCGTTCCACTCGGCGCTGTTGGCGCCGTACAGGTCGGTGGCCGCGTCCAGGGTGGCGGTGCGGGCGCCGGCGTAGTCGGTGCTGGAGGTCATGTGCGCGGTGAGCGCCTTGTACCAGATCTGCGAGGCCTTGTCCCGACCGATGCCGGAGACGGTGATGTTGTTGACCGTCGGGCTGTTGTAGCTGACGCCGTTGATCACCTTGGCGCCGCTGCCCTCGGCCAGCAGGTAGAAGAAGTGGTTGGCGACACCGGACGAGTAGTGCACGTCCAGGTTGCCGACGCCCGAGTACCAGGAGTCGGCCGAGCCGCCGTCCTTGGAGGGCTTGTCCATGTAGCGCAGCGGCGTGCCGTTGCCGTTGATGTCGATGAGCTCGCCGATGAGGTAGTCCGGGTTGTCGGCGGGCAGGTTGGCGTAGAACTCGACCATGCTGCCGAAGATGTCCGAGGTGGCCTCGTTGAGGCCGCCGGACTCGCCCGAGTAGGTCAGGTTCGCGGTGGCCGAGGTGACGCCGTGGGTCATCTCGTGGCCGGAGACGTCCAGCTCGGTCAGCGGGTGGGTGTCGCCCGAGCCGTCGCCGTAGGTCATGCAGAAGCAGCCGTCGTCCCAGAACGCGTTGACGTAGCCGGTGTCGTAGTGCACCCGGCTCATGGCGCCGACGCCGTCGTTGCGGATGCCGCTGCGGCCGAAGGTGTTCTTGTAGAAGTCCCAGGTGGCGGCGGCACCGTACTGGGCGTCGACGGCGGCCGACTCGCGGTTGCTGGCCTGGCCGTTGCCCCAGGTGTCGGTGGACTTGGCGAACAGCGTGCCGTTCCCGCTGGTCCCGTTGTGCATGTCGGTGGTGTACTGCCCACCGCGCGTGCCGTCCTTGAGCTGGTACTGCGAGCCGCTCTGGGTGGTGGTCAGCGACACGTTGCCGACGAACACACCGGTGCCGGAGCCCTTCTGGAGGCCCTCGGTCTTGGCGAGCACCTCGCCGGTCGCGGCGTCGGTGACGATGTGCAGGCGGCTCGGGGTGCCGTCCGACTCCTTGCCGGAGACGACGGTCTCGTAGGCGAGCTTCGGGGCGCCCTTGCCGGCGAAGACCACCAGGCGCGGGGCGGTGTCGAGGGCGGAGCCCGACTCGGCGGCGAGCGCGGCCTCCTGCGCCTTCGGCGCGGCCAGCGACGGGGTGGTGTTCACACCGCTGAGGTTGGCCTCGCTGGCCTTGGTCACGCTCGTGGTCGCGCCGGCCGCGTCCTGGTGGACGATCAGGTCGCCGCCGAGCACCGGGAGTCCGGCGTACGTGCGCTCGTAGCGCAGGTGGCGGGCGCCGTTGGCGTCCTGCACGACGTCCTTGGTGACCAGCTTCTCCTGGGTGCTCAGGCCGAGGGTCTGGGCCAGGGAGGCGGACTGCTGGTTCGCGGACGAGATCAGCGCGGCCCGGGTCGACTGCTGGGCCGCGACGGCGGCCGGGGCGTCGGTGGTGGCCGCCTGCGCGATGACCGGGATGCCGGTCACCAGCAGCGCGGTGGTGGCGGCCATGACAACCGCCGCCTTCCGGGCGTGAGCGTAACGGGACATGCGGACTCCTTTTCCGACCGGTGCGGGTTCGCACGCGGTGGAGAGAACCTGGGCCGCAGGGTTGCGGCGCAGTGGGGGCCCCCGCCCTCGGTGTGCGACGGGGGTGCGGTGGTGGTGCTCAGAAGCCGTTGCAGAGTTGGGATGCGCTGCACCTGAACTGGGACCGCTGCACCGGGGGGTGGGGCCCCCTCGTCTGCAGCCGGAGGAATCGTGGCAGCAAACGAGTCGTTAATGACAGATGCATGCCACTGATTGGCCGATTAAATACCGAAACCGTATGCAGGACGGATCGTCAGTTGTGTTACGGCTTTGACAACTCGTGAACACGGTTTTCATGACCCCCGAACGTTCGGTCACCGCCGGAGGGCATTGACCAGCACTCCCGGCAGCGGCCCACCCCCGGCGGCGCCCGACAGCGCCCGGCAGAGGCGGCACGTCACACTTCCAGCCGTGCCAACAGCGGTTTCCGGCCATCCGCAGGCCGAAAACACCACGGGTCCCACACCACCCCAACGGCGGTGCGGGACCCGTGAGTTCCGGTTCGGGGCCCGGATCAGCCCTGGACGAACACCGCCACCGTCCGGCCCGGCACGGTGAAGGTGCCGGTCGTGGCGTCGAAGCCGGCCTGCTTGACCACCGGGTCGGCCCCGCCCGCCTGGACCGGGTGCAGCGCCTGGCTCGTCCCCTTCAGGGCCGCCACGGTCTGCCCCTGCGCGGTGGGCGTGGCATTGAACACCACGGTGACGCCCTTCTCGGCGCCCGGCAGCCCGGTGCCGTCCAGGTGCAGGGTGATCACGCCCGGCGTCTCCCCCGCCGTGCCGGACAGCGGGTAGGAGAGCCGCTGCTGGACGGCCGCCAGGGTGGGCAGCGAGAACAGCGGCGAGGACTGCTTGATCCGCACGAACCCCTGGTACTGCGCGCTGGTGGCGCGGATCTCCGCCGCCCCGACCGTCAGCCTCGGGTTGGCGAGCAGGGACTGCGCGGTCGGCCACATCTCCTTGTTGTCGGCCGCCATCGGCAGGCCCCGGCCCCAGCCGTTGCCCTGCGCGGCGTCCCAGTGGATCGCGTTGAACCAGTCGCCGGAGTCGTAGGCGTTGGCGTCCAGCGACTTGGAGCGCAGCAGGTCGCTGCCGGCCTGGGCGAAGCCCGCGCCCTGGGTGAGCGCGGTGAGCGAGAGCCCGAGCGCCTGCATCCGGGCCCGGTCGGCGGGCGCGGTGCCGGTCGGCAGCTTGTACGCGAGCGCGTCGAACAGGTCGGTGTTGTCGTGGGCGTCCAGGTACTCCACCGCCTCGCCCGGCCGGGCCGCGTACCCGGTCGGGGAGCCGTTGTAGTCGACCTGGGCGCCGGTGACGGTCCGTCCGGAGCTGTCGGTGAAGGAGTACCCGGCCAGGTTTCCGGTGAGCCCCACCTTCAGCTGGTCCATCTGGTGCAGCAGCCGGGCCTTCTGCTCCTCCGGGCTGCCGTTGGCGGGCGAGCCGTTCGGGTCGGAGGCCAGGCCAGAGGCGAAGCCCTGCTGCGGCGCGGAGTTCAGCATGAAGTTGCCGCCGCGGGCGGCGTCCCGGAGCCGGTCGTCGAAGGTGGCGATGCCGGTGCCGGCCATGTTGAGCTGGGTGGCCTGCTCGAAGCGGGCGTTGTTGGCGACGACCCCGAAGTTCCAGCCCTCGCCGTAGAGCAGGATGTTCTTCCCGTCCACCCCGTCCGAGTCCGGCGTCATCCGGCCCAGCGCCGCCTGTACGTCCAGCATGGTGGACTTCGGGTCAAGGCCCATCAGGTCGAAGCGGAAGCCGTCCACCTGGTACTCGCGGGCCCAGGTGGTCACCGAGTCGACCACCAGCCGGTTCATCATGGCGTGCTCGGGCGCGGTGTCGGCGCAGCAACTGTCCGCGGTGACCTTGCCGTTGGCGTCGAGCCGCTGGTAGTAGCCGGGGACGACCTTGTCCAGCACCGAGTGCTCGGCCTGGCCGCTGGCGGCGGTGTGGTTGTAGACCACGTCCAGCACCACCCGCAGCCCGGCCTCGTGCAGCGCCTGCACCATCTGCCGGAACTGCACCGTCCGCGCCGTCCCGGTCGGGTCGGTCGCGTACGAGCCCTCCGGCACGTTGTAGTGCAGCGGGTCGTAGCCCCAGTTGTAGGCGTCGTCGGCGGCGACCGCGGCCACGCACTCCTGCTGCTTCGGCCCGTCCGGGGGAAGGGACTTGAGGTCGCAGGCGGGCAGCTTCTGCTCGGCCCGGTTCTCCCTGATGGTGGCGATGTCGAAGGTCGGCAGCAGGTGGACGGTGGTCACCCCGGCCTTGGCGAGCTCGCGCAGGTGCTGCATCCCGGCCGAGCGGGACTCGGTGAACGCCAGGTAGGTGCCGCGCTCGGCGGCCGGGACGGTCTCGTCCTCCACCGAGAAGTCCCGGACGTGCAGTTCCTGGATCTGCTGCTGCGCGAGCGGGACGGCCTTCGGGCGGGCGTGCTCCTCCCAGCCCGCCGGCTTGAGCTCCTTGGCCGCGAGGTCGGCGACCAGGCTGCGCCGGGAGTCGGTGGAGAGCGCGACCGAGTACGGGTCGGTGACGCTGTTGACCACCACCTGCTGCACCGAGGGCGCCCAGACCTTCACCTGGTACAAGTAGTACTTGCCGTCCAACTCGGCCTTGTCGCGGACGACTTCCCACACCCCGGTCTCGTCGTCCAGGGTGAGCGGCAGCGTCCTCGGGGTGCCCCCGGTCGCGCTGTCGAAGACCTGGACGGACACCTCCTGGGCGGTCGGCGCCCAGAGCGAGAGCGCGACCTTGCCGTCGTAGTACGCCGGACCGAAGTCGACCTTGCCGGTGCGACGGGCGTAGCGGTCGTCCAGCACCCCGGGGGTCTGCACCCCGGTCCCGGCCAGCACGGCGCCGCTCGGCAGGTGTTCGGTGAACAGCAGCTGGCTGCGCAGCGCGGCCGGGACGCGGGCGGTGTCCCGGGCGTCCACGGTGAAGGCCCGGTAGCCCGCCAGGTGCGGGTACTTGGCCTTCTGCGCGTCGGTCAGCCCGCCCTGCACGGGGGTGAGCCGGATCCACCGGCCGGGCTTGCTCAGCACGCCCTTGTCGGCGCGGATGCCGCCCTCGGGGTCGTACACCAGCTGGGCGCTGGTGCCGCCGGCCAGGGCGGCGTCGCCCGCGCCGTAGTTCGCCGGGACGACGACGGTCTTCGCGTCGATCCACTGGGCCTTGGCGGTGCCGAGGTCCAACTGCGAGGAGGCGGCGGGGTTCTGCGGCAGCAGGTAGCCCTCGCGGCCGCCGAGGATCCAGACCTCCCGGCCGTTGACCGCGAAGTCCAGCGACTGGTCGGCGGGCAGGTCCTTGTCGTTGCCGTTGTGCAGGATGTAGCTGAGGCTGGTCGCGCCGGGGGCCAGCGGCACCTCGAAGACGGCGCCGAAGGCGTCGCGGCGCACCGGCAGCAGCGGTCGGCCCCAGTCGGTGGGGTTGGCCGCGCCGGTCCAGTCGTGCAGGCCCCAGCCGTCGTAGTTGCCGTCCGCCCGGTTGTAGTGGATGACGGCGGTGCCGGCCGGCGGGGTGGTGCCCGGGCCGGGGTTGGCGGTGCGGACGGTCGGGTCGCCCTGCTTCACCCAGACCTCGCCGGTGCTGCCGAGGTCGACGTGCCGGTCGGCGTCCACGTCCTTGACGCCGTTCTTCTCAACGATGAACCCGAGGTCCGAGGCGCCGGGCTTGAGCCGCACGTACGCGAAGGCGCCGTACGCGTCCCGGCCGGTGAAGCCGTGCCCGGCGGGCCACTGGGTGGACTCGCCGTCGGCGAGGTCGCCCCAGGCGTAGAGGTTCCAGCCGTCGTAGTCGCCGTCCGGTCGGTTGTAGTGCACCACCGCGTACGGGCGGGCGCCGGCGGTGGGCACCGGCTTGGGCGCAGGGGTGCCGGTGGTGAAGGAGCCGGTGGCGGAGCGCAGGTGGCCGCTGGAGTCCTGCACGACGGCCTTGTAGCGGACGACCGTGCCGGGGGCGACGCCGCCCAGGTCCTGGGTGACGAGGTACTTCCCGGTGTCGGCGGTGCCCAGGGTCCGCCAGGGCCCGTCGCCGATCTGGGCGGCGAAGGTGACCCGGTCGAACCCGCCGCCGTCCACCGTGGCACCGACCGTGACCAGGCCGGTCGAACCGTCCGCCGGCGGTCGCAGCGAGAGCTGCGGCGCGGCCGTGACGGCGGCGAGCTTGGCGCCCGCCTTGAACACCACCGAGGAGAGCGCGGGCACGGTGACGGTGACCTTGCGGTCGGCCCCGGAGGTCAACTGCTCCCCCGTGGACGGGTAGATCCGGTCGAAGCCCGTCCCGGCGGAGAAGGTGTCCAGCGTGACGGTCTTCGCCTCGGCCGCGTTGTTGACCGCCACCAGGTACTCGACCTGCTGCCCGGCGTCGATCCGGGAGAAGGCGTACACGCCCGCGCCGTCGGCGGCGTAGCGCTCGATCTGGGCGCCGTCGGCCAGCGCCGGGTGCTCCCGGCGCAGCTTGGCCAGCCCGGCGATGCCCTGGTAGAGCCCGCCGTCCTGCCCGTACCGGTCGGCCGCCCCGGCGGTGCCGCCGAGCACCCGGTCGGTGTTGTACGAGGGGGTCTTCGAGGCGAACAGGTCCTGCCGGGCGTCCTTGTCGCCGCCCGCGCCGGTGAAGCCCTGCTCGTCGCCGTAGTAGACGACGGGCTGGCCGCGGGTGAGGAACTGCAGCTCGTTGCCGAGCCGGTCCTTCTTCAGCAGGGTCGCCTCGTCGGCGCCGGGGTTGTCGGCGAGCAGGAAGGAGCCGAAGCGGCCCATGTCGTGGTTGCCGAGGAAGGTCGGCAGCTCGTACGCGTCGGTGTCGGCGCCGGTGTAGCGGTAGTCCTGGCCGTAGACGTCGGCGAGGTTCCGCGCCGAGCCGCCCTGCGAGACGTAGCTGCGGGCGGCGCCCTGGAACGGGAAGTCCAGGGTGGCCTGGAGCCGGCCCTTGGTGACGTACGGCGAGGTGATCGCCGGGTCGCCGGAGTAGACCTCGCCGAACATGAAGAACTTCTTGTTCCCCTGCCTGGCGGCGAAGTCCTTGAGCGCGGGCGCCCACTGCTGCCAGAACGCCATGTTGACGTGCTTGACGGTGTCGATCCGGAAGCCGTCCACGCCGGCGTCCTTGACCCACTGCTGGTAGACCTTCTCGAAGCCCTTCTCCACCCGGGGGTTCTGGGTGTCGAGGTCGTCCAGGCCGCTGAAGTCGCCCTCGGTGGCGGACTCGCCGACGAAGGTCGAGTCGCCCCGGTTGTGGTAGAGCGAGGGGTCGTTGAGCCAGGCCGGGGTCTTGGCGTTCGCGTCGGCGGGGTTGCGGAAGACCGGGCTGTAGGGGAAGGAATCCTTGGTCAGCTTCGGCCAGGCAGGCGCTGGGGGTACCTCCCGGCCGGAGGCTGGGGGAGCGTCGGCGGCCGCGGTCTCGTCCACCGGGTTGCCGTCCGCGTCGAGCGTCGGGTACGCCCCGGTGGAGCGGTAGGCGTGCTGGCCCTCGGCGTAGTCGACGACGTCGGCGGTGTGGTTGGTGATGACGTCGAAGAAGACCTTGATGCCGCGGGCGTGCGCCTTGGCTATCAGCTCCTTGAGCTGCTCGTTGGTGCCGAAGTGCGGGTCGACCTGGGTGAAGTCGGTGATCCAGTAGCCGTGGTAGCCGGCCGAGGCCTGGTCGCCGCTGCCCTGCACCGGCTTGTTCTTGAAGATCGGCGCCATCCAGATCGCGGTGGTGCCGAGGTTCTGGACGTAGTCGAGCTTCTGGATCAGCCCGGCCAGGTCGCCGCCGTGGTAGAAGCCCTTGTCCGCGGGGTCGAAGCCGTGCTCCAGCCGCCCGCCGGTGATGCCTCCGGTGTCGTTGGCGGCGTCGCCGTTGGCGAAGCGGTCCGGCAGGACGAAGTAGAACTGCTCGCGGGTGAGGTCGTGCCGCCCGGCGGTGGCCGCCAGCGCGGCGTCGGAGGGCGGCGGGGGCGGGGCGGCGGCCAGGGCCGCGGGGGCGCCGCCGAGGGTGGCGGCGGTCAGCGCGGAGGCCAGCAGGACGGCCGTGCGGCCGGGTCTGCGTCGGGGGCGGGGCGGCGGCTTGTCGGCCACTGGGGGCTCCCTTAAGGGGAAGGGACGGTCGAGTTGCCAGGAAGCTAGCGGGCTGCAATATGTTTCAGCAAGATGCAGAAACCGTTTCGTGCCGGGAAAATCCAGGCCCGCGGCCGTCCCGGCCACCCCGATTGCGCTCGCCGGCGCGGTCGGCGTGACAATGGGACGTATGCCCGTCCCACCGGTAAGCACCAGACCTGTCAGCACCCCCTACCCCGGTGGGAGCCGCCCCCTAGCCCTCAAGGGGGACAGCCGGTGAAGAATCCACTTCCAGAGGATGAGCGGACGGCTACGAGAGGTCTGGCAGACTTCTCGTCCATGGGGGAACCGATCGAGATCCAGCACGGCGACGCAGCGTCCACCGACGCGTCCCGCGGCGGCGGTTCCGGAGCACGCCCGGCCACGGCCGGCCCGCAGCCGGACGGCGCCACCCGTGGCGCCCAGTCCCGCTCCGCGGCGCTGCGCAACCGCGTCCGGGACCAGCGCCGCTCGCCGGCCCGGCCGCGGATCTGGTTCGAGCTCGCCCTGATCGGGATCAGCTACTGGATCTACTCGATCGTCCGCAACGCCGTCCCCGAACAGGCCTCGATAGCCCAGAAGCACGCGAGCTGGATCTGGGACCTCGAACAGTGGCTCGGCATCGCCGTCGAGCGCTCGGTCAACCACACCGTGGACGGTGTCGGGTGGCTCATCGTCGGGATGAACTACTACTACGCGACGCTGCACTTCATCGTGACCATCGGCGTGCTGGTCTGGCTCTACCGCCGCCACCCCGGCCGCTACGTGGCGGCCCGCACGGTGCTGTTCGTCACCACCGCGATCGCCCTGGTCGGCTTCTACTTCTTCCCGCTGGCACCGCCCCGGCTGATGACCGACGGCGGGTTCATCGACACCGTGGCCGTCCACCACACCTGGGGCTCGATGGCCTCCGGGCCGGCCAAGCACGTCTCCAACCAGTTCGCGGCGATGCCCTCGATGCACATCGGCTGGTCGATGTGGTGCGGCCTGGCGATCTTCTTCCTGGCCCGCCGCACCTGGGTCCGGGTGCTCGGCCTGCTCTACCCGCTGGCCACCCTGGTGGTCATCGTCTCCACCGCCAACCACTTCTGGATGGACGCCGTCGGCGGCGAGATCTGCCTGCTGGCGGGCTTCCTCGCCGCCCGCTGGCTCTACCACTCCTGGGTGTTCCAGCTGCCCCAGGTGCCGGCCCGGGAGCGTGCCGAGGAGCCGATCACCGTCCCGGAGCAATGGAGCGAACCCGCCGCCAGCAGCGCCCGCCGCTGACCGCACCGACCGCACGAGGAGAGGGGCCCCGACCGGGGCCCCTCTCCTCTTTGCGCTCACCCGTAGAACAGCCGCTCCACCACCGCCCGGGCCCGCCGGGTGGTGCGCCGGTAGTCGTCCACCAGCTCCCCGCTGTGCCCGGCGCCGTACCCGAGGTAGCGGGCCACCCCGGCCAGCTCCCGGGCCTCCCCGGGGAAGCTGTCCCCGGGCCGGCCGCGGACCAGCATCACCGCCGAACGCACCCGGGAGGCCAGCACCCAGGCCGCGTCCAGCACCTGCGCGTCGGCCCGCCCGACCAGCCCGGCCGCGGTGGCCGCCGCCAGCGCGGCCCTGGTCCGGGTGGTCCGCAGGTCCGGCAGCTCGTGCCCGTGCTGGAGCTGGAGCAGCTGGACGGTCCACTCGACGTCGGCCAGCCCGCCCCGGCCGATCTTGGTGTGGGTGGTCGGGTCGGCACCGCGTGGCAGCCGCTCGGCCTCGATCCGCGCCTTGATCCGGCGGATCTCCATCAGGTCCCGCTCCGGCACCCCGACGCCCGGGTAGCGCAGCGGGTCGATCAGCTGGCGGAACCGCGCGCCCAGCTCCTCGTCCCCGGCCACCGGCTCGGCCCGCAACAGCGCCTGGCTCTCCCAGGCGTGCGACCAGCGCCGGTAGTACGCCGCGTACGAGGCGAGGGTGCGCACCAGCGGACCGCTGCGCCCCTCCGGCCGCAGGTCGGCGTCGACCAGCAGCGGCGGCTCGGTGGACGGCGCGCCCAGCAGCGTGCGCAGCTCGTGGCAGACCGCCTGGGCGGCCCGGGCCGCGTCCTGCTCCAGCGAGCCCAGCAGCGGCTCGTGGACGAAGAGCACGTCCGCGTCGGAGCCGTACCCGAGCTCCCGGCCGCCGAAGCGGCCCATCGCGATCACCGCGATCCGGGTCGGCAGGTCCCCGTGCTCGGCCTCCCAGCCGGCCGTGCAGGCGCGCAGCGCCCCTTGCAGGGTGGCCGCGTTGAGCGCGGTCAGCGCCTCCCCGGCCGCGTCCAGGGCCTCGGCCGGCTCCTCGCCGAGCCGCCCGAGGACGTCCGCGGCGGCCGTCCGGAACAGCTCCCGGCGGCGCACCGAGCGGGCCGCGGCGACGGCCGCGGCGGTGGACCCGGCCCGGCCGACGGCGGCCAGTATCTCCTGCTCCAGGGCCGCCCGGCCGCGCGGCTCCAGGCCCTGCGGGTCGCCCAGCATGGCGACCGCCTCGGGCGCCCGCAGCAGCAGGTCGGGGGCGAGCCGGCCGGCCGACAACACCCGGGCCAGCTGCTCGGCGGCGGCGCTCTCGTCCCGCAGCAGCCGCAGGTACCAGGGGGTGCGGCCGAGCGCGTCCGAGACCTGGCGGAAGTTGAGCAACCCGGCGTCCGGGTCGGCCGAGTCGGCGAACCAGCCGAGCAGCACCGGCAGCAGGGTGCGCTGGATCGCCGCCTTGCGGCTCACCCCGGAGGCGAGCGCGCTGAGGTGCCGCAGCGCCGCCGCCGGGTCGGCGTACCCGAGCGCCTCCAGCCGGGCCCGGGCCGCGTCCGGGGTCAGCCCGGCCGCGCCGGGCGGCAGTTCGGCCACGGCGTCGAGCAGCGGCCGGTAGAACAGCTTCTCGTGCAGCCGCCGGACCTCGACCGCGTGCCGCTTCCACTCGCGCTGCAACGCGGCGACCGGGTCGGCGCGGGTGTCGTCGTTGATCAGCGCGGCCAGTGAACGGGCCAGCCGGCGCTGGTCCTCCTCGCCGGTGGGCATCAGGTGGGTGCGGCGCAGCCGGTGCAGCTGGATCCGGTGCTCCAGCGAACGCAGGAAGCGGTACGCGGCGGCCAGCGAGGCGGCGTCCGCCCGGCCGACGTAGCCGCCCCGGGAGAGCGCGGCCAGCGCCTCCAGGGTGTTGCCGCTGCGCAGCGCCGGGTCGGTGCGGCCGTGCACCAGCTGGAGCAGCTGGACGGAGAACTCGACGTCGCGCAGCCCGCCCGGGCCGAGCTTGAGCTGGCGGTCCAGCTCGGTGGCCGGGATGGAGTCGATCACCCGGCGGCGCATCTGCTGCACGTCGGCGACGAAGTTCTCCCGGGCGGCGGCCTGCCAGACCATCGGGGCCAGCGACTCGACGTACGCCGCGCCGAGCTCGGCGTCCCCGGCCACCGGGCGGGCCTTGAGCAGCGCCTGGAACTCCCAGGTCTTGGCCCAGCGCTGGTAGTACGCGAGGTGGCTGGCCAGGGTGCGCACCAGCGGCCCGTTGCGGCCCTCGGGGCGCAGGTTGGCGTCCACCGGCCAGATGGTGCCCTCGCCGGTGGTGTCCGAGCAGAGCCGGGTGAGGGCGGCCGCCAGCCGGGTGGCGGCCTTGACCGCCTCGTGCTCGTCGACGCCCTCGCGCGGCTCGGCGACGTAGATGACGTCCACGTCGGAGACGTAGTTGAGTTCGCGGCCGCCGCACTTGCCCATGCCGATCACGGCCAGCCGGCAGGCCGCCGCGGCCTCCGGGTCCTGCTCGACGGCGAGCTCCAGGGCGGTCTGCAGGGTGGCGCCGGCCAGGTCGGCGAGCTCGGCGGCGGTCTGCGACAGGTCGGTGGTGCCGGTGAGGTCGCGGGCGGCGATGGCGAGCAGGCAACGCCGGTAGGCGACCCGCAGCGCGTCCGCCGGGCCGCGCGCGCCCTGCTGGCCGGCGCCGCGCACGCCCTCGGCGAGCGCCCGCCGGAAGTCCTCCGGGCCGGGGTGCATGTCGCGCAGCTCGAAGGTGACCAGGACGTGCCAGTCGTGCGGGTGCCGGGCCAGGTGGTCGCCGAGCGCGGTGGAGGCGCCGAGCACCCCGAGCAGCCGGTCGCGCAGCGGCTTGGAGGTGGTGAGGGTGTCCCGCAAGGTGTGCCGGTCGGCCTCGTCGGCGGCCTCCAGCAGCCGGGCCAGGCCGAGCAGGGCGAGGTCGGGGTCGGCGGTGGCACCGAGCGCGTCCAGCACCACCGGGTCATCGGCGAGCCCTTCCAGGGCGGGGCCCTCCAGCAGCCGCACCGCCCGCGCCGGATCGGTGAAACCGCGCCGGACCAGTCTGATCTCCGGCCGGCTGACCCGGCTGCCGGCCCGCTGCTCCTCCACCGTCATCGCCCCTCCATCCGCTCAGCAGCGTACGCGCCCGCGCGCCGCGGCGCCGGACGTAACCGCGGACCGGACCGGACCCGCCCGGACGCCGGACGTGGCGTGTCGGCTTGCCCGCCGGCTCCCGCACGCGGTGGAGTACCCGCATGACCCGCCAGGACGCCCTCGGCGAGGGCTCCCCCACCGCCTCCCCGCGCCGACGTCCCCTCCGGGTCGCGGTCGGCGCGCTCGGCGACCTGCTGTTCACCGCGGGCGTGCTGCTCGCCCTGCTGGTCGCGTACTCGCTCTGGTGGACCGACCTCACGGCCACCCGGCACGCGGGCGTCGCCGCCGAGCAGCTGCGCCGGAGCTGGTCGGCGGCGGCCCCCGCAGCCCCTCCGGCCGGCCCGACGGCCCCGGCCGGTCCGGCCGACCCAACTGGCCCCGCCGCCCCGCCGCCCGTCGGCCCGGGCGACGGCATCGGCTTCCTGCACGTGCCCGCGCTGGGCGCCGACTACCAGGTGCTGATCAGGATCGGCACCGACGAGGAGACCCTCGCGGAGGGGGTCGCCGGGGTCTACACGACGCCGTACCCCGCGGCGATGCCCTGGGAGCCGGAGGGCAACTTCGCCCTCGCCGCCCACCGCGACGGCCACGGCGCGATGTTCCACGACCTGGACCTGCTCAAGCCGGGCGACCCGCTGGTCGTGGAGACCCGCGACCGCTGGTACGTCTACCGCGTCGACGCCACGCTGCCCGAGACCTCCAAGGACGACACCGGCGTCATCGCCCCGGTGCCCACCGGCTCCCCGTACACCGCGCCGGGCCGCTACATCACCCTGACGACCTGCACGCCGGTCTACACGTCGCTGTACCGGATGGCCGTCTGGGGCAGCCTGGTCCGGGAACAGCCGGTGGACCCGGGCCGGACGCCGCCCCCCGAGCTGCGGAGGCGGGAACCGCCGAACGGGTGACGCCCCGGCCGCTGACCGGCCGGGGCGTCACCCGTCTGTTGCCACGCAGTACGGCGCGTACAGCACCTACCAGCACCCCGGGGACGGGGTCCGGTCATGCGCGCCGTCGGCCGAGCCGCATCGCCGCGACACCCGCCGCGAGGAACGCGGCCGAGAGGCCGAGCAGGATCGTCGTCCCCTGGCTGCCCGTCTGGGCCAGCTCCCCGTGGTGGTGCCCGCCCTGGTGCTCCTCGCCCGCACCGTGGTGCCCGGGCTTCACCTCGTGCCCGTAGCCGCCGTGGTGGACCGTCTTGTGCGGCGCCTCCGTGACGAACTTGACCTTGTTCAGATTGTGCGCGGACTGCTGGTTGGCCAGGCTGTTGGTCTGCGACTGGTTGTTCTGCGCGTTGTTCTGCGCCGAGTTGTTCGCGGCGTTGCTGGAATTGCTGGTGGAGCTGTTGTTCGAGGTGCTGGCGGCGCTGTTGTTCGCGCTGTTGTTGAGGTTGTTGGTGACGCTGTTCTGCACGATGACGGTCACGTCGACGTGCTGGTCCTGGGCCTGCTGACCGTTCTGGCTCTGCTGGACGTTCTGGTCCTGGTTCTGCGCCTGGTCCTGACCCTGAGCCTGGTCCTGAGCCTGGTTCTGCTCGCCGTTCTGACCCTGCGCCTGTCCGCCGTGCCCGCCGTGGCCGCCGTGCTCCTCATGGCCGCCGTGACCACCGTGCTCCTCGTGACCACCGTGACCCTCATGGCCACCGTGCTCCTCGTGCCCGCCGTGGCCGCCGTGCTCCTCATGGCCGCCGTGACCACCGTGCTCCTCGTGACCACCGTGACCCTCATGGCCACCGTGCTCCTCGTGGCTGCCGTGGCCCTCGTGACCGCCGTAGGTCTCGTGGCCGCCGTGACCACCGTGCTCGCCGTGACCACCGTGCTCGCCGGGGAGGCAGATGCACTCCGGGAACTCGTAGTGGTCCATATGGCCGTACATGTCCTCGTCGCAGGACTCACCGCCCTCGGCCCAGCGGCCCTCGGAGAGCCCGAGCTCCGACGGCTGCCCCATCGGCATCCCGCGCTCGGGGCCGCCCTCGCGGGCCTGGCCCGAGCCGCCCTGCTCGGCGGTGACGACGGTCTGCTCCGGGACGTCCGACTGCGTGACGGTGCGACTGGTGAAGGTCCAGGTGGTGCCGGCGGTGCCGGTGTCCTCCCCGGCCAACCGCAGGAGGTTGTCGACCCATTCGCCCTGGGCCTCTGCCGACTCGGAGGCTGCGCCGTGATCGACGAGGGGCGAAGCGTAGGCCGCGTGACCGGCGCCCAGCACGAGGGCGGCCGAGGCCAGTCCGGACAGGACCAGGGTGGTGATTCGAGTACGCATGACACTCCAGGATGATCCGCAAAACGGATCTTCTGAATACGCCCCCGCATCACACGGTCACGGTTCGCACCGCTGCAGAGTAATCACATCGGCTCAACGAATTAGCGTGCGCGGGGGACGCCGCCCGCACGAACGGAACGGGCCCGCTCCGACCGGAGCGGGCCCGCTGGATGATTGACGTACCGTCAGAGAACCTGAAGATTCTTCCGCAGCTCGAACGGCGTGACCTCGGAGCGGTACTCCTCCCACTCCTGGCGCTTGTTGCGCAGGAAGAAGTCGAACACGTGCTCGCCGAGGGTCTCGGCGACCAGTTCGCTGCGCTGCATCAGGTCGATGGCCTCGCCGAGGTTCTGCGGCATCGGCTGGATGCCGAGGGCGCGGCGCTCGGAGTCGGACAGGGCCCAGACGTCGTCGTCGGCGCCGGGCGGGAGCTCGTAGCCCTCCTCGATGCCCTTGAGGCCGGCCGCGAGGGTGACGGCGTAGGCGAGGTAGGGGTTGCAGCCGGTGTCGAGGGAACGGACCTCGACCCGGGTGGAGCCCTGCTTGCCGGGCTTGTACATCGGGACGCGGATCAGCGCGGAGCGGTTGTTGTGGCCCCAGCAGATGTAGGACGGGGCCTCGCCGCCGGCGCCGGCGGTGCGCTGGGAGCCGCCCCAGATGCGCTTGTAGGAGTTCACCCACTGGTTGGTGACGGCGGCGGTCTCGGCGGCGTGCCGCAGCAGGCCGGCGATGAAGGAGCGGCCGACCTTGGACAGCTGGTACTCGGCACCGGACTCGTGGAAGGCGTTGCGGTCGCCCTCGAACAGCGAGAGGTGGGTGTGCATGCCCGAGCCGGGGTGGTCGGAGAAGGGCTTGGGCATGAAGCTGGCGTGCACGCCCTGCTCCAGCGCGACCTCCTTCATGACCAGCCGGAAGGTCATGATGTTGTCGGCCGTGGAGAGCGCGTCGGCGTAGCGCAGGTCGATCTCCTGCTGGCCGGGAGCGCCCTCGTGGTGCGAGAACTCGACCGAGATGCCCATCGACTCCAGCATGGTGATCGCCTGGCGCCGGAAGTCGTGGCCCACCCCGCGCGGGGTGTGGTCGAAGTAGCCGGACTGGTCGGCCGGGATCGGCGGGGTGCCGTCGCCCGGGAGGTTCTTCAGCAGGAAGAACTCGATCTCGGGGTGGGTGTAGAAGGTGAAGCCCTGGTTGGAGGCCTTCTCCAGGGTGCGCTTGAGCACGAACCGGGGATCGGCGAAGGACGGCGAGCCGTCGGGCATCAGGATGTCGCAGAACATCCGGGCGGTGCCCGGGGTCTCGGAACGCCACGGCAGGATCTGGAAGGTGGTCGGGTCCGGCTTGGCGATCATGTCGGACTCGTAGACCCGGGCGAACCCCTCGATCGCCGAGCCGTCGAAGCCGATGCCCTCCTCGAACGCCTGCTCCAGCTCGGCCGGCGCCACCGCGACCGACTTCAGGAACCCGAGCACGTCGGTGAACCACAGTCGGACGAACCGGATGTCACGCTCTTCGAGCGTCCGAAGCACGAACTGCTGCTGCTTGCCCATGGGGACAGTCTCACCTCTGCTCTTTACGCTCGTGTTACGCCCCGAAGGCCCCCGGAAAGAGCCCGTGAAGCGACTGCCCCCATCATGGCTGATCACCGCCCGGAGTCCAGTCCGGGGGCGGTCACCGATCCGCGTCGAACGGGTTCACCACCTCCACCCCGGCCCGGGCGACGTCCTTGGTGTTGCGGGTGACCAGGGTCAGCCCGTGGACCTTCGCGGTGGCGGCGAGCAGGCCGTCGATCAGGGGGAGCGGGTCGGGCACGTTCAGCCGCGCCCAGGCCTCGGCGATCTCCGTCGTCACCGGCAGAATTCGGTCGGCATAGCTGCGCTTGACCGTCGCCAACCATTCGGCGAGCCGCTCGGCCTGGACGTGGTCCCGCCGCCGAATCTGCTCCACCCCCTGCCGGATCTCGCCGACGACCAGCGCGCTGGTGAACATCGGGCCGCTGCGATGTTCGGCCATCCAGGCTTCGACCGCCGGATCCGGCTCACGCCTGCGCAGCTCCGAGAGCACATTGGTGTCCAACATGAAGCCGGTCACTCGCCCTCCCCGAACGGCAGCGGTCGCGGCATGTGGTCGGCCCGCCTGGCGACGATCTCGTCCAGGATCTCCGCCATCGAATCGTCCATGTACGGCTCCTCCCGGCGGAGCAGGAACTCCTCGAAGGGAAGCTCCTGGCCCCGCAGCCGCCGGTACTCCCTTATGTCGATGACGACCGCGACCTCGTCGCCGTGGCGGGTGACCACCTGCGGCCCCTCGGACTCCGCGAGCCGCAGCACCTCGCTGAATTTCTGCTTCGCTTCCTGCACTTGCCATCTCATCGGACCATCCCCCAGTTCTGTCCAGACTGTCCAGACCTACCATCCATGCTACCCCGGTCGGGACATTGCGTCAGATAGACGATTACACTTTGAGCCATGCCCAATCTCCGTCTCGCCCTGAGCCAGATCGACCCCTGGGTCGGTGACCTCGCCCGCAACAGCGATGAGGTGGTGCGCTGGACCAAGCAGGCCGTGGAGGCCGGTGCCCAGCTGGTCGCCTTCCCCGAGATGGCCCTGACCGGGTACCCGGTCGAGGACCTCGCGCTGCGCCGTTCGTTCGTCGAGGCGTCCCGCGCCGCGCTGGTCGAGCTGGCCGGGCGGCTGGCCGCCGACGGGCTGGGCGAGGTGCCGGTGGTGGTCGGCTACCTCGGGCGGTCCGAGCACGCCTCGCCGCGGTTCGGGCGCCCGGCCGGGTCCCCGCAGAACTGCGCCGCCGTGCTCCACCGGGGTGAGGTGGTGACCCGCTTCGCCAAGCACCACCTGCCCAACTACGGCGTGTTCGACGAGTACCGCTGGTTCGTCCCGGGCGACCAGCTGCCGGTGCTGCGGCTGCACGGGGTGGACGTCGCGCTGGCGATCTGCGAGGACATCTGGCAGGACGGCGGCCGGGTCACCGCGGCCCGCGAGGCCGAGGCCGGGCTACTGCTGGTGATCAACGGCTCGCCGTACGAGCGGAACAAGGACGACCAGCGGCTGGAGCTGGTCCAGCGCCGGGCCGCCGAGGCCGGCTGCACCCTGGCGTACGTCAACATGGTCGGCGGCCAGGACGAGCTGGTCTTCGACGGCGACTCGATCGTGGTCGGCGCGGACGGCGCGGTGCTGGCCCGCTCCCCGCAGTTCGAGGAGCACCTGCTGGTGCTGGACCTCGACCTGCCGGCCGCCAGCAGCGACCACACCGACGGCCTGCTGCTGATCGACGGGCTGCACCTGGTCCGCGCCGAGCTGGGCGGTGAGCCCCAGGCCGCGCCCGCCGAACCGACCCGGGCCGAGGTGGCGCCGCGGCTGTCCGACGAGGCGGAGATCTGGGCCGCCCTGGTCTCCGGCACCCGGGCGTACGTGGCGAAGAACAACTTCCGCTCGGTGCTGATCGGCCTGTCCGGCGGCATCGACTCGGCGCTGGTGGCCTCGATCGCGGTGGACGCGATCGGCGCCGAGAACGTGCACTGCGTCTCGATGCCCAGCCGCTACTCCTCCGAGCACTCCAAGGACGACGCGGCCGAGCTAGCCCGCCGCACCGGGCTGCACTTCCGGACCGTCCCGATCGCCCCGATGTTCGACGCCTACCTGGCGGCGACCGAGCTGACCGGCCTGGCCGAGGAGAACCTGCAGTCCCGGCTGCGCGGCACCCTGCTGATGGCGATCTCCAACCAGGAGGGGCACATCGTGCTCGCGCCCGGCAACAAGAGCGAGCTGGCGGTCGGCTACTCGACCCTGTACGGCGACTCGGTGGGTGCGTTCGGCCCGATCAAGGACGTCTACAAGTCGCTGATCTTCCGGCTGGCCCGCTGGCGCAACGAGGAGGCCGAGCGGCGCGGCGAGGTCCCGCCGATCCCGGAGAACACCATCTCCAAGCCGCCGTCCGCCGAGCTGCGGCCCGACCAGGTCGACAGCGACT
Organism: Kitasatospora sp. NPDC097643; assembly: GCF_040302625.1. Lineage (NCBI taxonomy): Bacteria > Bacillati > Actinomycetota > Actinomycetes > Kitasatosporales > Streptomycetaceae > Kitasatospora > Kitasatospora sp. NPDC097643. The sequence goes on along the minus strand of NZ_JBEOSA010000067.1, from coordinate 34,792 downwards.
CGCTGCCCGACTACGACCTGCTGGACAGCGTCCTCGACCGCTACATCGAGGGCGACCAGGGCCGGGACGCGATCGTGGCGGCCGGCTTCGACCCGGCGGTGGTGGACCGGGTGGTCCGGCTGGTCGACACCGCCGAGTACAAGCGGCGGCAGTACCCGCCGGGCCCCAAGGTCTCGGTCAAGAACTTCGGCCGGGACCGCCGCCTGCCGATCACCAACCGCTGGCGCCGGGGCTGATCAGCCGATCCGCCGATCAGCGGTCCGGCCGTTCAGCCGATCAGCAGTTCAGGAGGAGTACCGGTAGGTGGCGGCCACCGCGAGGTGGTCGCTGCCGTCCCGGGACAGGGTGCGCGAGTCGACCGGCTTGAGGCCGCCCTTGCTCATGATCTGGTCGATCCGGGCCATCGGGAACGACGCCGGCCAGCTGAAGCCGAAGCCGTCCCCGGCGGCGCCCTGGGCGGAGCGCATCTGCGAGGTGACCGGCGCCAGGCTGCGGTCGTTCATGGTGCCGTTCAGGTCGCCGAGCAGCAGCACCTTCTTCACCCGCTCGGCCTCGATCGCGTCGCCGAGCGCCTGGGCGCTGACGTCCCGCTGGGCGACGGTGAAGCCGCCCTCGGCCTTCAGCCGGACGGAGGGCAGGTGCGCCACGTACACCGCGACCGGGCCCTGCGGGGTGGTCACCTGGGCGCGGAAGGCCCTGGTCCAGCCCATCTTGAGGTCCACCGGCGAGACGCCGTCGATCGGGTACTTGGACCACAGGCCGACCGTCCCCTCCACCGCGTGGTACGGGTACGCCCCGGCGAGCCCGGTCTCGTACGCGCGCAGCGGCTTGCCGGCCAGCTCCTGGAGGGCGACGATCTGCGCGCCGGAGTCGACCAGGCCGCGGATGGTGCCCGGCACGTCGGTGTTGGCGGCGGCCACGTTGTGGCTGACCACCGTGAAGTCGCCGGAGCCGCCGCTCTTGTCGGTGAGCAGGCCGCCGAACAGGTTGAGCCAGACCGCGACCGGCAGCAGCAGGGCGATCAGCGCGGTGGCGGAGCGGCGCAGCAGCGCGGGCACCAGCAGCACCGGGACGGCCAGGCCCAGCCAGGGCAGGAAGGTCTCCAGCAGGCTGCCGAGGTTGCCGACGCTGTTGGGGGCCTCGGCGTGGAAGGCCAGCAGGGCGGTGGTGAGCACGGCCAGCGCGGCGACCACCAGGCCGCGCCGCCAGGTGGTGCTGCCGCGGCCGTCCCGGCCCCAGTCACGCAGGCCCAGGAAGCCGCCCGGACGCCCGGCGGTGGCGGGACCGCTCTCCTCGCCCCGCTCCGGGGCCGTGGTCCGGTCCGCCCTGTCCGCCTGCGTCATCCGTGACTCCCGTCGTCCGTGCCGCCTGCCGGTCCGGCGCGCCCGTCCGCGTGGTGCGCGGACGAAGTGCCGGACTGGTGCCGGTTTGATCGGATACCCGGCTCAGCCTATGCCGGGACAGACGCGGGGTCGGCGGAGCAGGGTTCCGGCGTGGCCCGGTTTGGTGAGCCAGGACACGTCCGGGCCACGTCAAGCGGAGCTCAGCGCGCGGCGGGCGGCGTTCACCGGGCGGCGGGCGGGGCCAGGCCCTCCAGCAGCGAGTCGACCATGGTGACGGCCAGCTGCGGGTCCTCCAGGTCGGATTCGTCCCAGAGGATGCTGCGGTACAGGATCGGGCCCATCAGCATGTCGCCGAGCAGCTCGATGTCCAGGTCGGAGCGGAGCACGCCCTCGTCGACGGCCCGGCGGATCAGGTCGAGCGCCGCCGCCCGGCGCGGCCGGACGACCCGCTCGCGGTACGCCGCGTACAGCTCGGGGAGGCCGGTCATCTGGCCGAAGGCGACCTTGAGCACCCAGCGGGTGCGTTTGGCCAGGCCGCGCCGGCGCATGTAGTCGACCATCTCGACCAGGTCGTCCCGGGCGGTGCCGCCGGTCGGCTCCGGCATCGGGACCTCCAGCCGGCTGACCACGTCGACCAGCAGGGCCTCCTTGTTGGGCCAGCGCCGGTAGATGGTGGCCTTGCCGACGCCGGCGGCGGTGGCGATGCCCTCGATGGTGAGTTCGGACAGCGTGGTGCCGCCCGCCATCAGCTCCTCGACGGCGGTGAAGATGGCCAGTTCGGCGGCCTCGCTGCGCGGCCGGCCGCGGCGGGCGGCCGGGCAGGCCTCCGCGGCCCCGGCGGTCGGGATGTCCGTCTTCATCCCCGCTGTTCTCCCTCGGTGTGCGCGGGCGCGCGGGCGCCGTTCCGTCTCCGATTGTCGTCCGTGGGGCCCGGCCAGCGGTACTGCGCGGGGCCGGGACCACGGCCCTGCCGTCCGGTGCGCCCGGACGGCAGGGCCCATTCTTGCTCAGTACGACCGCTGGTCAGGCGTCCGCGGCCGCGGTTTCCCGGGCCGGTCCGGGCTGGTCGGCGGCGGTCGCGGCGGCGGCCGGGCCACCGGGCGCGGCCGTCCGGCGCGGGAGCAGGAACCAGGCGAGCAGGGCGCCAGCCACGGTGATGCCCGCGGAGAGCGCGGCGACCACGTGCATGGCGCTGATGAAGGAGTCGTGCGCCGGGCCGATCAGTGCGGCGCCCTTGGGGCCCATCCGGTCGGCGATCGCCAGGGTGGCCTCCAGGGACTCCCCGGCCTTGTCGCGCAGCCCGTCCGGCAGCTGGTTCAGGGTGTCGGACATGCCGTCGCGGTAGACGGTGGAGAGCACCGCGCCGAGCACCGCGACCCCGAGCGAACCGCCGACCTGCCGGAAGGTGTTGTTGACGGCCGAGCCCGCGCCGGCCTTCTCCCGGGGCAGCGAGCCCATGATCGCGACGGTCACCGGCGGCATCACGTGCGCCATGCCGATGCCCATCAGCAGGCCGAGCACGTTCAGCACCCAGATCGGGGTGGTGGCGGTCAGCAGGACGTAGCCGACGAAGCCGACCGCGATCAGCAGCATGCCGGCGGCGCAGGTGGCGGCGACGCCGAAGCGGTCGACCACCAGCCGGGCCCGGGGCGCGAAGATCAGCTGACCGACGGCCAGCGGCAGCATCATCGCACCGGCCTGGAGCGCGCTGTAGCCGCGCACGCTCTGGATGTAGAAGACGCCGAAGAACGAGACGCCCATCAGCGCGAAGAAGACCACACCGACGACCACCACGGAGGCGCTGAACACCTTGTTGCGGAACCAGGTGACATCCAGCGCGGGGAACGGGGTGCGCTTCTCGAACCAGACGAAGGTGAGCAGGGCGGCCACGCCGACCAGCATCGGCGCCCAGGCCTCGACGGCGGTGAAGTCGGCGAGCTCGCCGCCCTTGATGATGCCGTAGATCAGTGCGACCAGGCCGATGATCGACAGCCCCACGCCGACCGGGTCGAGCTTGCCCGGGTTCGGGTCCTTGGACTCGGGGACGAGCACCAGCATCGCGATCACCGCGACGATCACGATCGGGACGTTGATCAGGAAGACCGAGCCCCACCAGAAGTGCTCGATCAGCAGGCCGCCGGTGATCGGGCCGACGGCGATCGCCAGGCCGACCGCGCCGGCCCAGATCCCGATCGCCTTGGGCTGCTCGGAGCGCTCGAAGACGTTCATGATGATGGCCAGCGTGGCGGGCATCGCGAGCGCGGCGCCGACGCCCATCAGGGCGCGGTAGCCGACGAGTTCGCCGGGCGAGCCGGCCAGTGCGGAGAGCAGCGAGGCGATGCCGAAGACGACCATGCCGGCGAGCAGCGCGCGCTTGCGGCCGAAGCGGTCGCCGAGCAGGCCCGAGGTGAAGAGCAGCCCGGCGAAGACCAGGGTGTAGGAGTTGATCGACCATTCCAGGTCGCTCTGGGTGGCGCCGAGGCCGACCGGCGCCGGGGTCGCGATGGTCTTCATCGCGACGTTGAGGATCGAGTTGTCGAGCACGACGACGAGCAGGGCGAGCACGAGGGTGGAGAGGATCGCCCAGCGCCGGCGGTGGATGGCTTCCGGCACACGGGGTGGCGCGGCTGCGGTGGTCATTGGTCTTCCCGTCCGTGGTGGTGTGGCACTTTCGGGCAATTCCGAGTCGCGGACGTCTCGTAACCCCCCGACCCACGGTAGCGCGATTTACGATACGAGACGAGTCCGTTTCGTAAAATGAGGGCAAAGCCCCGCGCCGGCCGGCCGTCGCACGCCCGCGCCCGCGCCCCGCGCCCGTGTCCCGCGCCCGGTGTGCCCAAGATCGCACCGGGCTCACCGCACGCCCCTTTGCGCGCACGCCGGGGCGTGCAAGCATGGAGGTGATCCGGGGACGCCGCACGGCGCCACGAGACGACAACCCTTCAGGAGTCCGTTCGATGAACGCTGCTTCGCCTTCGCCTGCCCAGAACCAGGCGTCGACCGCCACCCTCTACGGCGGGGTCACCAACCGCCGCATCACCGTCCGCGACCTCGCCGCCGCCAAGCAGCGCGGCGAGAAGTGGTCGATGCTCACCGCCTACGACGCCCTCACCGCCGGGGTGTTCGACGAGGCCGGCACCCCGGTGCTGCTGGTCGGCGACTCGGCCGGCAACTGCCACCTCGGCTACGAGACCACCGTGCCGGTGACCATGGATCAGATGGTGATGCTCTCCGCCGCCGTCGTCCGCGGCACCAAGCGGGCGATGATCGTCGCCGACCTGCCGTTCGGCTCGTACCAGGAGTCCCCCGCGCAGGCCATGCACAACGCGGCCCGGCTGATGAAGGAGGCCGGGGTCGGCGCGGTCAAGCTGGAGGGCGGGGAGCGCAGCGCCCGCTCGATCGAGCTGCTGGTCGAGGCCGGCATCCCGGTGATGGCGCACATCGGCCTCACCCCGCAGTCCGTGCACGCCTTCGGCGGCTACCCGGTCCAGGGCCGCGGCGACGAGGCGGCGCACCAGCTGCTGCGCGACGCCAAGGCCGTCCAGCAGGCGGGCGCCTTCTCGGTCGTCCTGGAGGCCGTCCCGGCCGAGCTGGCCGCCCAGGTCACCGAGCAGCTGGCGATCCCGACCGTCGGCATCGGCGCCGGGGTCGACTGCGACGCCCAGGTGCTGGTCTGGACCGACATGGCCGGCATGACGGCGGGCCGGGTGCCCAAGTTCGTCAAGCAGTACGCCAACCTGCGGGCCGTCCTCGGCGAGGCCGCCCGCGCGTTCGCCGAGGACGTCCGCGAGGCCTCCTTCCCGGCGGAGGAGCACACCTTCCACTGACCGGTCGTCGGCATGACAGCGGCCCCGTTCCCGCAGCTGGGAACGGGGCCGCTGTCATGCCCGGACGCGGATGACAGCGGGGTGACAGCGGCCTGCCGGGGCCGCCACCCGGGTGACAGCCCGCTGACAGTCCGACCGGACAGCCTGGGGGCATGACACGAATCGCCACCGCCCCGAACGACCGGGGAACCGCCGCTGGCAACGCCGTCGAGGTCCACGGCATCGTCAAGCACTACGGCGACACCAAGGCCCTCGACGGGGTCGACCTCACCGTCCGCGAGGGCACCGTCCTCGGCGTGCTCGGCCCCAACGGCGCCGGCAAGACCACGCTGGTCCGGATCCTGTCCACGCTGATCAAGCCGGACGCCGGCACCGCGTACGTCGGCGGCTACGACGTCCTGCGCCAGCCCAAGCAACTGCGCCGGACCATCGGCCTCACCGGCCAGTACGCCTCCGTCGACGAACTCCTCTCCGGCTACGAGAACCTGTACCTGATCGGCCGGCTGCTCGACCTGTCCAGCCGCGACGCCAAGGCCCGGGCCACCGAACTGCTGGAGCGCTTCTCGCTCACCGAGGCCGCCAAGCGGCCCGCCAAGACCTACTCCGGCGGCATGCGCCGCCGCCTCGACCTGGCCGCCAGCATGATCGGCCGCCCCCGGGTGCTCTACCTGGACGAGCCCACCACCGGTCTGGACCCGCGCACCCGCAACGAGGTCTGGGACGAGGTGCAGCGGATGGTCGCCGAGGGCAGCACGGTGCTGCTCACCACCCAGTACATGGAGGAGGCGGAGCAGCTCGCCGACGAGCTGACCGTCATCGACCGCGGCCGGGTGATCGCCAACGGCGGCGTGGCCGAGCTCAAGGCCAGGGTCGGCGGCCAGACCCTCCAGGTCCGCCCGGTCCACCCGGCCGAGCTGCCCGAGATGGCCCGCTGCCTGCACGACAGCGGCATCACCACCGCCACCGTCTCCACCGACACCGGGCTGCTCGCGGTGCCGATCCACGGCGAGGAGCAGCTGACCGCCGTGATCGGGGTGCTCGGCACCCGCGGCTTCGCGATCGCCGGCATCGACACCAAGGTGCCCAGCCTCGACGAGGTCTTCCTCGCCATCACCGGCAGGCCCGCGGCCGCCGCGGACACCGTCCCCACCCTCGCCAAGGAGCCCGTCGCATGACCACCGCCACGCTCGCCCCCGCCCGGGTCGAGAACACCCGGGTCGAGGACACCCGGATCGGCCTGGCCGGGAACCTGCGCCACATCGGCGCGCTGACCCGGCGCAACCTGATGCGGATCAAGGCCGACCCGGAGTCGATGTTCGACGCCGTGCTGATGCCGGTCATCTTCACCGTGCTGTTCGTCTACGTCTTCGGCGGCGCCATGGCCAACGGCGACCAGGACGTCTACAAGCAGTACCTGATCCCCGGCCTGCTCGGGCAGACCGGCCTCACCCTCGCGATGGCCGTCGGCACCGGCCTGAACACCGACTTCCAGACCGGGGTGATGGACCGGTTCCGCACCCTGCCGATCGGGCGGGCCTCCGTCCTGCTCTCCAAGATCATGGCGGAGACCTTCCGGGCGCTGGTCTCCTTCACGATCCTGATCGGCTTCGCGATGTGCATCGGCTTCGAGGTGAAGACCGGTCCGCTGGAGGTGGCCGCCTCGGTCGGCCTGTCCCTGGTGTTCGGCATGTCGATCGTCTGGATCTCGATGCTGCTCGGCATGGCGATGCGCAGCGCCCAGGCCGTCCAGGGCGTGGCCATGCTGGTCCTGATGCCGATGCAGTTCGGCAGCTCGATCTTCGCCCGGACCGACACCATGCCGGGCTGGCTGCAGTCCTTCACCAAGATCAACCCGCTCTCCGCGTCCGCCGACGCCTCCCGCGCCCTGCTCAACGGCGAGGGCGCGGTGGCCCATCCGGTGATGATCGTGCTGATCTGGTCGGCGGCCGTGACCGCGATCTTCGCCCCGCTGGCGGTGGCGCGCTTCCGCAAGCGCACCTGAGCGGGCTGAGCGGACACCCGAGAACGACCGTGGGCCCCCTTCGGGGGTGGGACCCACGGGCGGCCGGCCGACGACCAGGGACAGGCGTCGGCCGGCGAACCAGGCGGGCCGGCCGGTGAACCCAGGGGACGGGCACCGGCCGGCCAAAGCCCGTCCGGCGGATCCCGCCGGCAGCCCTAGCCGATCAGTTCCTCCAGCAGGGCCCGGGTCTGGTCCCGGGTCATGCCGTCGCCGACGGCCTCGGCCGCCTCGAAGTCGGCGTCGCCCAGCAGGATCCGCAGGGCGGCCGCCGACCGCTCGCGCTCGACACGCTCCAGGTAGCCGCCCTTCGGACCGTTCAGCCCGTTGAACGCGCCGAGCAGGACGGCCGCCACCCGGGCCCGCTCCAGGTCCCCGTCGCGCTCCGCGAAGGCGCGCAGCACCCCGGCCACGGCCGGCACCACCATGACCGTCATCTGCTCGGCGAACCCGCTCGCGGCGGTCATCGACAGCAGCAGGCGCCGGCCCTCGCGCAGCAGGGCGAGCCCCTGCTCCGGGTCACCGCCCCGGGCGGCGATCCAGCCCCGGGCGCTCTTCAGCAGCCCGGCCACGACGCCCGGCGCGAAGCCGCCGATGTTGGACGCGTCCAGTTCGTCCAGCTCGGCCAGGGCCTGCCGGTACTCGCCGCGCTGGGCGTGGATGCCGCACAGCGCCAGGCGCCCGAACACCAGCGCGCCGGTGTTGGACTGGTTGACGATCGGGTGGTCGAGCGTGGCCAGCGCGTCCCGGATGATCTGCTCGCCGCGCTCCAGGTCGTGCTCCAGCACGGCGCTGCCGAGGTTCACCTGGAGGATCGGAATCTCCTGCGGCGCGCCCAGCTCCACGGCCAGCTCGATCGCCCGCCCGTACGCCGCGGCGGCCGCCTCGGACTCGCCCCGGTTGGCCAGCGACTCGCCGCGGGCCGCCAGCGCCTGGGACATCCCCCAGAGGTTGCCGGCCTGCCGGAACAGCTCCAGGGAGCGCTCGCCGTCCACGATCCCCTGATCGTTGCCGCCCGGCCAGTCGTTCATCATCTTGGCCCGGACCTGGAGGATGAACGCCAGGTCGTTCGCGTTGCCGTGCTGCTCGCAGCCGTGGACCGCGTCGTCCAGCAGGTCCTTCATCAGCTCCAGGCGGCCGGCCAGGAAGGCCCCGAACACCCGCATCAGGCCCGGGAACCGGTAGGACTGCGGCAGGTCCGGGGTGTAGACGTCCAACAGGTCCTGGGCGACCGCGACCGCGACCGGATCGCCGAGCACCTCCAGGTTCCCCTCGAACAGCCCGATCAGCCGGTACATCGCGAGCAGCCGGCGGGCCTCCTCGACCACCCCCTCGGGCATCGGCAGGCCGTACACGAGCACGCTGTGCTCCAGCGGCACCGGCGGCGGGACGCCCGGGCCGAACGGCTCGGGGCCCAGCGCGGCGATCGCGTTGTACCAGCCGCGGGCCTCCATGCTGTAGCCGCGCAGCGACCAGTACCAGCTCATGCCCAGGGCCAGGACCAGCGCCTGCTCCTCGTCCCGGAGGTCGATCGCGCGGCGCAGCGCGGCCCGGATGTTGTCCTGCTCCCGTTCCAGCACCGCCAGCCACTGCAACTGCCGGGAGCCGTGGACGTTCAGGTCGGCCTCGACGACCAGCCTGCGGAAGTGCGCCAGGTGGCGGCCCCCGGTGGCGTCCCGGTCACCGTCGGCCTCGGCCAGCCGCTCGGTCGCGTACTCGTGGATCGTCTCCAGCATCCGGTAGCGCGGCAGCCCCTCGCCGTCGAGGTCGGCCACCAGGAGGGACTTGTCCACCAGCGAGAGCAGCAGGTCGGCGACCTCCTCGCCGACCACCTCGGTGCCGTCCGCGCAGATCGCCTCGGCGTCCTCCAGCTGCCAGCCGCCGGCGAACACCGACAGCCGGCGCAGCACCGCCCGTTCGCGTTTGCCGAGCAGGTCCCAGCTCCAGTCGACCACCGCGCGCAGGGTCTGCTGCCGCGGCAGCAGGGTCCGGCTGCCGGCGGTGAGCAGGGCGAAGCGGCCGTCCAGCCGGTCGGCTATCTGGCGGGCCGTCATCACCCGCAGCCGGGCGGCGGCCAGTTCGATGGCCAGCGGCAGGCCGTCCAGCCGTTGGCAGATCTCGGCGCAGGCCGCCGGGTCGACCTGCGGGTCGAAGCCGGGACGGGCGGCGGCGGCGCGCTCGGCGAGCAGCCGCAGCGCCACCGGGTCGGGCAGCGGCTCGACCGGCAGCACCGTCTCGCCGGGTACGCCGAGCGGCTCCCGGCTGGTGGCGAGCACGGTCAGGCCGGGGCACTCGGCGAGCAGCACGTCGGCGAGGTCGGCGGCGGCCTGGATCAGGTGCTCGCAGTTGTCCAGGACCAGCAGCATCCGGCGGTGGCCGCAGTGCTCGACCAGCCGGCGCAGCGGGTCCTCGACCCGCTTCTCCATCACCTCGGCGACCATGCCGCCGGTGTGCAGGACGATCTCGCGCAGGCCGAGCGCCGAGACCACCGCGGCGGGCACCGCGTCCGGGCTCTCCAGCGGGGCGAGTTCGGCCACCCAGACGCCGTCCGGCCAGTGCCCGGCGGACTGTTCGGCCCGGCCGGCCTCGATCGAGAGCCGGGTCTTGCCGGAGCCGCCGGCGCCGGTCAGGGTGACCAGCCGACTGGCCGTCAGGGTGGCGCGCAGCGCGGCCAGATCGGTCTCGCGGCCGACGAAGCTGGTCAGCCGGCCGCGCAGATTGCCGCCGGTGCGCGGGGGTTGGGGCGCCCCGGCCCGACCGGCGGGCGGCCCGGACGGAGCCGACGGCGCGGGCGGGGCCGGCGGCGCGACGGGCGCCACGACCGGTTCCGCTGGCGGTGCGAGCAACGAGGCGTACAGGGTTTGGAGTTGACGGCCAGGATCGACCCCGAGCTCGTCCGCCAGGGCCCGCCTGGTCCGCTCGTAGTGCCGCAGCGCCTCGGCCGTCCGACCGCTCTCGTGCAGCGCCCGGAGCATCAGGTGCTGCAACGGCTCGTCCAGCGGCTGCCGTTCGCACAGCTCGGCGAGTTCGGCGACCAGCTCGGCGGCCCGGCCGAGTCCGAGGTCGGCGGTGATCCGGTGCCGGCGGGCCTCCTCGCGCTGGGCCTCCAGCCGGGCGGCCGGGCCGGCCCGGTCCGGCAGGTCGGCCAGCGCGGGGCCGCGCCACAGCGCCAGGGCGGCCCGCAGCCGTTCGGCGGCCACCGTGTGGTCGCCGGCGTCCAGGGCGGCGCGGCCCTCGGCGCCGAGCCGCTGGAACTCGGCGAGGTCCGTCGCCGGGCCGGTCAGCCAGTACCCGGCCGGGCCCGAACCGACCTCCGCGCGCCCGATGGTGCGGCGCAGCCGGCCGACCAGGGTCTGCAACGCCGCGGAGGAGTCCTGCGGCGGTTCGGTGTCCCACACCTCGTCGACCAGCAGCTCGGCCGGGACCGGGCGGCCCTGCCGCAGGGCCAGCGCGGTGAGCAGCGCCCGCAGCCGGGCGCCGCCGAGCGGTACCGGTGTGCCGTCGTCGTGGTGAGCCGTGGTGGTCCCGAGGATGCCGTAGTGCACCGGACCATTCTGGTCGATCCCCGGGGATGCGGCCGCACAATTGTCCAGGCCCCCACGGCCGGTCCCACCGCGGCCCGGCTCGGCGGCCCCGAGCCGTAGCCCGGAGCCGTGGCCGTACCCGTGGCCCCGTCGCGGCGGCCCGGAACCCCGGCGGGGCCGCCGGACGTTCACCCGGGACGGCTTGTCCGTCCCCGGCCCGCCCGGCATGATCGATCCCCTGCCCCTCCCCTTCACCACCGGAGCATCCCCACCATGACCTTCGCCGCCACGCCGCGCTCACGCAGCGAGGACCGCCGGATCAGCCCGGTGTTCTGGGTGCTCCTCGCCGTCCTCGCCACCTCCGGCTGGGCGGTGTACGCCGGCTACGGCAACCCGCGGTTCGGGATCTTCCTGTTCGTGGTGGCGGGCTGGATGGTCTCGCTCTGCCTGCACGAGTACGCCCACGCGCGCACCGCGCTGCACGGCGGCGACCTCACCGTCGGCGCCAAGGGCTACCTCACGCTCAACCCGCTCAAGTACACCAACGCGCTGCTGAGCTTCGTGCTGCCGATCATCTTCGTGCTGCTCGGCGGCATCGGCCTGCCCGGCGGCGCGGTCTGGATCGAACGGCACCGGATCCAGGGCCGGCTCAAGCACAGCCTGATCTCGGCGGCCGGCCCGCTGGTGAACCTGGTCGGCGCGGTGCTGATCCTGGTCCCGGTCGGCGCGGGCTGGCTGGACAACCCCAAGGTGCACGCGGTCTGGAACGGCTACGAGCTCCAGGTCTCGCCGCTCGCCCTGGCGCTGGGCTTCCTCGGGATGCTGGAGCTGAGCGCGACCCTGCTGAACCTGCTGCCGATCCCGGGCCTGGACGGCTACGGGATCATCGAGCCCTGGCTCCCGTACAAGACCCGGCGCGCGGTCGAGCCCTTCGCCCCGTACGGGATGCTCGCGGTGTTCGCCCTGCTGTGGCAGCCCGAGATCAACCACTGGTTCTTCGAGGCCGTCTACGGCGTGATGGACCTGCTCGGCGTCGACCGGCTGTACTCCCAGCTCGGCCACGAGCTGTTCATGTTCTGGAAGGACTGACCGAGGACTGACCGACCGGCCCGGCCGGCCGCCGGTCAGCCCTGCTGGGCGGCGGCCTCGGCGGCCTCGGCGAGCTTCGCCCGGCGCCGGTTCAGCCACAGCACGTTGCTCGCCACGCCCGCCATCGGCAGCCAGATCAGGCCCAGCCAGAAGCCCTGGACGAGCGAGACAACGGCGGCGGCCAGCGCGAGGACGACGACGATCAGGGCGAAGAGGGACGTGCGGGGCATGACGGGGGGCTCCTAGGGTCGGACGGCCGGGTGGCGGCCGGCCCCCATTGTCGCCGACCTCACCTCCGGAGCGGGTCCAGGGGTGAGGCCGACACGGCGGGCGGCGTCAGATGTCCGTGACCCGCAGGCCCGCGTGGGCCTTGTAGCGGCGGTTGACCGAGATCAGGTTGGCCACCAGCGCCTCCACCTGGTGGGCGTTGCGCAGCCGGCCGGCGAAGACCCCCCGCATGCCCGGGATCCGGGCCGCCAGCGCCTGCACGACGTCGGTCGCGGCCCGCTCCTCGCCGAGCACCATCACGTCGGTGTCGATCCGCTCCACCGACTCGTCCTGGAGCAGCACCGCCGAGAGGTGGTGGAAGGCGGCGGTGACCCGGGAGTCCGGCAGCAGCGCGGCGGCCTGCTGGGCGGCGCTGCCCTCCTCCGGCTTCAGCGCGTACGCACCCTGCTTGTCGAAGCCGAGCGGGTTGACGCAGTCGACGACGATCTTTCCGGCCAGCTCCCCGCGCAGCGCGGTCAGGGTGGCGGCGTGCCCGTCCCAGGGCACCGCGACGATCACGACGTCGCTCTCCCGCGCGGCGGTGGCGTTGTCGGCGCCGCGCACGCCGAGGCCCAGCTCGGCCGCCGAGGCCTCGGCCCGGGCCGCGTCGCGCGAGCCGATGATCACCTGCTGGCCGGCCTTGGCCAGCCGCAGGGCCAGGCCCCGCCCCTGGTCGCCGGTGCCGCCGAGCACACCGACCACCAGCTGCGAGACGTCCGGCAGTTCGTGGGCCGGGTTTGTCGCTGAATCGAGGGAAGTCATGGGCCGATCCTGCCAAATCCCGGGCCCGGCGCGACATTCTGGCCCGCATGGACGCGGTGAGAGTTTCGGCACTCCGGGAGCACCTGACGGGCAGCGGCTGGCTGGAGGCGGTCGGCGGCTTCGCCGGCTCGTTGCGGCGCTCGGTCTCCCGGCGCGGGGCGGGCGAGCTGCTGCTGGTCGGCACCGAGGCGTACGAGCCCTGGCACCTGGCCGCCCACCTGGACGACGAGGCCGCCTGGTCGGCCCTCCCCCGGCTGGCGCCCACCCTGCTGCGCCACCACCCCGAGCCGCCGGGCGCCCCCGCGCACCTGGCGCAGGGCCTGCGCCGGCTCACCGAGGCCGGACGCGGCGTCACCGTCCTGGTGATCGCCCCCGACGCGGCCGGCACCCCGCTGCTGGAACGCGTCCACGACGCCCGCCGGCACGGCGCGACCGTCCTCGCGCTGGACGGCGCCACCCCCGCCGAGCCGGGCGACCTCGGCGGGCTCGCGCACGAACGCCTCGCCGTCGGCACCGCCGCCGAGGCGGCCTTCGACCTCGCCCAGCACCTGGTCAGCGCCGCCGCCGGGCAGCCCCCGGCCCGCCGCTCCGCCCTCGGCCGGCTGACCGACCTGGCCGGCCGGCTGACCGCGCCGCCCGCGATCAGCCGCTGGTGACTCCCGCGCACCCGCGGAAAACCCTTTGCGGGAGCCGGAGCGGCCGTCGCAGGATGGTCGTTCGTGAACGACGACGAACCACCACATAGCACCGCCGGGCGGCTGCGGACGCTGCTGCGTTCGGTCCGCCCCGACCTGGCGCCCTGGCACGCCTCCCGGGACTTCCGGCTGCTCTGGATGTCCGGCTGCGTGACCGGCTTCGGCAGCTACCTCACCTACGTCGCCGTCCCGATGCAGATCAAGGACCTCACCGACTCCTCCTTCGCGGTCGGTCTGGTCGGCGCGTTCGAGCTCGTCCCGCTGATCTTCTTCGGCCTCTGGGGCGGCGCGCTCGCCGACGCCCTGGACCGCCGCAAGCTGGTGCTGCGCTCCGAGGCCCTGCTGGGCCTGCTCGCCGGTGTGCTGCTGCTCAACGCGCTGCTGCCCACGCCGCTGCTCTGGCCGCTCTACCTGGTCGCCGCCCTGGTCGCGGCCGCCGACGGCCTCCAGCGCCCGGCCCTGGACTCGCTCACCCCGCGGATCGTCCCGCACCAGCACCTGGCGGCCGCGTTCGCCCTCAATTCCCTGTACCGCAACGCCGCTTCGGTGGCCGGGCCGGCCCTGGCCGGTGTCATCGTGGCGTTCTCCGGGGTGCAGACCGCGTACGCGCTGGACGTGCTCACCTTCGTCGTCTCGCTGACGCTGCTCGCCCGGATCCGGGCGGTGCCGCCGTCCACCGGCGCCGAACGGCCGTCGGTCCGGGCCGTCCTCACCGGCGTCCGGTACGCCTGGAGCCGCAAGGACCTGCTCGGCACCTACGCGATCGACACCATCGCGATGCTGTTCGCCTTCCCGGTCGCCGTCTTCCCCTTCCTGGCCTCGGAGTTGGGCGCCGACTGGGCGCTCGGCCCGATGTACGCGGCCTCCGCGGCCGGGGCCCTGCTGGTCGGCGCGACCAGCGGCTGGACGTCCCGGGTCCACCGGCACGGCCGCCTGCTGGTGGCCGCCGCCCTCGGCTGGGGCGCGGCGATGACGCTCGCGGGTCTGTCCGGCAGCATCTGGCTGGTGCTGCTCGGCCTGGTGCTGGCCGGCGGCGCCGACCAGGTCAGCGGGATCGCCCGCGCGACCATGTGGAACCAGTCCATCCCGGACGAGGTCCGCGGCCGGATGGCCGGCGTCGAACTGCTCAGCTACTCCGTCGGCCCCCAGCTCGGCCAGGTCCGGGCCGGCACCATGGCCGGCCTGGTCGGCGTGCGCGCCGCCGTCTGGAGCGGCGGCCTGGCCTGCGTCGTCGCCGTCCTCGCGGTCGCCGCCGCGCTGCCCCGGCTGCTCGCCTACGACGACCGCACCGACCCGCACACCGCCGCCGTCCGCGCGGCACACGACCGCGCCGAGGCCGCGAAGGAGTCGGCGGCGGCGCTGTGACAGACTCCCGGCCATGACAACGGGGGTCCGGCGGAAGAAGTGGCTGGTCATCGGGCTCGTCCTGGGGACGGCCGTGGTCGGCGCGACGGGGTGGGCGGCCTGGCAGGGCGGCCTGCTGCTCGGGCAGGTCCAGCACGCGGTCGGAAAGGCGCTCAGCCCCACCCCGCCGAACGTGGCGGAGCTGGCCCGGTCCCGCGAGGCGGTCGCGGCCGACCGGGCCATGAGCGCGGACATCGACCAGCGGCTGGGCGCGCTGATCCCGGCGATCCCGGGCACCGAGGTGATCGGTGCGGGCGTCGAGGACGGCTGCGGCGTCGGGCCGAGCGAGTCCGACGGCTTCGGGTCCCGGTTCCCGGCCCCGCAGTGCCGGCGACAGGTGGTCAAGTACCTGGCCGTGACCGGTGATCTGCGGGCGGCGAAGTCGCACTGGGAGCGGGCACTGACCACCCAGGGCGCCCAAGCGTACGCCGGCAACGACTCGCCCCAGCAAGGGGACTGGCTGATCTACAGCTTCCCCCGCAGTGGCGGGGGCGACCCGCTGCGGATCCGGATGGCCCCCCACGAGCGGCCGGTACCCGGCACCTCCCCCAGCCCCGGCGCCCACGTCCTCGGGGGGACGTACCCGCTGAAGGACGGCCAGGCCGCCTGGGCCGACCGGGAGTCCCGGCCCGCGATACCGCTGGACCGGGCCACCGCCCAGGCGTTCGGCAGCGGGCGGCACCTCGTCGAGATCGTGGTGGAGGAGACGTACCTCACCGGCCCCAGACCGCAGTGACCGTCACCGGCTACCCGGCGGCGTCGCCCTTCGGCTTGTCGCTCCAGCGCGGGTCGTTCTGCCACTCGCGGTTGCGCTCGTCCGCGATCTCCAGCGCGTGGGCGGCCTCCTCGCGGCTGGCGTACGGCCCGAGGCGGTCCTTGGCCGGGCACTCCGGCCCCTCCTCGACCTTGCCGTGCTTGATGCAGTAGAACCACTCACCGGGCTTCCCGGTCGGCTTGCGGTGGAATCCGAGGGCCATGGTGCTCTCCCGTTCAGCTCCCGTGCGGACGGATGGGTCGGTACCGATCATTCCCCGGCCCGGGCCCCTCCGCACACCGCGGTGGCCACCGGGACGGGCCAGGACCGCCGGGGTACCGCGGGGCCCGGCCGATAGACTCGCCGCCATGGCTCTCGTACCCGGCATCCAGTCCCCCACCCGCAAGGTCCCGGCGCACATCGCGCGCCCCGAGTACGTCGGCCGGCCCGCGCCGGCGCCGTACACCGGGCCCGAGGTGCAGACCGCCGAGACGATCGAGAAGATGCGGATCGCGAGCCGGATCGCCGCCCGGGCGATGGCCGAGGCGGCCAAGCTGATCGCCCCCGGCGTCACCACGGACGCGCTGGACGTCGTCGCCCACGAGTACATGTGCGACCACGGCGCCTACCCGTCCGACCTCGGCTACCGCGGCTTCCCCAAGTCGATCTGCACCTCCGTCAACGAGGTGATCTGCCACGGCATTCCGGACTCGACCGTGCTCCAGGACGGCGACATCGTCAACATCGACGCCACCGCGTACATCCACGGGGTGCACGGCGACCTCAACGCCACCTACCTGGTCGGCGATGTGGACGAGGAGTCCCGGCTGCTGGTCGAGCGGACCCGGGAGGCCCTCAACCGGGCGATCAAGGCGGTCAAGCCGGGCCGTCAGATCAACGTGATCGGACGGGTCATCGAGTCCTACGCCAAGCGCTTCGACTACGGCGTGGTGCGGGACTTCACCGGGCACGGCATCAACACGTCGTTCCACTCCGGCCTGATCATCCCGCACTACGACAGCGAGCGGGCCACCGAGGTGATCAAGCCGGGCATGACCTTCACCATCGAGCCGATGCTGACCCTGGGCACCTACGACTACGAGATCTGGGCGGACGGCTGGACGGTCGTCACCAAGGACCGCAAGCGCACCGCCCAGTTCGAGCACACCCTGGTGGTCACGGCGGACGGCGCGGAGGTCCTCACCCTGCCGTGACCCCGGCCCCGTCGGTGGGGCGCGCTAGCCGATGAGCCACTGCTCCTCGGCGACCGCGCCCACCTCGGTGCAGGCGTCGGTGAGCACGTCCAGGACGCGCAGCGGGTCCGGCAGCGGCTGCTCGGGCCCGCGCAGCCACCGCACCCGGGAGCCGTCCGGCAGCGCGGCCGGCGGGAGCAGGGTGTACGAGCCGCGGCAGTGCCAGCGCAGGCCCGGGTGCTCGGACATGGTGTCGGGGGTGGAGTCGAGCGCGCTCGGCCACCACTCGTCCTCGTCCTGCGGGGTGCCGCGGGTGGCGGTGAAGAACAGGTACCGGTCGTCGCCGACGGCGGCGACCGGGCCCTCCACGCCGGCAGCGGTCAGCCGCTCCAGCGCCAGCCGCCCGGCCTCGGCCGGGACGTCCAGCACGTCGTGGACCCGCCCGGTGGCGGTGATGAAGTTGGCCTGCGGATCGCGGGAGAGCCAGCGGGCGAGCTGTTCGGCGTCGGTGGTGGCCTGGGTCTGCCAGGCGAAGGACACCGGGTGCTGGGCGGGGGCCGGACAAGCGACCCGGTCGCAGGAACAGCGGTAGCCGGCCGGGTGGGCGGCGGGCGCGAGCGGGAATCCGGCGCGCACCGCGCCGAGCAGCTGATCCAGTCCGGCGGCCGGACCGTCCGCGTCGCCCGGGCGGGCCCGCTGACGTTCACGCTTCAACCACCGGGTCGTCCACCTGCTGCCGGCTTCCATCGGGCCCCTTCCGCGCACTGCCGTGCCTGGTGCGACACAGCGTTCGACGTACCATCCGACGCAACGCACAGCGCCCCCCGCTGCTTCCCGGGGCGGTGCTCGGCCCTGCTGTCCACGCCCTGCCGGCCGGAGCCGGGGTCACCGGACGGCCGACGCCCGGGTCACGGTACGGAGTCACGGCAGCGCTCAGGCTGCGGCCCGACGACCCGGAGGGCACACCGGTACCGCGCCTCGCCCGGCCCGTACGGGGCCCGCTGACCCGGGTGAACCCCGAGGGCGTAACAGGAAGGATAAGGGTGCGCGGGGCCTTCGGATGACCGGGGGCGGTGCCTCTCCGGTCACACTCCCGGCACGCGGCCGACACACGGCCTGCGCCGGACCCCCGCGCGGCTCCCCCGCGGCTCCCCGCGCGGCTCCCCCATGGCTCTGACGTGGCTCCTCGGTGGGCGGTTTACCCGCCCGTGGTCCGGCACCGCGGTCCACCGCGCGGAGGTGAGACCCTGGTGGGGTGAAGAGCACGGACACGGAATTCGTCGGCGGCCCCCTGGACGGCCGGATCCTCCCCATCCCGCTGGGGCCGATGCTCGGCGTGCCCAAGACGTACAAGGTGCCGGTCCCCGCGCAGGGCGACGTTCCCGCGCGCACACTGGTCTACGTCCGCTCCAAGCAGGTGCGGGGCCTCAGCTGGTTCTGGCGCTACGAGTACGACGAGGCGGCCACCGCCCGCGCCTCCGGCTGACGGACACCCGACCGCTTCGCAGCCCTTTTCGGCAGCCCCTGCCTCTGCCTTCCCGGGAGGACGGCCATGGCGAGAACGGTTCGGCACCCCAGGACCCGCTCCCAGGCGGTCGCGCACCACAACCGGCAGGTCGCCGGGGTGACCGCGGCGCTGCTGGTGGTGGTGTCCGTCTACAGCGTGACGATCGGCCCGAACGGCTGGCTCTGGTTCGGCTGGACGGTGCTGCTGCTCGCCTGCGTGGCCCTGTTCCTGGTCCACCCCTGAGCAGCCGCACCGCCCGTCGGCCGGTCGGCGGTCCCCCCGCGCCGGTCAGTCATCCTCGGCGAGGATCAGGTACAGCTTCTTGCGGGCCTCGTTGAGCACTGCCAGGCCCTTGGTGCGCTGCACGTCGGTGCCGGTCGCCATGACCTGCCGGATCGCCTGGTCCACGGCGGCGAGCGCCTGACCGACCTCCTGCACGGCCTCCCAGTCGACCTCCCGGCCGGCCTCCGCCCACGGCTCGGCCGGCCCGGCCTCGGCCTCGGCCCGGCCCGCCTCGGTGAGCGAGACCAGCCGCTTGCCGCCGACCTCCTCGGCCGTGATCAGGCCCTCCTCCTCCAGCAGCTGGAGGTTGGGGTAGATCGAGCCCGGGCTTGGCCGCCAGGCGCCGCCGGTCCGCTCGGTGATCTCGGCGATCATCTCGTAGCCGTGCATCGGCCGCTCCTTGAGCAGCGCCAGCAGCGAGGCGCGGACGTCCCCGCGCCGGGCGCGGCCGCCCCGCCGACCGTGCGGGCCGCCACGGCGTCCGCCGCGCCCGCCGTAACCGTGCCCGAACGGGCCGCCCAGCGGTCGGCCGGGGCCGCCGCCGAACGGCGGACCGAAACCGCCGAACGCCTCCCGCCGCTCGTAGCCCTCACCGGGCATCCCCTCGAACTCCGGACCCGGACCGCGGCGCCGTCCGCCGCGCGGGCCCTCCCCACGAAATCGCATCCCAGGGCGCATGACGCCCACCTCCTCGTTGCCGAGCCAGTCGAGTTACTGTCTCGATAGTTCGACGATATATCGGTGACTGTCGCTCGTCAACGCTTTCCGACACGGCCCGCCTGTCCCGGGACGCGCCGCGGCGCAGCGGCTACGGTGGCGGGCATGGCCGGTGAACGAGATCTTGCGACGCTGCTGGGCGGGATGCGCCCGGTGCTCAACCCGGGGCGGTACGTCTACTGCACGCTCCCCGCGAAGGTGCCCACCGGCATCCGCCCGGTGGTCACCGTCGCCGAACCCGAAGGGGTGACCTTCGTGGTCGCCCAGGAGGAGGCCGACGCGCTCGGGCTGCGCTACGAGTACGTGGCGGCCTGGATCACCCTCCAGATCCACTCGGCCCTGGAAGCCGTCGGACTGACCGCGGCGGTCGCCGACCGGCTCGCCGAGGAGGGCATCAGCTGCAACGTGGTCGCCGGGTTCCACCACGACCACCTGTTCGTCGGCGCGGACGACGCCGAACGCGCCGTCCGCGCGCTGGAGGAGCTGTCGGCCCGGTCCGCCTAGCGCAGGTCCGCCTGACGGTGGCGCCGGGTGGCCGCCCCCGGACGACGCTCCGACACTGGAAAGGGCCGCCCGACCGGGCGGCCCCCCACCGGAAGGAGACGGCCGCCATGGCCATCTGCGTCACCTGCGGCAACGACTACTGGCTCGCCTTCGAGATCAAGACGGTCTCCGGCGACACCTACACCTTCGACAGCTTCGAGTGCGCGATGGAGAAGCTCGCGCCGCGGTGCGAACAGTGCAGCGTCCGGATCGTGGGCCACGGCGTCGAAGTGGCGGGCATGTTCTTCTGCTGCGCCAACTGCGCCCGCGTCAACGGCGGCCTCGGCGAGCAGATCCGCGACGCCGTCGGCGCCCATCCCGCCTGACCACTCCGCGTCACCACATGCCGACGCCCGCCCGTGCTGAACGGGCGGGCGTCGGCATGTGTTCGGGTCCACGGCCCCGACTAGGGGGCCGGGAGCGGACGCCCGCATTCGAGGTCGTACTTGCGCTGGAGGTCCGACAGCTGGTGCTCGTCGTGCGACAGCCGCGCGCGATCCGCCTCCAGCCCGGCCTCGGCCGCCGCGATCCGCACCGGATCCGGGTTCGGCTGCGCCCGCAACTGGTCGAGACCGGCCACGTCGTGGTCGACCCGCCGGTGATCATGGCTCACCGCGTCCTCGGCGCTGGCGATCCAGGTCCGCATGCGACTGCACGGGTCGGGTGGCAGAGGAGCCATGGTCCCGCCCCCTTCCTACTCGGATCCGGGCTTACCCGCTCCTCCCCATCGTCCCGCCGCCCCACCACCCCCCGCATCCGGAACGACGAAGGGCCCCCCGCCCCGCGTTTCCGCAGGTCGGAGGGCCCTCGTACGAACCAGGGACGGAAGAGTCGGCCTGTACGCCGGGTTCTGTCTCCCGGGTTGCTCGCGCGGCCCGGGGAGGCGGCCATCCATCTAGGGCTGCCGTTGCCGACAGCCTCGTGCGGTCCACCCGCGGACTAGGGCGAGCAGCCGTCAGTCGTCCGCGCACGGCGCCCGAGGGCACCGATCTTGACCTTGCTCCAGGTGGGGTTTACCGAGCCGGCCGGGTCACCCCGGTCGCTGGTGGTCTCTTACACCACCGTTTCACCCTTACCCATCGCCGAAGCGGTGGGCGGTCTGTTTTCTGTGGCACTGTCCCGCGGGTCACCCCGGGTGGGCGTTACCCACCACCCTGCTCTGTGGAGCCCGGACGTTCCTCGGCGGGTCGTGAGACCCGTCGCGACCGCCCGGCCGGCTCTTCCGCCGTAGTGGTCATGGTAGCCGCTCGGGCGGTGCCTCCCGTACACCGGACCGGACGGCGGGCGGCTCGGCGCCGAGGCGGGCGGCCACCCGGGCGGCGGTGGCGGTGGCCCACGGGGTGGTGGTGACCAGGCCGAGGACCAGGACGGCGCAGCCCAGCCCGGCCAGGATCCACCAGCCGGCGTGGCTGGCCGCGGCGAAGCCCGTCGCGACCGGGCCGACCACGGCCGAGGTGACCACCGTGCCGATCACCGCGACGCCCAGCGACTGGCCGACCTGACGGCTGGTCGAGGCCACCGCCGCGGCCACCCCGGCCTGGGCGCGCGGCATGCCGGAGACCGCCGCGTTGGTGATCGGCGAGTTCACCATGCCGAAGCCGAAGCCGAACAGCGCGTACGCGACCAGCAGCAGCCCGGGCGGGGAGTCCGCGGTCAGCCGGGTGAGCAGCACGCCGCTGGCGGCGATGCCCGCCCCGGCCGCGAGCAGCGGGCCGCGCGGGCCCCGGACGCCGACGATCCGGCCGGACACCGGCGCGCAGACCAGCATCATCCCGGCCATCGGGAGCGTCCACAGCCCGGCCTCGACCGGGCCGTAGTGCCGGACGTCCTGGAGGTAGAGGGTGTTGAGGAAGAGGAAGCCGCCCAGTGCGGCGAAGGCGCAGACCGCGGTGAGGGTGGCCCCGGAGAACGGCGCGCTGGCGAAGAAGCGCGGGTCCACCAGCGGCTCGGCCACCCGGCGCTCCCAGAGCGGGAAGGCCACCAGGGCGGCCAGGGCGCTGCCGGCCAGGGCGAGGATCAGCGGGGACGTCCAGCCGTTGCCCGGGCCCTCGATGATGGCGGCGGTGCCGCAGCCCAGCAGGACGATCATCAGCAGCTGCCCGACCGGGTCCAGCCGGCGCGGTCGGGGCGCGCGGGACTCCGGGACGTAACGGGCGGTCAGCGCGACGGCGACCAGGCCGACCGGGACGTTGATCAGGAAGATCGACTGCCAGCCGGCGCCGTCCACCAGGAAGCCGCCGAGCAGCGGGCCGAGCGCCATCGAGATGCCGACCACGCCGCCCCAGACGCCGATCGCCTGGGCCCGCTCCCGCGGGTCGGTGAAGGTGTTGGTGATGATCGACATCGCCACCGGGTTCATCATCGAACCGCCGACCGCCTGGAGTGCGCGGAACACCACCAACCACTCCAGGCTCGGCGCCAGGCTGCACAGCAGCGAGCCGAGCGCGAAGCAGACCAGCCCGGTCTGGAACACCCGGCGGCGGCCGAAGCGGTCGGCCACCGAGCCGAACAGCATCAGCAGCGAGGCCAGCACCAGGGTGTAGGCGTCGATGATCCACTGGAGTCCGGACGCGGGGGCGTCCAGGTCCCGCTGGATCGACGGCAGGGCGATGTTCACCACGGTGTTGTCGAGGCCGACGATGAACAGGCTCAGGCAGCAGATCGCCAGGACGAGCAGACGGCGGCGCCGCCCGGGGGCGGCGGGGGTGTGGGCTTCGGGCACGGACCGATCCTCCCACCCCGGCGGCGGGCCGCGGCGGCGGAACGGACCGTCCGGGTGGCGGGATCGGCGGGCGCCGCGACGGTCGGATGACGGTCGGTCGGCGGTGAGGCGGGGCTCGGACGGCGGTGAGACGGGGCTCGGACGGCGGGCAGGCGGCGGGCAGGCGGCGGGCAGACGGTGCTCAGACGGCGGCGAAGCGGACCGTCCGGGTGGCCGGGTCGGCCCGGGTCAGCCGGACCCGGATCAGCCCGCCGAGCGGCAGGGCCGCCACCGCCGGTCCGCCGTGGTCCGCGCCGCCGGTGCCGTCGCAGCGGGCCCGGACTGCGGGCTCGCGCAGCTGCACGGTGCCCGAGCCGGGCCGCTTCCCGTCCACGTCGATCACCACGGCGGTGAAGTCCTCGCCCTCCCGGCCGGCCAGCAGCTCCGCCTCCACCAGGTCCACGCAGGCCCGTTCGACCTCGCCCGAGCGCCGGTCCCCGCCCGCCATCAGCGCCGGCACGGCGGGCAGCGCCTCGCGTGCCCAGTCCGGCACGTCCTCCCCGGCGGCCACCGCGGCGCACACCTCCTGCGCGAAGCGGTCGCCGAGCCGGCGCAGCGGCGCGGTGCAGTGCGCGTACGGCGCGGCCAGCGCGGCGTGGCCCGGGTCGGCCGGGGCGGGCAGGCCGCGGGACTCGTCGAAGGCGTGGTAGCCGGCGCCGCGCAGCAGCCCGGTGCAGGCGTTGAGGAAGGCGGCGTTCAGCGGCACGTCCGGGTCGAGGGAGCGGATCAGCTCCGGGTACGGCAGCGCCTGCGGCCAGTCGACGTCCAGCGCACCGGCGATCCGGCGCAGCCGCTCGTACGCGGCGGCGGGCGCGGCCGGCAGGGTGCGCAGCAGGCCGACGCCGGCGTCGAGCATCAGCTCGGCCGCGGCCATGCCGGTGAGCAGGGAGATCTGCGCGTTCCAGCCGTCGGCGGGGCCGGGCGCGCGGTAGCCGAGGACGTAACCGTGCAGGGTCTCCTCGATCTCCTGCTCGGGCACCGGCAGGCTGATCCCGCCCCGGGCGCGCTCCTGCTCCTCGCGCAGCCGGCCGACGGTGGCCAGCAGGCCGAGCTGTTCGTCGGCGCCGCCCAGGTCGACGGCGCGCTCGACGGCGGCGTAGTCCAGGCGGCGGTGCGAGCGGACCATGGCGCGGCGCAGGTCGGCCAGCACGACGGCGCCGTCGGCGTCCAGGTCCAGCTGCCAGAGCAGGGCGGGCCGGGGCTCGCCGGGCAGCAGGCTGGCGACGTCCTCGGAGATCCGGGCGGGGTGCAGCGGGACGCGGTGGTCCGGGAAGTACAGGGTCTCGACGCGGCGGCGGGCCTCGGCGTCGATCGCGCCGCCGGGGCGGACGAAGGCGGCGACGTCGGCGATCGCGTAGTACACCCGGTAGCCGCCGCCGGCCCGGTGGGTGAGGTGCATGGCCTGGTCGAGGTCGCGGGAGCCGGGCGGGTCGACCGTGAACAGCGGGAGGTCGGTGGCGTCGTACTCGGGCAGCCGGGGGCTCTCGGCCGCCTCCTCCGCCTCGGCCAGCACGACCTCCGGCCACTCGGTGTGGATCTCCAAGTGGGCGCGGAGCTCGGCCAGTTCGGTGTTGATCCGGGCGGAGTCGGCGGCCTTGACGCGCAGTTTTCGGCGAGGCATGCAGGCAGCGTAGGGCGAATCGGGTGATTCCGGCCGCAGGTGGCTGGGTGGCGGCGCGCCGGACGGCGCCCGGATCTCAGCGGCCCAGCAGGGACTTGAGGTCCTTGGCCGCCGGCGCGACGGCGTCGTCGTAGCCACCGGTGGCCAGCCGCAGCATGAAGGCCACGGCGTCGTCCGGGTGCGGGTCGGTGTACGGCTCGCCGTTGTCGTCGGTCCACCGAAATACCGGCGGGCGGGCCGGGCCGGGCGGCCCGGTGGGTGGACGGGGCGCCGGGGTGGGCGGGTTTTGCGTAGGGTGGCGGGGTTCATCCGCCACAAAGTGTTGAGGAGTCCGCTGTGCTGGTGCTGTTGCCGCCCTCGGAGGGCAAGGCCGCGTCCGGGGACGGCGTGCCGGTGGCGCTCGACCGGCTGTCGCTGCCGGGGCTGACGGCGGCGCGCGGCGCGGTGCTGGAGGCGCTGGTCGGGCTCTGCCGGGGCGCGGAGGACACCGCCGCCGAGGTGCTGGGGCTCAGCCCCGGTCTGCGCGGGGAGATCGCCCGCAACGCGGGGCTGCCGACGGCCGGCGCGCGGCCCGCGGGCGAGGTGTACACCGGGGTGCTGTTCGACAACCTGGGCCTGGCCACGCTGGACGCCGCCGCGTACGACCGGGCCGAGCGTTCGCTGCTGGTGTTCTCGGGTCTGTGGGGCGCGGTGCGGATCGACGACCGGATCCCGCCGTACCGCTGCTCGATGGGCGTGAAACTGCCCGGTCTGGGGGCGCTCGGGGCGTACTGGCGGGGCGCGATGGTGTCCGTGCTGCCGGAGGTGGCGGACGGGCTGGTGCTGGACCTGCGCAGTTCGGCGTACGCCGCGGCGTGGAAGCCGGCCGGCGAGGTGGCCTCGCGCACGGCGACCGTCCGGGTGCTCCAGGAGCGCAACGGCAAGCGCACGGTGGTCAGCCACTTCAACAAGGCGACCAAGGGCCGGCTGGTGCGCGACCTGCTGGTCGCGGGGGCCGAGCCGAAGACGCCCGGGGAGCTGGTGGACGCGCTGCTGGAGCTGGGCCACCGGGTGGAGGTCGCAGCCGAGGGCACGGCGCGCAAGGCCTGGCAGCTGGACGTGATCGTCACAGATGTGCACTGAACCGTTCCCCGGGGGCGGTGGCCCGCCCCCGGGGAACGGGGTCAGCGCAGGTGCGAGGTGTCGTTGAGCAGCCGCAGCGAGGCGTTGCCGTCCGCGTAGTACTGGACGGCGCACAGCGCGGCGGCGGACAGCTCCATCCGGTACAGCGCGTCCGGCGGGGCGCCGAGCGCCAGCCGGACCAGCGTCTTGATCGGGCTGACGTGGGAGACCACGAGCACCGTCTTGCCGGGGTACCGGGCGAGGATCTTGTCCCGGGCCACGCCCGCCCGGTGGGTGAGCGTGGTGAAGCTCTCGGTGCTGCCGGTGGGCTTGGCCTTGGCCGAGCCGAGCCAGGCCGCCAGGTCGTCCGGGTGGCGTTCCTGCACCTCGGCGAAGGTCAGGCCCTCCCAGGCACCGAAGTCGACCTCGCGCAGCCCGTCCTCGTACCGGACCTCCAGGCCGAGCCGGGCGGCGACGATCTCGGCGGTCTGCCGGGTGCGGCGCATCGGGGAGGCGACCACGGCCTGGATGCTGCCGCGGGCGGCCAGCGCCTCGGCGGCCCGCTCGGCCTGCCAGCGGCCCCGCTCGGACAGCTCCGGGTCGGTGCCGCCGCTGCCGGAGAACCGCTTCTGCGGGGTCAGCGGGGTCTCGCCGTGGCGCAGCAGCACGAAGGTGGTCGGGGTGCCGAGGTCGGCCTCGGCCGCCCAGCCGGCCTTGGGGGCGGCCGTCTCCAGCGGCGGCTCCGCCACGACGGCGGTGGCGACGGCCTTGGCCGCCGCGGGCTTGCGCGGCTCCCACTGGCGCCCGGCCTTGCCCGCGTCCATCGCCTCGTTGGCCAGCCGGTCGGCGTCCTTGTTCCGCTCGCGCGGGATCCAGGTGTACGTGACCCGGCCGCGCGGCAGGATGGTGCGCGCCTCGGCGGCGAGCGGCTGCATGTCGGGGTGCTTGATCTTCCAGCGCCCGGACATCTGCTCGACGACCAGCTTGGAGTCCATCCGGACGTCCACCGAGGCGTCCGGGTCGAGCTCCCGGGCCGCCTTGAGACCCGCGATCAGGCCCTTGTACTCGGCCACGTTGTTGGTGGCGTGGCCGATGAACTCGGCGGCCTCGGCGATGATCTGCCCGGTGTCGCCGTCCCGGACCACCGCGCCGTAGCCGGCCGGCCCCGGGTTGCCCCGGGACCCGCCGTCCGCCTCGACGATGAAGCGCGCCGCCACCGGCTCAGACGCCCGAGTCGGCGGTACGGACCAGGATCCGCGAGCAGTTCTCGCAGCGGACGACCTTGTCGGCCGGCTCGGCCTTGATGGCGTTCAGCTCGGTGATCGAGAACTCGGTGCGGCAGCCCTCGCAGCGGCGCTGGTAGAGGCGGGCCGCGCCGACGCCGCCCTGCGACTCGCGCAGCTTGGTGTAGAGCTTGAGCAGGTCGGCCGGGACGACGGCGGCCACCGTCTCGCGGTCCCGCTTGACCTTCTCGGCCTCGCCGTCGATCTCGGCGAAGGCGGCGTCCCGGCGGGACTCGGCCTCGGTCAGGACGACGGTGGAGTGCTCCAGGCGGGCGGACAGCTCCTCGACCCGGCTCTTGGCGCTCTCCTGGCGCTCCATGATCTCCAGCACGACGTCCTCGAGGTCGCCCTGGCGCTTGGCCAGCGAGCCGATCTCGTGCTGGAGGTTCTCCAGGTCCCTCGGCGAGGTGATCGCGCCGGAGTCCAGGCGCTGCTGGTTGCGGGCGGCACGGGAGCGAACCTGCTCGACGTCCTGCTCGGCCTTGGTCAGCTCGCGGGCGGTGTCGCCCTTCTGGGCCTCGGCGGCGACCACGAGGTCCTTGAGCGCGGTGTGGTCGGCGGAGGCCTTGTCGATCTCGGCGTGCTCGGGCAGGCTCCGGCGCCGGTGGGCCAGCTGGTCGAGCTTCGAGTCGAAGGCCTGGAGGTCGAGCAGGCGGATCTGGTCGGCGGGCGCGGCGTTCAAGCGGAAGGCTCCTGTGAATCGGGTCAGGCGGGGAAGGACATGGGGGCGTGCGCGGTCCACGGGTCGGTGACCCGGTGGGAGACCTTGGTCTCCACGGCCCAGCCGCGCTTGTCGGCGACGGCCTGCAAGGCCCGCTCGGCCAGGGCGAGCCAGGGCCACTCGGTGGCCCAGTGCGCGGCGTCGACCAGCGCGACCGGCGCCGCCTCGGCGGCCTCGGACGCCGGGTGGTGGCGCAGGTCGGCGGTCAGGTAGGCGTCCACACCGGCCGCCCGCACCTCGGCGAAGAAGGAGTCGCCCGAGCCGCCGCACACCGCGACCCGGCTGATCAGCCGGTTCGGGTCGCCGGAGACCCGGACCCCGGTGGCGGTCGCGGGCAGGCCCTGGGCCACCTGCGCGGCGAAGGCGGACAGCGGCAGCGGGGGCTCCAGCAGGCCGATCCGGCCGCCGCCGCGACGGCCCAGCGGGTCGGTCGGGTCCGGCACCAGCGGGCCGGTCACCCGGACGCCGACCGCCTCGGCCAGCGCGTCCGAGACGCCCGGGTCGGCGTGGTCGGCGTTGGTGTGCGCGACGTGCAGGGCGATGCCGTTGCTGATCAGCGTGTGCACCACCCGGCCCTTGAAGGTGGTGGCGGCGACGCTGGTGGTGCCGCGCAGGTAGAGGGGGTGGTGGGTGACGACCAGGTCGGCGCCCCACTCGACGGCCTCGTCGACGACCGTCTGCACGGGGTCGACGGCGAACAGCACACGGCCGACCTCGGCCTGAGGGTCCCCGCAGACCAGGCCGACGGCGTCCCAGGACTCCGCCCACTGCGGCGGGTAGACCTCTTCGAGCGCGGTGATGACGTCGGACAGTTTCGGCACCTGTCGAGACTACCGTGCGCGCGGGGCCGGTCGGGCCTCGGCCGTTCGGCGGGATCCGGCCACCGGCCCGGTGGTGCGGGTTCGGACGCGGGTGTCGTCGGCGCACGGGTGCGCGTCAACCTGCGGCGGGGGGCGCCCGGGCGGGCTACCGCGGGCGGGCCACGGTCCGTGCGCCGGGCGCCCGTTGCTCACACCGGGGCGCACGGAGGAATGCGAAACCGGTTCCGGATCACCCGTATGAGTGAAGTGACCGGCGCTGCGTTGAGCCACCCCTGTCCCGAAAGTAACTTCACTCCTGCGAAGGGGAGTTGCCCCGATGTTCGCCTCGCGTTCGCCCCCGGTGGGTGGCAGGCCGGCTGGCGGAGGCGGGTGCGGTCGGAGTGCGGCGGGGCGGGAGTGTGGCGCTCCCGCCCCGGGCTCCCGTTCCTTCCGAGGAAACCGATCGGGCCGGGTCGTACGCCCGGGTGCCGGAGCAGTCGGGCACCCGTGGGCGGCGGCCACGACGAAGGGGATGTGGTGGCGAGTGGGTGCGGGCACATCACCGGGTGCGGCCGGGGCGGGGGATTCGGCGGGCCACGGACCGGATGCGGTCGGTCCGTGGCCGGACGCGACGCGGGCGGCGCTGGCCGACGCCGGGAGCCGGGGAGGCGGCGGTGACTGGGACGTCACCGTCGAGGGCTCCTGGTGCACGGCCAGGCCGTCCGCGTCGGGTCCGTTACCGGCCCGGGGGTGGCAGCTGGACGTGAGCGCGGCCCCGGCGGCGGGTGAGGCGGTGCTCGCGGCCGTCGTCCGGGTGATCGGCGAGGACCCGTGCCCGTTCCGGTTCGCCGCCGGGGAGCAGCGGCTGCGCGAGCTCGGCTCCCGGCCCGGCGGCATCGGTCCGGCGGGCGCGTCCGGTGCCGTCCAGGGCGCGTTCATCACCGTCCACCCGGCGGACGACGCGCAGTTCCGGCGGCTGGCGGCGGCTCTCGACCGGGCCACCGCCGGGCTGCCCGGGCCGACGGTGCCCGCCGGCCGGCCGTACCGGCCCGGCAGTCGGGTGCACTACCGGTACGGCGCGGTCGCGGCCGGGGCGTTCGGGGCTGGGGACCGGCCGGCCGGCGGGCGGACCGGCGAGGGGCCCGGGGCGTTGCGGCGGGACCGGCCCGGGGCGGGTGCGGCGCGGCCGGCCAGGCGCCCGGGTGGGGCGCTGCTCGCCGGGCGGTACGCGATCACCGCCGTCGTCCGGCAGGGCGCCGACGGCGGCGTCTTCCACGGGCAGGACAGCGCGAACGGCGCCGAGGTGGTGGTCAAGCAGGCCCGCGCACCCCTCGGGACCGCCCGGGCCGGCGCCGACGCCCGCGACCTGCTCCGGCACGAGGCCGCGCTGCTCACCCGGCTCGACGGGCAGGGGCTGGCGCCGCAGCCGATCGAATTGATCGAACGGAACGACTCCGTCCTCCTGGTGCAGGAACGAATCGCCGGACGGCCGCTCGGCGGCTGGGTCGGCGCCCGCGTGCGGCGCGGCGGGCACATCGGCGGGCACGTCGGCGTCGACTGGGCCGATGCCGGACCGCTCACCCACGCACTGGTCGACCTGGTCGAGCGGGTACACGCCCACGGGCTCGTCCTACCGGACCTCTCCCCCGGCACGGTGCTGGTCCGCCCCGACGGCACCCTGCGCCTGGTCGGCCTCGGGCGCGCCGCCCAAGCGGGCCACCCGGCGCGCACGCCCGGCACCCCCGGCTACCGCGCCCCCGAACACGGACCGGGCCGCCTCGCCCTGGCCGGCGCCCGCGCCGCCACCCCCGCCGCCGACCACTACGCCCTCGGCGGGCTCCTCTTCCTGCTCGCCACCGGCCACGACCCGCTGCTCGCGGAAGACCTCCCCCGGGCCCGGCCCGTCCCCGAACGCCTCGGCCGCTGGCTCGCCCTGGCCGCCCGCACCGGCACCACCGCCCACCGGCTCGCCCCCGCCGTCCTCGGCCTGCGCGCCGAACAGCCCGAACGGCGCTGGGCCCTCCGGCAGGTCCGGGCCCACCTCGCCGGTGGCGCGGATGCGGGCGGCGCCGAACCGGGCGGCGCGGAACCGGGTGGTCCTGCTGTGGGCGGCACCTATGTAGGTGGCACCGAACCGGGCGGCGCGGATGAAGGTGGCCCGGAACCCGGAGGCCCCGCTGCGGGTAGCGCCGGTCCGGCCGGCGTCACCCCCGTCGTCACCCCGCTGCTGCACGGTCTCCCCCGGCAGCCCGGGGGCATGCCCACCGCGCACCGGGGGCCGACCCGTCGCCCCGAGGACGCGCCCGGCAACGCCCCGCCCTCCAGACGCCGCCCCGGCTGCCCCCGGCTCCGGCGGGATCCGCTGCCGCCCCCGGCCGTCCGCCGGCTCCAGGGCACGGACCTGGTCGGATCCGCGCGCGGCGTCAGGGCGCAGGCATCGCAAGGCGAAGGAGCGAGCCCACCACGATGGGGGCACCTCCCGGCCGAAGGCTGGGAGCCAATCACCACCGACGGCCACTCCGCGAGCTGCGCGCCCGGCAGGATCCGCCGCACCGACCCCAACGGGGTGAGCGCCTCGTGAACGTCGCCACCCGGACCGTGACGCACGCGCTGCGGCGACTGGGCTTCGCCTTCGCCGCCGACGGCGGCCACGCCGCCTGCCTGGCCTCGGCCGCCGACGGCGGCTGGTACGCGGAGAGCTGGCGCCTGCCGCCGGACGGCGGACCGGCCGCGCCCGTCGCACTGCCGCTGCCCGGCAACCGGTCGGAGAGCCTTCGCTCGCAGCTGGTCGCGCTGCCGGACGGCTCGGTGCTGGCCTGTCGGCACGACGGCGACCGGCACGACCTGGTCCGGCTCGCCCCCGGCCCCGCCCAGCCCACCGGCGGTGAACCCGCCACCGTGGAACAGCCGTTGGCCACCATCCAGCTGCCCGGCCTGCGGCTGCTGCCGCTGCCGGCCACCCCCGGTGCCAGCCCGCGCGCGCCGGTGGCGCTCGCGCTCGGCACCGACAGCCGCCCGGTCACCACCGCCTGGCTGGTCCGGGCGGACGGCAGCGCGCCCGAACAGGTCGCCGAGCTCCCCGGCCTGCACGGCGGCGGCGTCTGGCTGGACCACACCGGCACGCTGCTGGCGCTGGACCGGGTGAGCGCGGGGCTGGTCCGCAGTGTGGTGCTGGACCTGCGCAGCGGGGCGGTCACCCCGCTGCTGGAGATCGGCGAGCAGAGCAACGACCGGCTGGTGCTCTTCGACCCGGACAGCCGGTTCGCGATGGTGCGCAGCGACGCACCGGGCACCGACCGGCTCGGCTGGGGCGTGCTGGGCGGTGGCGAGCCGCTGCGGTTCCCCGAGTGCCTGCACGTCGCGGGCATGCTGCTGCGGCCGGTCGCGCTGCGGCAGGCGGCGGACGGCCCCCGGGTGGCCGTGCAGATCGACCACGGGGCCGGCTCCACGCTCGCGCTCTGGCGGCCCGCGCCCGGCCGGCCGGGCCGGCTCGACCCGCTGCCGGTACCGCCCGGCCGGTTCGGCGCGGTCGGGCACTGGGGGGCGGCCGGGCTGTGGCTGCCGTACTCCTCCCCCGACCAACCGCCGGCGCTGGCCCGGCTGGACGTGGACGCCCTGGCGGCGCACGGCCCGGCCGCGGCCACCTCCGGCCCGATGCCGCTGCCGCTCCAACTGGCGCCGCTGGGTTCGGGGTTGCCCGGCCCGTGGCGGGACACCGTGCTGCCGTGGCAGCCCGGCGGTCCGCGCGCCTCCCGTACGCCGCCGCCCGGTTGGCGGCTGGACGGCAGCACCCGGCCCGGTGACGGCGGCCGCTGGCATTCCGCGCAGAGCCTCGAACTCGCCGGCCCGGCCGGGCCGTTGGAGGCCGTGGTGTACGGCGGGGACGCCTGGCTGAGCAGCCCGCACCTCGTCCTGGCGCTGCACGGCGGCCCGGCGGACGCCTGGCGGCTGGAGTTCGACCCGGCCCTGCAACGGATGGCCGCCGAGGGCCTGGCCGTGGTCGCCCCGAACCAGCGCGGCTCCACCGGCTACGGGGTGGCGCACGCGATGGCCATCCGGGGCGCCTGGGGCGGGCCCGACCTGGACGACGTGCTGCACCTGCTGGAGGGCCTCGCGGGCCAGCGCTCGGCGCTCGGCCTGGAGCCGCCCGCCCTGTTCGGGGTCAGCTACGGCGCGTTCCTGGCCCTGCTGGCGGCCGCACACGCGCCGGCCGAGCAGGTGTCCCGCTGCGCGGTCGTCGCCCCCTTCCTGTCCGGCGCCCGACTGCTGGCCGAAGCGGCCGCCCCGGTCCGGGCCCTGGCCACCCGGCTGGGCGGCGGCGAGCCGATCGCCGACGCCCGCGGCCCGCGTGACGTCCTGCAACTCGCGCACCGGCTGAGCGCCCCGCTGCTGATGGTGCACGGCAACCGGGACGAGGTGGTGCCGGTGGGCCAGTCCCGTTCGCTGCGGCACGAGTTGCTGCGGATCGGCCGGGTCGAGGGCGCGGACTTCCGGTACGTCGAGGCGGCCGGCTCCGGCCACGAGGTGCTGGCCGAGGAGGGCGGCGCCGTCCTGCACGAACTGCTCGCGGCGTTCCTGCGCACCGGTCGCCCGGGCTGAGCCGCCGGGCCCCGGGCGGCCGTGCGCCGGGCCCTGCCGCGCGCGGGAGGCCCGGCGTGATCTCGATAGGATCTCGTCCGTTCCGGCCGTTAGGGTGGCCGGGGCACGGGCCGCGATCACCGGCTGTGGCGCGTACCGAGCGCCCGATCGGGGACCCGACCGCGCGCCGACAGCGCCGGCCGGGCGCCGATGACCTGCACCCTCCGCACGGAAAAGACGATTTCTGATGTCCGACACCCTCACCGACACCACCGGCCCCACCGGCTACGGGACCGACGCCGACGAGATCACGGCCGAGGACACCGCGTCGCACGGCCGGCACCGCGGTCGCTCCGCCGCCGACGACACCCCCGAGGCCGACCCGCACGGTCGCCACCGTGGCGCCGCGGGCCACAACTGAGCACCTGCGCCAAAGCGTGAACGGGCCCGCCGGGGTGATCCCCGGCGGGCCCGACCCGTGCCGGGCTCAGCCCAGCGTCACGACCGTCCGCAGCGCCTCGCCGCTGCGCATCTGGGCGATCGCCTCGTTGACGTCCGCCAGGCCGACCCGGTGGGTGACCATGCCGTCCAGGTCGATCCGCCCGGCCCGCCAGAGGTCCACCACGAGGCCGATGGTGCGGGAGACCGTCGCCCCGCCGTACAGCGAGGGCAGCAGGCGCTTCTCGTTGAAGAACAGCTCGCCCATGGTGAACTGCGCGAGGTCGTCCTGCGCGCCCGCGCCGATCACCACGACGGCGCCGCCGCGGCGGGCCGCGTCGTAGCCGGCCCGGACGGTGGCGGCCCGGCCGACCGCCTCGAAGACGTAGTCGAACCCGCCGCCCGGCAGGCCCTTCGCGACGGCCTTCAGCTCCTCGGGGGCGAGGGCCTCGGTCGCGCCGAAGGCGAGCGCCCGCTCCCGGCGGGAGGCGACCGGGTCGACGACGGTGATCCGGGCGGCCCCGCAGACCCGGGCGCCCTGCACGGTGGCGATCCCGACCCCGCCGGCGCCGATCACCGCGACGGAGGCGCCGGGCTCGACCCGGGCCGTGTTGACGGCGGCGCCGACGCCGGTGGTGACCCCGCAGCCGATCAGCGCGGCGGCCTCGTACGGCAGGTCGGCGGGCACCTTGATGACGGCGTCGGCGGCGACCACGACCTCCTCGGCGAACGCCCCGGTGCCGTAGAAGCCGGAGGCCTCGACCGCCACGCCACCCTCCTCGAACCGGAAGCCGGGCGCGCCCAGCCGCCGCAGGCTGGCGACGCACAGGTGGCCCCGGCCGCGCTCGCAGTGCGCGCAGCGCCCGCAGGGGGCCATCCAGCAGAGCACCACGCGGTCCCCGGGGGCGAGGCCGGTGACGCCCTCGCCGACCTCGACGACGTCCCCGGCGCCCTCGTGCCCCGGGACGAACGGCGCGGGCTGCGGCAGGACGCCGTTCATCGCGGAGAGGTCGGAGTGGCAGAGGCTGGCCGCCCGCATCCGGACCCGTACGGCGCCCGGTCCGAACCCGACCGCCGTGACGTCCTCCCGGACGTCGAGGGTGTCCTGGCCGGTCTTGTGCAGGACGGCTGCGCGCATGGGCTGCTCCCGGTGTTCCTCGGTGCCTCGGACCCGCGGCCTCGGATCCGCGGTCGGGCCGATTCTGGCACGGCCCGCAGGACGGGACTAGAA
Source organism: Kitasatospora sp. NPDC097643 (assembly GCF_040302625.1). NCBI lineage: Bacteria > Bacillati > Actinomycetota > Actinomycetes > Kitasatosporales > Streptomycetaceae > Kitasatospora > Kitasatospora sp. NPDC097643. The sequence goes on along the minus strand of NZ_JBEOSA010000067.1, from coordinate 331 downwards.
CACGTTCCAGGCCGTTCCAACCGTTCCAGGCCGTCCTGGCCTGGGCAGACGGACGGACGAACGCGAGCGCGAGCGGCTGCTGCGGCACAGCGCCCGGGAGCGCACCGCCGTGGACACCACCCATCCGCCCACCCACCTGCGGCTGGCCCTGCTCGACCGCGCCCCGGCGGTACCGGCGGCCGTCACCACCACCGCCGCCGAGTCCGCCGTGATCGCCGCCGAGCTCGCCCCGCAGCGCACCCGGGTCGCCCGCACCCTGCTCGCCCGCTGACGGCTCCCGCCGGAACGCCGGAGCGGTGGAGTGGGAAGTCGGACCGGCCGACTTCCCACT
>NZ_JBEOSA010000066.1:0-54152 GCF_040302625.1 Kitasatospora sp. NPDC097643 | reverse complement strand
AGTGCGCGATCTGGTTCGCCCGCGCATCCAGCTCCGCGTACGAGACCACGCCCGCGGCGTCGACCAGCGCCGGCGCCTGCGGAGTCACCCGAACCCGCGCCTCGAACAGCCCCGGCAACGTCACCTCGCCGGCGACGCCCGCCGAACCACCCCACTCAACCAGCTCCCGCCGCTCCTCCTCCCCAAGAAGCGCCAACTCGCTGACCCGCAAACCGGGTTCGAGCACAGCAGCGTCCAGCAACCGACCCAGACGGCCCGCGAAAGCCTCGACGGTCGCGGCATCGTAGAGATCCGTCGCGTACTCGACGAACCCACGGATCCCCGCCGGCCGACCCCCCTCATCGAAGGCCTCCGACAGGCTCACCGTCACATCGAACTTCGAGGTCCCCGTCGCCAACGACTCCGCCCGCACCCGGAGCCCCGGCAGCTCGAACCGCCCCTCCTCCGCGTTCTGCAACACCAACGCCACCTGGAACAACGGATGCCGCCCACCCGACCGCACCGGGTTCAGCCGCTCCACCACCAACTCGAACGGCACGTCCTGGTGCGCCCACGCCTCCAGACACACCTCCCGCACCCGCTCCAGCAACTCCCCGAACGACGGATCCCCCGACACATCCGTCCGCAACACCAACGTGTTCACGAACAGCCCCACCAGCTCATCGAGGCCCTCGTCGGCGCGCCCTGCCACCGGCGATCCCACCGCCACATCGGAGCCCGCGCCCAACCGCGACAGCAACGCCGCCAACCCCGCCTGCAACACCATGAAGAGTGTGGCGTCCTCCGACCGCGCCAGCTCACGCAGCCCCGCATGCCCCGCCGCACCCACCTCGAAGGGCACCACCGCACCTGCGAACGACCCGACCGCCGGGCGCGCCCGGTCCCCCGGCACCGTCACCTCATCCGGCAGTCCAGCCAACTGGTCGGCCCAGTAGTGAAACTGACGGAGCATTTCACTTCCGGGGTCCGCCACATCCCCCAACACCTCGCCCTGCCACACCGTGTAATCCGCGTACTGCACCGGCAGCGCCGACCACCCCGGCGCCCCACCGCCCAGCCGCGCCTCGTACGCCGCCACCAGATCCCGCGCCAACGGACCCGCCGACCACCCGTCCCCCGCAATGTGGTGCAGCACGAGCAGCAGAACGGCGGCGGCCGGATCGTCCTCGACGCGGAACAGCCAGGCCTTGGCGGGGATTTCGGTGGCGAGGTCGAAGGGGTGGCGGGCGGTGGCCAGGAGCTCACGGTCGAGCTGGTCGGCCGCCACGGTCATGGTGTGGAGGCTCAGGCGGGCCAGCTCCGGGGTCAGCACGCGCTGGTGGGGCCGGCCGGCCGTCTCGGGGAAGACGGTGCGCAGCGGCTCGTGCCGGGCCACCACGTCGTTGATCGCGACCTCCAGCGCACCGGCGTCCAACTCACCGGTGAGCCGCAGGGCGAGCGGCATGTTGTAGGTGGCGGACGGCCCTTCCAGCTTGTGCAGGAACCACAACCGCTGCTGGGCGAAGGACAGCGGCAGCAACTCCGGCCGGGCCCGCGACACCAGCGCCGGGCGCACCTCACCCGCCTCCAACCGCCGCGCCACCCCCGCCACCGTCGGCGCCTCGAACAGAACCCGCAACGGCAGTTCCACACCCAGCACCCGCCGCACCCGACTCACCAACCGGGTCGCCAACAGCGAATGCCCACCCAACTCGAAGAAGTCGTCGTCCACCCCCACCTCGGGGATTCCGAGGATCCCGGCGAACAACGAACACAGCACCTCCTCGGCCTGGGTCCGCGCCGCACGGGAGGGGGTGTCAGTGCCGTACTCCGGCGCCGGCAGCGCCGCCCGGTCCAGCTTCCCGTTCGCGTTCAGCGGCAGCTCGTCCAGCACCACCACGGCCGACGGCACCAGATACCCCGGCAGCACCGCCCCCAACCGAGCCCGCAACCCCGCCGACGACACCAACTCCCCCACCACACCCACCACATACGCCACCAACCGCGTCTCACCCCCGTGCACACACGGCACCACCACCGCCTGCGCCACCCCCGACAACCCCCGCAACACCCCCTCCACCTCACCCGGCTCCACCCGGAACCCACGAATCTTCACCTGATCATCAGCACGACCCAGATACTCCAACTCCCCACCCGCACCCCACCGCACCACATCCCCCGTCCGATACATCCGCTCACCCACACCACCGAACGGACACGCCACGAACCGCTCCGCCGTCAACCCCCCACGACCCACATACCCCCGCGCCACACCCGGCCCCGCCACATACAACTCACCCACCACACCCGGCGCCACCACACCCAACGCCTCATCCAGCACGAACACCCGTGCACCCGCCACGGGTGTCCCGATCACAGCCTGGCCCGCCGTGTCCTCCGCACAGGTCTCGGCCAGCGGCTCGGTCAGCGTCGTGGCGACCGAACACTCCGTGGTGCCGTAGCCGTTGACCAGCTCGACGACGGCGGACCAGCGGCGGATCAGCTCGGTCGGGCAGCTCTCACCGCCGATGTGCACCCGGCGCAGCTCGGGCAGCGCGGACTCGGTGCCGGCCGGAAGGGTGGCGAGCACCGGGACCGGCATGGTGACGTGGGTGATCCGCTCCGTGCCGAGGACGGCGGCGAGCTCCTCCCCGATCAGGTGGCCGTGCTCGGGGATCACCAGGGTGGCTCCGCCGGCGAAGGTGGTGAGCAGCTCCCAGATCGCCACGTCGAAGGTGGCCGGGGCCAGTTGGAGCACCCGGGAGCCGGCGTCGGTGGCCTGGTGCCGGGCCGCGGTGGCGACCAGTGCGGCGATGCCGGTGTGCGGCACACCGACCGGCTTCGGTTCGCCGGTGGAGCCGGAGGTGTAGATGACGTAGGCGAGGTGCTGCGGGAGCAGCGGCCGGATCCGGTCGGCGTCGCCGGGCGCGGTGGCGGGGACGGCGGCGAGCGCGGTGCACGTCTGAGCGCTGTCGAGCGCCAGGACCTCGACGTCACCGGCCGGGAGGTGCCGGGCGAGCCGGGCCGCGTCACCGTGCAGCAGGACGGCCTTGGGGCCCGCGTCCTCGATCAGGTGGACCAGGCGTTCGGTGGGCTGTTCCGGGTCGAGCGGAAGGTATCCGGCGCCGGCCTTCATGACGCCGAGCAGGGCGGCGAGGTGTTCGGTGCCCCGAGGCAGCGCGACGGCGACCAGGTCGTCGGGGCCGACGCCGCGGCTGATCAGCCAGCGGGCGAAGCGGTTGGCGTGCGCGTCGAGTTCGGCGTAGGTCCAGGAGGTGCCGGCCGCGGTGACGGCGAGGGCATGCGGGGTGGCGGCCGTCTGCCGTTCGAAGACCTCCGGAAGGGTCGTCGGGGTGATCGCCGGGCCGGCGTCCGCGTCCTCGCTCCGGGACCGCCCGCTCGGGTTCGGCTCGTCGATGTTCCGCATGATGAACTCCTTCGCCCCTGGTGTTCCGAGTGGATCGCGATGCCGTGGAGGTGTGGCGGACGCCGGCCCGGCGTCGGGGGTCAGCCGCGGCTGACGGCGACCGGGAAGGACCTGAGTCCGGCGATGCTGGGGTTCCGGTAGTACTGGAGCGGCCCGTCGGTCCGTTCCAGCACCGGGTAGCGCCGCAGCAGCGCGGCGAGCGCGATCCGGATCTCCGTGCGGGCCAGCGGTGCGCCCAGGCAGTAGTGGACGCCCTGGCCGAAGCCGACGTGCTGGTTGTGCCTGCGGTGGATGTCGAAGCGCTCGGGTGCCTCGAACTGCCGCTCGTCGTGGTTGGCGGAGATCGCCGAGAGCGAGACGAACTGCCCGGCGGGGATGGGGACTCCGCCGAGTTCGGTGTCGCGGGTGGTCAGCCGGAGGCTGTTGACGACGGCGGGCCGGTAGCGGACGGACTCCTCGACGGCGGCCGGGATCAGGTCGGCGTCCTGCCGGACCGCGCGGAGGGCGTCGGGGTCGCCGAGCAGCTCGAAGGCGAGGCTGCCGAGCGAGCAGGCGGTGGTGACGTGTCCGCCGATGAGCAGCAGCTTGCCGAGGTTGACGACCGCCTCGTCGGTGAGGCGTTCGCCCTCCACCTCGGCCGTGGCGAGCCGGCTGAAGAGGTCGTCCTTGGGGTCGGCGCGGCGCAGCCGGAGGTGTTCGCGCAGGTAGGCCATGAGTTCCGCGCCGGCTTGGTCGATCGCCGTGACCAGTTCCTCGCCGGCCAGTTCACCGGCCTCGAAGGAGAGCAGCCGGTCCGCCCAGCCGCGCAGCAACTCGCGGTCCTCGAAGGGCAGTCCGATCAGTTCGGCGATGACCATCACGGGCAGCGGGTCGGCGAGGTCCCGGGCCAGGTCGATCTCCGGGCGGCCGTCGACGGCGTCCAGCAGGCGTTCGACGGTGGCTTCGATCTCGGGGACGAGCCCGGAGACCGTGCGGTTGGTGAACGCCTTGCTGATGAGCGCCCGCAGCAGCCGGTGCCGCGGGGGGTCCATCTCGGTGAGCCGGCCCTCGCCCCAGGTGTCGCCCTTGCCCCACTCACCGGGGTAGGCCCGCCACAGCTCCGAGGAGTAGGTGCCGTGGTCGGAGCTGGCGGCGACGACGTCGGCGTACCGGTAGACCATCCAGGCCCCGGTGGCCGGGTCCTGGTGCACGGGATTTTCGTCCCGCATGGTGCGCAGCCAGGCCCGGAGCGCTTTCCCGTCATCCAGGGAGTACGGCGGTTGGGGGGTTGCCGGGGAATTCCCGGCAGTCGTTTCGGTACGTTCCTGTTCCGACTCCACGAAAGCCTCCTGTGCGCGCACGGCGAATTGACCCAGGGCGTGTGGGATTCCTCCGAGACTCGATCACGCGCCCGGCGATGTCAAGCTCAACCAGCTTGAACACCAGGGGGTTTGAACGCCGGCGGGCCCGTTCGCGCGGACGGCTCGGGGACATTCTCGAATCCGGGTGCCACTGCTAACGTCGCAGCATGACTCTTCCCGAGAATCGTCCGTTCCGTTTCGGAGTGAATCTCGTCGCACCGGCCCCTCGACGTGAATGGGCGGAAAAGGCCCGCAAGGTCGAGGATCTGGGTTTCGATGTGCTGGGGGTGCCCGACCACCTGGGCGCGCCGGCCCCGTTCCCGGCCCTGGTGGCCGCGGCGGAGGCCACCGAACGGGTCCGGCTCTCCACTTTCGTCCTCAACGCCGCGTTCCACAATCCGGTGCTGCTGGCCAGGGAGGTCGTCAACACCGACCTGCTGACCGACGGCCGGCTGGAGGTCGGCCTGGCGGCCGGGTCCATCCGGCAGGGCACCGGCTCGGCCGATGTGCCGTTCCCGTCCGCGCCCGAGCGGGTCGGTCAACTGGAGCGCACGGTCCGGGAGTTGCGCGCCCTGATGAGCAATCCCGAGCACTCCCCCCAGCCGGTGCGGCCGGGCGGCCCGCCGCTGCTGGTGGCCGGGAACGGCGACCGGGTGCTGCGGCTGGCCGCCGAGCAGGCCGACGTGATCGGCTTCACCGGCATCTTCACCGACCGCGGGGAGTTCCCGCACCTGGCGAGCCCGGAGGAGCTGGGCGGGCGGGTGGACCTGGTCCGCAAGCACCTGGGCGACCGGGTCGCGGAGGTGGAGTTCAATCTGCTGGTGCAGCAGGTCATCGTCACCGACGACCCGAAGGGGACCGCCGAGCAGTGGTCCCGGCACCCGCTGGCGCACTTCACCCCGGAGCAGGTGCTGGCGGCGCCGGCCTGGCTGATCGGGTCGGAGCGGCAGATCGCCGATCTGCTCGTGGAGTACCGGGAGCGGTTCGGCCTCAGCTACATCGTGGTGCTGGAGCCGTGGTTGGACGCGTTCGCGCCGATCATCGAGCTGCTCAGGTAGTCACCGGGGCGCTCAGCCGCCGATCGGAACGGGCGGGCGGTGTTCACCGCCCGCCCGTTCCGGTGTCATCGTCGCCGCCGGCGAGTTCGAGCGCGTCGGCGGCCCGGACGACCTTCTCCAGCGCCTCGTCGCGCAACTCCAGCCCGTGCCGGTAGTAGTCGGCCTGACGCTCGGGGTGGGCGTGCAGCGTGCCGCGCACCGAGAGCAGGCCGAGCGGCTGGACCGGTTCGAGGTACGGGAACGGACCACCGACCGTGCCGTTGAGCAGGTCGGTGGTCCGCCAGCCGAAGAAGTAGAAGGCGTCGGTGTACACGGACGCCCAGTCCCAGGCCTTCAGGTACCGCCGGTGTTCGGCCGCGGCGGTCTGCCCGGGCCCCGCCGGCGGCCAGGACGAGGCGTCGAGCACGCTGAGGATGCTGTCCATCAGCAGGTCCAGCTGCCCGAACCGGGTGTGCACCTCGGCGATCACGCCGAGCGGCACCCGGTGGGTGGCGTCGTACCGGTGCAGCAGTGCCGCATAGCGCTTCCACGCGTCGACCACGGGCTCATACATCGTCCGATTATGACAGCCCGTCAGGTGCGTAGCGGGCGGCCGGGTCGATGTGCCGCAACTCCGGCGAGAAGTAGGCCTTGAACCGCGGCCGGTCCCGACCGGGGCGCCAGGCGATGTAGTTGTGGAGGCCGCGGCCCGCGGCCAGCGGGCGCCCCGCCACGTCGCGCAGCGCCTGCTCGTACGGTTCGAGCGGCCGCCCGCCGGCTGCCAGCGCCCGGTGCATTCGCCGCCGTACGGCCTCGTCGTGCGGGGCGTAGGTCCACATCGGCAGGTAGACGGTGGCCGCGCCGACCGCGGCGGGCCGCTCACCGGTGAAGGAGAGGCAGGTGACGGGTGGCTGGGCCGTGAGGTCGGCGGCCGCGGCCGCGGCCATCAGCTCACAGAACTCGCGCACCGGGGTGGCCGCGAAACCCGGGTAGGGCGCCATGAGTTCGGCCAGCCGGTCGGCGTTGCTGGCGTGGTGCCGGAAGTACAGCTTGACCCGGGCCGCGCGGTCCGCCGACAGGTCGAGCGAGAACAGCACCGGGGGGTCGAGCCGCTCACCGCGCGGCATGTGGGCGACCACCGCGGGCCAGGCCTCGCCCAGCCCGACGGCGGCCAGCCCCTGCCGGCACAGCTCGGCGGCCTGCTCGGGCCCGCCGACGCCCGGATAGAACCAGACCTTGAACTGGACCGGCCCGCTGCTCCGCACCTCGGCGCCGAACATCGCGACGTGCGCCGTGGCCGGCTTCTCCGGCAGGAACAGGTCGGCGACCTGTGTCCAGCGCCGCTGGTCCGTCCCGAACCGGCGGACCAGCCGGGCCATGGTGGCGCGGGCCGCGTCGACCCGGTCCGCCGGGGAGTCCCCGGGTGCCAGCGCCTCGACCGCGAACTGCACTGCGGCGTCGTCCTCGAGGCCGACCGCGAACTCCACCGGCGACCCGTCCGACGACACGTCGGACTCGGGCAGTTCCGCTGCCGTGGCGGTGCCCCAGGACTCGGTCATGGCCCGGAACGCCTTGAGGCACTCACCGGTCCGGTCACCGAGTCCGAGGCCGGTCGCCAGCCGGGCCAGGCGGGCCTCGCTCACCGCCCGGGCCGGCGTCAGGTCGGTGTTCGCTCCGTTGATCCCGCTCGCCGTCTCCATCGCTGCCGGTTCTCCCGCCGTCAGCCGAGCGTCAGCGGCAGCCGGGCGAGCCCGCGCAGCGTCCCGTTCGGCCGGACCACCGGCTCGCCCGCCAGGCGGAGCCGGGGGTGGCGCAGCAGGGCGCCTAGCGTGGCGTGCGCCTCGATCCGGGCGACGTTGAGGCCGAGGCAGGAGTGCGCACCGCGCCCGAAGGCCAGGTGGGCCCCCGGCTTGCGGTCCAGTCGCAGGGTGTCCGGGTCGGGGAACTGCTCCGGGTCGCGGTTGCCCGCGCCGATCAGCGCGGTCACCACCTGGCCGGCCCGGAGCTGCTGTCCGCCGATCTCGGTGTCGGCGGTGACGGCCCGGGCCAGCGCCTGGACCGGCCCGACGAACCGGATCAGCTCCTCGACGGCGGTGTCCGGGCCCACCTCGCCGCGGACCAGCGACTCCCAGGCGTCGGGCGCGGCGAGGAGCGCGGCCACGGCATTGCCGAGGAACCGGCTGGGCACCTCGAACCCGGCGTGGAAGAAGGCGCGCACCGAGTTGACCAGGACGTCGTCGACCGCCACGCCGGAGCCGGGCAGCAGCTTCACCACGTCGGCCAGCACGCCCTCCGGGCCCGGGGCGGCGAGCCAGCCGCGGACCAGGTCGTTGAAGTGGGCGCGGGCGCGCAGTCCGGGTTCCTCGGCGTCGGGGTCTAGTTGGGCGTCCATGCTGTGGTCGAGGTCGTCGTTGAAGCGGGCGAACGCCTCGTCGGTGACGGGTGCCTCGACGCCGAGGAACCGGGTGACGGTCCGCAGGGTGAAGACGTCGGCGAAGTCCTGGATGAAGTCGAAGGACTCCCGTTCGGCCAGTTCGTCGAGCAACTTCACGGCGAAGGCGTCCAGTTCGTCCCGCAGGGCGTCGAGGTCCTGGGCCCGGACCGCGTCGAGGGCGAGGTGCCGCAGCGGGGTCTGGTCCGGCGGGTCGAGGGTCTGCAGGCTCAGCAGGGTCGGCGGGGTGGGGATGCCGATCTTGCGGAAGTCGGTGCTGAACACCTCGGCGTCGCGCAGGATCGCCGTGCAGTCGGCGTACCGGGTCATCAGCCAGGAGCCGATGTCGGCGTGCCAGTACACCGGTCGGGTCTCGCGCATCCGCCGGTAGACCGGGTAGGGGTCGGCGAGCACGGCGGGGTCGAGGGGGTTGAACAGGGGGTCGGCCTGCTCACGGTCGGGCGATGCGGTCACGGCGGTCTCCGATGTTCGCGACGGCGCCGGCGCCGATGAGCGGCTGCGCATCCGGTTCGTCCGGGACGCCGCCGGTCGTCGGGGCGGGTCCGAGGACCGGGCAGCGGCGGGCGGCCGGGGTCTTCAGGAAGGCGGGCGACGACTCGAAGTCGTCGTAGTAGCGGTGGAAGACGGGGGTCGTGCCGGCGGACAGCGGCGGCACGATCCAGGACCAGTCGGCGGGTACCGCCCGCCCGGCCTTCTCCTCGCGCTCGAGGTGGCGCAGGAACCGTCGGGACTCGGTGTGGTGGTCGGTGACGGCGATGCCGTCCTGCTGGAAGGACCACAGCACCGCCACGTTCATCTCGACCAGGGCGCGGTCCTTCCAGAGGGTGTGGTCGGCGCCGCGGTCCAGGCCCATCCGGTCGGCGAGTTCGGGCAGCAGGTCGTAGCGCTGCTCGTCGACGAGGTTGCGGGCGCCGATCTCGGTGCCCATGTACCAGCCGTTGAAGGGCGCGGCGCCGTACCGGACGCCGCCGATCTCCAGGGTCAGGTCGGAGATGACGGGCAGCGCGTACCAGCGCAGGCCCAGGTCGGCGAACCAGTCGTAGTCGGGGTGCCGCAGGGGGACCTCGCGCACGGCGTCGGGCGGCAGGTCGAAGAGCCCCGGCGGCCCGGCCGGGGTCTGGATGAGCAGCGGCAGGGGGTCGAAGCGGGTGCCGGGGCCACCCGGCCAGCCGAGGGCGCGCAGCCGGTCGGTGAGGTCGGCGCCGGCCGGGTCACCGGTGATCCGGCCGTCGGGCCCCCGGTAGCCGGCGTAGCGGATCAGCTGTGCGTTGTGGATGCGGGGGCCGCTGCCGTCCGGGCCGTCGGCGGCGAAGACGCTGATCATCGGGCGGATCCGGCCGCCGTTGAAGGCCGTCCGCAGGTGGTCGACGCAGGCGCGGTGGAGCTCCTCGGCGGTCCGCAGGTGGCGCAGGTCCCGGACCACCAGGCTCTGCCAGTACAGCCGGCCGATGCAGCGGCTGCTGTTGCGCCAGGCGACCCGGGCGCCGAAGGCCAGTTCCTCGGCGGTGTGGGTGTAGCTGCCGGTTCGGCGGACCTCGCGGCGGATCTCGGCCATGCGGTCGGCCGGCGAGCGGCCGGTGGCGTTCTCGCGGTGGAAGAGTCTGATGAATTCCTCGGCGCGGGCCAGCACACCGGGAATGTCGACGCCTGCCGGCTCTGCCATTCTGGCACCCCCGAAAGATGCGCCGTAGCCCGGCCGCGATTGAGCCGGGCTACGGCTCTGCTGCTTCTACTGTCGTCAGTGCAGGTAGCGCATGATGATTCACCTCCCTCGCATTCGGCGAAGTCGCCCGGGCGGCGTGCTCATCAATCTAGGTGGGGCCTCGGATGCCGTCAACGAATGTCCGGAACACTCGACGGAATGCCGTTCGGAAAACAATTCCGGAGCATTTCCCGGGGCGGGCTCAGAGGGTGACCGGCAGGGCGGTCAGGTGCCAGCTGCCGGGGTTGGGCAGCCGCGGCACCTGGTCGGCCGGGACGGCCAGCGCCAGGTCGGGGAAGCGGCTCAGCAGCGCGCCGAGCGCCACCTCGGCCTCCACGAAGGCCAGCGAGGCGCCGATGCAGTAGTGCGCGCCGTGGCCGAAGCCGAAGTGGACGGCCGCGCCGGGAGGCCGGCCGACGTCGAGCAGGTCGGGGTCGGCGAAGGCCCGCGGGTCGCGGTTGGCGGAGGCGATCACCGCCACCACGGGCTCCCCGGCGCGCACCTGCGCCCCGCACAGCTCGAAGTCCTCCAGCGCGTAGCGGATGGCGGTCAGCAGCAGCGGCGGCCGCCAGCGCATCAGCTCCTCGACGGCCCGCGGCATCAGGTCCGGGTCCTTGCGCAGCGCGGCGAGCTGCTCGGGGTGCGAGAGCAGGGCCACCACGGAGTTGGCGATGAAGTTCGCGAGGTTGTCCTGGGCCGCGAAGACGGTGTGCCAGACCATCGTGATCAGCTCGGTGTCGCTGATCTGCCCGGCGTCCTCGGCCTGGGCCCGCAGCAGGTCGGAGATCAGGTCGTCGCCGGGCTGCTCGCGGCGCAGCGCGATGACCTCCCGGGCGCCGCCGATGGCGGCGCGCAGCGCCTCGTCGTAGGTCTGCCCGCCGGAGCTCATCCCGGCCACGTACTCCCGCCACCGTGGGCGGTCCGGTGCGGGGATGCCCATCACGTCGCCGACCACGAAGGTCGGCAGCGGCTGGGCGAAGTGCTTCAGCAGGTCGACGGTGCCCTGCTCGGCGTGGCCGGGCAGGGCGTCCAGCAGCTGCTCGGCGTTGTGGCGGATCAGGTCCCGGCGGGCCGCGGCACGGCGCGCGGTGAAGGCCCGCAGGGCGAGCCGGCGCAGCCGGGTGTGTTCCGGGCCGTCCATGTGCGACATGGTCAGCAGGTACGGCCGGATGTCCTCGGGTATGCGCTGGTTCCAGCTGTCCGCGGTCATGCCCAGGCGCGGATCGTTGAGCATGGTCTTGGCGTCGGCGTGGCGGGTCACCGCCCAGATCGACCCGAATCCGGGCGCCTGGAGTTTCACGACGGGATTCAGTTCGCGGGCCCGGCCGTAGGCGGCGATCGGATCCCGCAGCACCTCGGGATCGACCATGCTGATCTCGGGGATGTCGGTCCCGGTGTTCTCGCTGTTGAACAAGGCATTCCCCCAGGAGATTTCGGACGAATTCCGACTGGATGGCCACGATGCTAGTCACCGTGGCAATCCTCGGCAAACGTTCGAAATCTCCTGGGGGAATACCGGTCGGGCCGGGTGGGAAGTCCCGGAATTATTCGCTCTTGTTGTACTTCAGCACGCTGAGCGGCACGAAGACCACCAGCAGCACCGCGCAGGAGAGCAGCGCGGGGCCGAGCTCCGAGGTGCCGCCGTCGCTCATCAGGTCACGGGTGGCCGTGACCACGTGTCCGATCGGGTTGATGTCGACGAACGCCTTCAACCAGCCCGGCATGGTGGCCGGCATGACGAAGATGTTGCTGGCGAAGGTCAGCAGCGACAGCAGCAGCATGCCGAGCGCGGACACGGCCTGCGGCGTGCGCAGCACCAGGCCGAGCAGGGTCCAGACCCAGGAGACGCAGAAGCCGAACAGCATGGCGAGCAGGATGCCGCCAATGACGCCGAGCGCTCCGCCGTGCGGCCGGAAGCCCAGCGCGAGCCCGACGGCGACCACCACCACCGAGGAGATCGCGTAGCGGACCAGGTCGCCGATCAGCGCTCCGGTCAGCGGCGACGGCCGCCAGATCGGCAGCGACCGGAACCGGTCGAAGACGCCCTGCTGGAGGTCGGTGGTGAGGGCCACGGCGGTCTGCGTGGAGATGAACAGCACGCCCTGCACCAGGATGCCGGGCAGCAGGAACTGCAGGTACTCCCGGGCGGTGCCGGAGATCGCGCCGCCGAACAGGTAGGTGAAGATCAGCGTGAACATCACCGGGGTGATGGTCGCGTTGAACATCTGCCCGGGCGAGCGCTTGATCTTCACCAGCGCCCGCCAGCCCAGGGTGACCGAGGTCGACAGGGCGCCGGGGCGGCGCGCCGGGCGGGTGTCCTCGCCCAGGACCCGGTGGAGCCTCAGCTCCGGGTTGGCCGGGTGGGTGGCGGTGGTCATCCGATCTCCTCCGTCATCAACTCGGCGGCCTTCGCCATCAGCTCGCCGTCCTGTGCCTGGTCCCGGCGTCCGGCGGACTTCGCGGCCGCCGCCCGGCCGCCGCGCTGCCGGCCGGGTTTGCCGCCGCCCTGGCGCCCCGGCCTGCCGCCGCCCCGGCCGGGCTTGCCGGCCTGGGCGGTCTCCGTGGCGGCCGGCCGGCCGGTCAGGGCCAGGAACACCTCGTCCAGGCTCGGCCGCTCCATGGCGAAGTCCTCCACCTCGACGGACCGGGTGAGTTCGCCGAGCGCCTGCGCCACCTGCCGCGGATCGGTGCCGCGGGCGGTGAGTTCGGCCCGGCCGGTGGCTTCGACGGTGACGCCGAGGGCCCCGGCCAGGATGCCGGTGGCGGTCGGCAGGTCCCCCGGGTCGCGCAGTTCGACGCGGAGCGAGCCGCTGCCCACCGAGGCCTTCAGCTCGCCGGGGGTGCCCTCGGCCACCAGCTTCCCGTGGTCGATGACCGCGACCCGCTGGGCGAGTTGGTCGGCCTCCTCCAGGTACTGGGTGGTGAGCAGCACGGTGGTGCCGCGTTCGACGGTGGCGCGCACGATGTCCCAGACCTCGTTGCGGCTGCGCGGGTCGAGTCCGGTGGTCGGCTCGTCGAGGAACATCAGCTGGGGCCGCACGATGAGTCCGGCCGCGACGTCGAGCCGGCGCCGCATCCCGCCGGAGTAGCCGCGGGCCGGCCGGTCGGCCGCGTCGACCAGGTCGAACGCCTCCAGCAGATCGCGGGCCCGCTCGCGGGCGGCCGGCGGCCGGTAGCCGCGCAGCCGGGCCAGCAGCACCAGGTTCTCCACCCCGGTGAGCTCGTTGTCGATGCTGGCGAACTGGCCGGTGAGGCTGATCTGTTCGCGCACCCGGTCGGGTTCGCGGACGACGTCGTGGCCCAGCACCCGGGCGGTGCCGGCATCCGGGGCCAGCAGCGTCGCCAGGACGCGCAGGGTCGTGGTCTTGCCGGCACCGTTGGGTCCCAGGACTCCGTAGACGGCACCGGCCGGGACGGCCAGGTCGAGACCGTCGACGGCGGTGGTGGCCCCGAAGGACTTCACCAGGCCGACGGTCTCGACCGCGAGTTCATTGCTCACGTTCACCCTTGAGGTCGCTTGCGGCTGAAGTGGTGGGCGAGGCCGGCGAACCGGCCCGCCCCGGTCTGCGGCCCGCGCCGGAACCCTGGCGACTGCGTCCGGCCCGCTGCTGCGCGGCCTGGGCGGACCGCAGTCCGAGGTCGTAGGCGATGTCCTGCCAGGTCAGGCCGAGGTCCCGGGCGACGAACATCAGGCTCGCTTCCAGGACGTCGAGGTCGGCGCGGGCCCGGGCTATCAGGGTCAGGGCCGCCATCACGTCGAGCTGCTCCACCTCGGGCGCGGCCTCGGACCGCCCGTTGCCGGCGGCGCGGGAGGCGACCAGGTGGATGGCCTCCTGGGCGGTGAGGCCGCCGGGTGCGCCGGAAGCCCCCGGCTCCCGGGCGGCGGCGAAGCGCTCGGCCAGGTGGCGCAGCGCCACGTGTTCGCGCCGAGCGCGGGCCTGGTCGGGGTCTTCGGCGCGGAACAGGGCCTCGGATGCGTCAGCGTGCTCAGTCACGCGTGCATGCTGCCGCCATCAACAGACGCTTGTCAACACCGCGTTGAAAAGCCGTCAGTTGATCGTCAGCTTGTTCGTCGCCAGCTTGTTCGACTCGACGCCGGACGACCCGCCGCGGTGACCGGTACGGCACCGGCGAAGGACTGCGCCGCGGCCAGGAGCGCGGCGTTCTCGGCGGCCGAACCGACCGTCACCCGCACCCCCTCGTCCGGGAAGGCGCGGACCAGCACCCGCCGGTCCCGGCAGTGCCCGGCGAACGGTACGGCGGCCGAACCGATCGGCAGCCAGAGGAAGTTGGCCGCGCTCTCCGGCACCTCCCAGCCGCCGTCGAGCAGCGCGGTCCGCACCCGGTCCCGCTCCCCGGCGATCCACCGGGCCCGCCGCAGCAGCTCCGGCTGCCCGTCCAGCGCGGCCAGCGCGGCCCGCTGGGCGAGCGCGGTGACCGCGTACGGGACGGCGACCCGACCCAGCAGGTCGGCGACCGGCTCGGCCGACACGCAGTAGCCGACCCGCAGGCCGGCCAGGCCGTACGCCTTCGAGAACGTCCGCAGGGCGACCACGTTGCCGCGCCCCTGCCGCAGCCGCTCCCGGACCAGCCCGACGCCGTCGAGCGGGTCGGGGCCGGCGGCGAACTCCGCGTACGCCTCGTCCAGCACGATCAGCACCTGCGGCGGCACCTCGGCGATGAACCGCTCGACCTCGGTGCGGCTCAGGGCCGTTCCGGTCGGGTTGTTGGGGCTGCACACGAAGACCAGCCGGGTGCGGTCGGTGATCGCCGCCGCCATCGCCGGCAGGTCCAGGGTGTGTCGCGCGGTCAGCGGCACCTGGCGCACCACGGCGCCGGCGATCCCGGCGAGCGCCGGGTAGACCTCGAACGAGCGCCAGGGGACGAGCACTTCGTCACCGGCCGCACAGGCGATCTGGATCAGTTGCAGGCACAGGCTGACCGAGCCGGCCCCCAGGCTGACGCACTCGGGCGCCACCCGGTAGCGCTCGGCGAGCCGGGCGGTGAGCTCCGCGGCGGAGTTGTCCGGGTAGCGGTGCGACCCGGCGGCCGCGGCCGCGATCGCGTCCAGCACGGCGGTGGGCGGCCCGAACGGGGATTCGTTGCTGTCCAGGGCGATCATCCCGGCGTCGGCCGGTCGGCCGCGGAACCGCGGCAGCCCGCCGAGGTCCGGCCGCAGCCGCGGTCCGGCCAACCCCGGACCGCGCTCGGTGCCGGCCGGGGAGGTCACTGCGCGCGGCGGTCCGGGCCACCGGCCGCCGAGTCCATCGCGTCCACCAGGCTCTTGGGACGCATGTCCGTCCAGTGCGTCTCGATGTAGTCCAGGCACTCCGCCCGGCCGGCCTCGCCGAAGACCGTGTCCCAGCCCGCCGGGACGTCCACGATCACCGGCCAGAGCGAGTACTGGAGCTCGTCGTTGCGCAGTACTAGGTACGACGCACCCTCGTCCTCGAACGGATTCGCCATCGCCTTTCCCGTCCTTTCTTTTCCGGCTCTTTCCGGGGCCGGGACCTTTTCCCGGCGCCTTTGGCTCTTTTCCCGGCGCCTCGGCTTTCCCAGGGCCAGGAAAGCGTCTCACGACAATTTCGGCACAACAAGGCCGTCGAGCACGAGGCGGATCAGTCCGGCGGCATTCTCGGCGAGGAAGAAATGCCCGCCCGGGAACACCCGGACGTCGAAGGCGCCGCCGCTGAACTGCCGCCAGTCGGCGGCGTGCTCCGGCCCGGCGGTCGGGTCGGCACTCCCCATCAGCACGGTGACCGGCAGCTCGGCGCGGGCGCCGGGTGCCGGCCGGTAGTCGGCCAGCACCCGGTAGTCGGCCCGCAGTGCCGCCACGGCCGCCGCCAGCGCGGGGGCGTCCGACAGCAGACGGTCGTCGGTGCCGCCGAGCCGGCGCAGCTCGGCGATCAGCTCCGCATCTGTCCACTGCCGCTTCCCGGCCGCCTCGCGCGGGCGCGACGGCGCCCGACTACCGGACACGAACAGCCGGTCGACGGACCCCGGCCGCTCGGCTTCCAGCAGCCGCACGGTCTCGAAGGCGACCAGGGCGCCCATGCTGTGCCCGAGCACCGCGGTCGGCAGGCCCGGGTCGGCCGCCAGCGCGTCAGCCGCACCGCGCGCCAGCGCGTGCAGGTCGGTGGCGGACGGCTCGGCACGGCGCCACTGGCGGCCCGGGTACTGGACGCCGACCACCTCCAGGCCGGGCGGCGCGGCCGCCGCCAGCGAGAGGAACGACCCCGCGGAACCGCCGGCGTGCGGGAAGCAGACCAGCCGGAACCGCGATTCCCGGCCGGGGTTGAAGGGCATCGTCCACTTACCGCCGCCCCGGTTGCCGGTGTCAATTCCCACGGCGAATCCCCCGATCGTTGTCGATTCCGGTCCGAGCCGCTTCCGAATGGTCGCCCGGATATTCCTCGGCCCAGTCCGGGCATTCCTCCCGCAAATGGGCGGCCAGCGCACTGGGGCTGGGGAAGTCGAAGATCAGGGTCGAGCTCAGCGACAGGCCGGTGGCCGCGGCGATGCGGTTGCGCAGTTCGATCGCCCCCAACGAGTCGAAGCCCAGCTGGGGGAAGAACGCCTCGGGCGGGACGTCCGCCGCCGACGCGTGGCCGAGCACCGCGGCGGCCTCGGCGCGCACCAGGTCCAGCAGGGTCCGGGCGCGGCCGGGCGGGGTCGGCGCGGCGGCCGCCACCGAGGTGCTCTCCGAGCGGTTCTCCGAGGTGTTCTCCGACGCGGCGCGGGCGGCCCGGCCCCGATCCGCTCCCGGGCGGCCCGCAGGCTGCGGGTCGGTGAGGGCGGCCGCGACGACGGTCGGCCCAGCTGCCGCGAGGGCCTCGTCGAACAGGGCGAGGCCGCGCTCCGCCGACAGCGCGTGGATGCCCTGGCGGGCGAGCCGCTCGTGGTCCCGGGCGCGCAGCCGCCCGGTGATGCCGCTCGCCGGCTCCCACAGGCCCCAGGCGATCGACAGCGCGGGCCGATCCGCTCCGTGGCGCTGCTCGGCCAGCGCGTCCAGGAAGGCGTTGGCGGCCGCGTAGTTCCCCTGCCCGGCCGATCCGGTCACGCCGGCCACCGACGAGAACAGCACGAAGGCCGACAGGTCGAGGTCCGCGGTCAGCTCGTGCAGGTTCAGCGCGGCGTCCGCCTTGGCCCGCAACACCTCCGCCAGCGCCTCCGGCGTCAGCGAGCCGATCACCGCGTCCCGGGTGGTCCCCGCCGCGTGCACCACCGCGCCGATCCGCACACCGCGCCCGGCGAGGCCGGCCAGCAGCTCCCCGACCGCCGCCCGGTCTCCGGCGTCCACCGCCGCGACGCTCACCTCAGCACCCAACTTCCCGAGCTCTTCGACCAGTTCGGCACTGCCGGGGGTGTCGGTGCCGCGCCGGCCGACCAGCACCAGCTGCCGCACGTCGTACCGGGTCACCAGGTGCCGGGCGACCAGGCCGCCCAGCGTGCCGAGCCCGCCGGTGATCAGCACCGCGCGGTCGCGGTCGAAGTCCCTGACGGTGAGCACCACCTTGCCGATGTGCCGGGCCTCCGCCAGGTGGCGGAAGGCGGCCGGGGCGGCCCGCAGATGGCGGGTGGTGACCGGCGGCGGCGTCAGCACCTCCTCGTCGAACAGCCGCAGCAGCTCGGTGAACATCCGCTGGATGCCGTCCGGACCGGCCTGCCGGATGTCGAAGACGGTGTACTCGACGCCGCCGTACGCACCGGCGACGGCCTCGGGATCGCGCTGGTCCGTCTTGCCCATCTCCAGGAACCGGCCGCCCGGCGCCAGCAGCCGGAGCGAGGCGTCGGTGAGCGCGCCGGCCAACGAGTTCAGCACCACGTCCAGGCCGTGACCGCCGGAGCGGGTGCGGACGGCCGCCTCGAAGGAGTCGTCGCGGGAGGACGCGATGTGCGCCGGATCGACGCCCATCGCCCGCAGCGCGGGCCACTTCGCGGGGCTCGCGGTGGCGAAGACCTCCGCCCCCAGATGCCGGGCGAGCTGCCGGGCGGCGATGCCGACCGCACCGGTCGCCGTGTGCACCAGCACGCGCTCCCCGGCCCGCAGCCGCCCCAGCTCGACCAGCCCGTAGTAGGCGGTGAGGAAGCCCACCGGCACGGCCGCCGCCTGGGCGAAGGACCAGCCCGCCGGGATCCGGCAGAGCAGCCGCCGGTCGGTGACCGAGACCGGCCCGATCCCGTCGAAGAGGCCCATCACCCGGTCCCCCGGCCGCAGTTCACCGACCCCGGGGCCGACCTCCAGCACCACGCCGGCACCCTCGACGCTCTGCTGCTCGACGTCCTCGGGCAGGCCCGCCCTGGGGTCCACCACACCGAGGGTCAGCAGCACGTCGCGGAAGTTGACGCCGGCCGCGTGCAGGGCCACCCGCACCCGGCCCGCGCCGAGCGGCGCGTCGGCCTCCGGCCAGTCCGTCAGCGCCAGGTCGTCCGGGGTGCCGCGCCCCACGAAGTCCAGCCGCCAGGCCGCGTCACCGGGCGGCGGCGCGAGCAGCCGGTCGGCCACCGGGGTCAGCTCAGGGGTCAGGAACCCGCCCCGGCGCACGGCGCCCTGGGGTACGCGGGAGCGGATCGCCCGGCCGAGGGCGGCCGCCGACTCCGGGTGCGTGTCGACGTCCAGCAGTTGGAGCCGCCCGGGCTCCTCCTGCTGGGCACACCGCACCAGCCCCCAGACGGCCGCGGCGGCCGGGTCCGGCTCGGGGTCGGCCGTTCCGGTGCGCACGGCGCCGCCGGTCAGCACGGCGATCCGGCAGCGCGCCAGCGCCGGCTCGGACAGCAGCCCCTGAACCGTGGTGAGCACGCCGGTGGTGGTGTCGTGCAAGGCCTGCCGACGGGCCCCGCCGGAGGCGGCGGGCGGGCAGACGACCAGCACCACATCGGGCGTCCGTCCGGTCGTCCCGCGGAGCAACCCGGCGACGTCCGGGTAGCGTTCGGCGCCCAGGGCGGCCCCCAGGACAGCGCCCGGGGCGGCGGCGAGGGATCCGGGCGGGAGCGGCGAATCCGGCGAACCGTGCGCAGCGTCGGCAGTGATCAGTGCGATCCGTTCCGCACCCCGCCCGTCTGCACCCCGGTCGCCCTCCGGCAGGTGGGTGGCCGACCAGCTCAGCCGGCGCAGCACGTCGGGAGCCCGTACCACTGAAGGAGATTGACGGAGCGTCAGCGACTCCACCGACAGCACCGGCCGACCGTCCGCATCGGCGATCCGGATGGCCACCTGGTCGGGGCCGACCGGCGTCAGCCGGACCCGCAGTGGACCAGTGGCCGGTGCCCGGTGCCGGGTGATGCCCTGCCAGAGGAACGGGATGCGGGCCCCTGGGCCCGGCACCTCCCGGGCCAGACCGAGGAGTTCGATCGGGTGCAGCGCCGCGTCCAGCAGCGCGGGGTGCAGGCCGAAGTGCCCGGTCTCGGCACTGATCGCAGCCGGCGCGACCAGCTCCGCGCAGCAGCCGTCGGCCGTGCGCCAGAGCGCCCGCAGTCCGCGGAAGGCCGGCCCGTAGCCGAGGCCGCGGGCGGCGAGGGCGGCGTAGTCCTGATCGCCGTCCAGCGGCAGCGGCTCGGCACCGGGTGGCGGCCACGCGGCGGACGGGACCGGGTCGGCGGCGGAACCGGACTCGGGCTCGGACGCGACCTTGGACTCGGACTCGGACTCGGGCTCGGACTCGGGCTCGGGCTCGGCAGGAGCCAGCACGCCGGTCGCCCTGCGCTCCCACTCGGCGGCGGGATCCGCGACCGGCCGGCTGAACAGCGCGAACGGGCGGCGCCCGGCAGCGTCCACGGCCCGGACCACCAGGCGCAGTTCGGCGGCGGCCCGGTCAGGCCCCCGGTCGGACCCCAACGGCAGCGGGCTCTCCAGCACCAGCTCGGCCACCCGGTCGCAGCCCGCCGGCCGCGCGACCTGGCAGGCGAGTTCGGCGACCAGGGCACCCGGGGCGATGGCCCGCCCGGCCACCACGTGGTCGCCGAGCCAGCGGAACCGGGCCGGGTCGAGCCGGCCGGACCACACCAGCTCGCCGGTTTCGGGCAGGTCCAGCGGCCCATCCAGCACCGGGTGGCCCGCGTCGCGCGTGGAACCCGCGCCCTGTTCTTCGGCCCGGTCCTCGGTGCCGTCCTCGGTGGGGTTGAGCCAGTACCTGCGGCGTTCGAAGGGATAGGTCGGCAGGGTGGTCAGCTCGCCGCCCCAGGCCGTCGCCACCGCCGGCCAGTCCACCTCCAGACCCGAGGCGAAGCCGGCGGCCAGTGCGTTCGCCACGGTCCGGGCCTCGTCCCGGGCACCGCGCAGCAGCGGTACCGGCACCGGGCGGTCGAGCTCCGCGGGCTCGTCGAGGCCGGCCAGGACCGCCGAGGCCATCGCGGACAGCGTGCTGTCGGGGCC
Source organism: Kitasatospora sp. NPDC097643 (assembly GCF_040302625.1). Lineage (NCBI taxonomy): Bacteria > Bacillati > Actinomycetota > Actinomycetes > Kitasatosporales > Streptomycetaceae > Kitasatospora > Kitasatospora sp. NPDC097643. The sequence continues at coordinate 33,843 of NZ_JBEOSA010000066.1, read as the reverse complement.
GATCTCCACGAAGTGCCGTCCCCCGGCCGCGCGGGCCGCGGCGATCCCGTCCGCGAACCGGACCGGGCGCCGGATGTGCTCCGCCCAGTACTCGGGCGACATCAGATCCGCCGCCTCGGCCGCCCGGCCCGTCAGCGTGGAGATCACCGGCAGGGTCGGCCGGTGGTAGGCCACCTCTGCCGCGATCCGGGTGAACTCCGCCAGCACCGGAGCCATCAGCGGGGAGTGGAAGGCATGGCTCACGGTCAGCGGCACCGTCCGGTGTCCGGCGGCCGCCAACTGCGCCACCACCGCGGAGACCGCCTCGGCCTCGCCCGAAACCACCACCGCGGCCGGGCCGTTGACGGCGGCGATCCCCACCCGGTCCGCCAATCCCGTGAGCAGCGGCTCGACTTCGGCCAGCGGGGCGCGCACCGAGACCATCGCACCGCCGGGCGGCAGCGACTGCATCAGCCGGCCCCGGGCGGCCACCAGCTTGGCCGCGTCCGCCAGCGAGAAGACGCCCGCGACCTGCGCGGCGACCAGCTCACCGACCGAGTGGCCGAGCACCAGGTCCGGTCGGACGCCCCAGGACCGCACCAGCTGGAACAGCGCGTACTCGGTGGCGAACAGCGCGGGCTGGGTGAAGCCGGTCCGGTCCAGCTCCGTCGCCTCGGCGGCCGCCGGGTGGGCGAACACCACGGACGCCAGCGGGCGGTCCAGGTACGGATCGAACGCGGCGCAGGCCTCGTCGAACGCCGCCGCGTACACCGGGAACCGCTGGTGGAGCTGCCGACCCATCCGGGGCCGCTGGGTGCCCTGCCCGGCGAACATGAACACGCGGCGCCCGGTGCCGGCCGGCGTCACCGTGCCCAGCGACAGGCCCGCCGCCGTGCGGTCCTCGGCCAGCGCCGCCAGTGCGGCCCGGTAGTCGCCGTCCGGATCCGCCAGCACGGCGGCCCGGTGGTCGAAGCCGTGCTGGATGCGGGCGGCGGTGTAGGCGACCGAGGCCGGGTCGACCGGCGTGCCCAGGTCACCGGGCGCCGCCAGGTGGTCGTGCAGCCGGCGGGCGTGGGCGCGCAGTGCCGTCGCCGTCTTCGCGGACAGCACCAGCGGAAGCCCGCCCGGGTGCACCGGCCGGGCAGGTCGCGGATCGGCGGGCGGTTCTTCGAGGATGACGTGGGCGTTGGTCCCGGAGATGCCGAACGAGGACACCCCCGCCCGCCGCGGCGCCCCCGGCGCCGGCACCCACTCCCGCGCCTCCGTCAACAACCGCACATCACCCGACGACCAATCCACCCCACCCACCGGCTCCACCACATGCAACGTCCGCGGCAACACCCCATGCCGCATCGCCATCACCATCTTGATCACCCCACCCACACCCGCAGCCCCCTGCGCATGCCCCACATTCGACTTCAACGACCCCAACCACAACGGCCGCCCCACCCCCCGACCCCCACCAAACACATCCACCAACGCCTGCGCCTCAATCGGATCCCCCAACCGCGTCCCCGTCCCATGCCCCTCCACCACATCCACATCCCCAACCCCCAACCCCGCCGACCGCAACGCCGCCCGCACCACCCGCCGCTGCGCCCCACCACTCGGCGCCGTCAACCCATTCGACGCCCCATCCGAATTCACCGCCGAACCCGCCACCACCGCCAACACCCGATGCCCCAACCGCCGCGCATCCGACAACCGCTCCACCAACAACACCCCCACCCCCTCACCCCACCCCGTCCCACCCGCATCCGACGAAAACGACCGACACCGACCATCCCCCGCCAACCCACCCTGCCGAGAAAACTCCACAAAAGCCCCCGGCGTCCCCATCACCGTCACCCCACCCACCAACGCCAACCCACACTCACCCGACCGCAACGACTGCACCGCCAAATGCAACGCCACCAACGACGACGAACACGCCGTATCCACCGAAACCGACGGCCCCTCCAACCCCAACACATACGAAATCCGACCCGACGCCATCCCCACCGCCGAACCCGTCAACAAATACCCAGCCGACCCACCACCCCCCTCCCACAACCGCGGCCCGTACTCATACGCCATCCCCCCCACAAAAACCCCCACCCCACCAGAACCCCGCAACCCACCAGCCCCCACCCCAGCCCGCTCCAACACCTCCCACGCACACTCCAACAACAACCGCTGCCCCGGATCCACCCCCGCCGCCTCCCGCGGCGACACACCGAAAAACCCCGCATCAAACAACCCCACACCCTCAACAAAACCCCCCACCCGCACCCCACACACCTCACCCGACAACACCCCAACACCCCACCCACGATCCACCGGAAAACCCGACACCCCATCCCCACCCGACACCACCAAATCCCACAAACCCTCCGGCGAAACCACCCCACCCGGAAAACGACAAGCCATCCCCACAATCACCACCGGATCCGAACCACCCACCACCGGAACAGGAACCGGAGCCGACGGGACGGGGACCGGCTCCGGCCCCTCAGCGGCGTCCCGAGCGGTGTCCCGCAGGAACGACCCCAGGTACTCACCGAGCGCCGTCGGCGACGGGTGGTCGAAGACCACGGTCGGCGGCAGCCGGAAGCCCGTCACCTCGCACAGCCGGTTCCGCAACTCCACCGACATCAGGGAGTCGAACCCCAGATCCCGGAACGCCACCCCCGCGTCGAAACCGCCCCCGCCCAGCACCTCGGCGGCGATCGACACCACCAGCTGTCGGGCGGCCACCACCCGTTCGCTGTCGGGCAGTTCGGCCATCCGACGGCTCCAGGCCGTGCCGTCCCGGCCGGCGCCGACCGCCGTGGCGACGGCCGACTCCACGGCCGGCTCCACGCCGGACTCCACGGCCGCCTCCACGACGGGCTCCACCGCCGACACCAGCTCGCGCAGCAGTGCCCGTACCTTCGGCGCGCTCCGCAGCGCCGCCAGGTCGAGCCCGGGCGCCACCAGGGCCGGGCGGTCCAGCGCGCGGGCGGCGTCGAAGAGCCGCAGGCCGTGCTCGGCGTCGATCGGGCGCAGGCCGACCCGGGCGAGGCGTTCGAGGTCGCGCGCCGCCAACCGGCCCGCCATGCCGTCCGCGAGGTCCCACAGGCCCCACGCCAGCGAGCGGGCCGGGAGGCCGAGGTCGGCGCGGTGTTCGGCGAGGGCGTCCAGGAAGGTGTTGGCCAGGCTGTAGTTGCCCTGCCCGGCGGTGCCGAGGGTGCCGGAGACGGACGAGAGGAGCTCGAAGAAGGCGAGCGGGGTGTCCAGGGTCAGCTCGTGCAGGTTCCAGGCCGCGTCGACCTTCGGGCTTATCACCTCGGTGAGTTGACGATCCGTCATCGATCGGACGGTCGCGTCCTGGACGATGCCGGCGGCGTGGACGACGCCGACCAGCGGATGCTCGGCGGGAAGGCCGGCCAGCACCGTCCGCAGCGCGTCCCGGTCGGCGCAGTCGCAGGCGGCGATCCGCACCTGGGCACCCGCGCTCCGCAGCTCGGCGGCCAACTCGGCGGCGCCCGGGGCGTGTTCGCCGCGCCGGCTGGTCAGCAGCAGGTGCCGCACGCCGTGCCGGGCCACCAGGTGCCGGGCCACCAGGGCGCCGAGCGCGCCGGTGCCGCCGGTCACCAGGACGGTGCCGTCGGCCACCCCAACGGCGCCGGACACCACAGCGTTGCCGGCCGGAGCCGCCGCCTCGTACGGGCCGAGCCGGACCAGTCGGGGCACGAACAACTCCCCGCCACGCAGAGCAACTTCGGGCTCACCGCAGGCCAGCGCCGCGCGCACCGCCCGGTCCGGGAGCCCGGCCAGGTCGGCGTCCCGGTCCACGTCCAGCAACAGGAAGCGGCCGGGCTCCTCCGCCTGGGCGCTGCGCACCAGACCCCAGAGCGGCGCCTGCACCAGCGCCGGCGCGCCCTGGTCGGCGGCCGAGGTGCGGACCGCGCCGCGCGTCACCAGCACCAACCGGGTGTCGGCGAACCGGGCGTCGGCCAGCCAGGCCTGGAGCAGGGCGAGCGTCTCGCTGGCCGTACGGTGCACCTCGCCGGGCAGGCTCGCCTCCTGGGCGGCACCGGTCGGGAAGCAGGGCACCAGGACGGCGGCGGGCGGGGCTTCGCCGCCGTCGACCCGCGCGCCCAGCCCGGCCAGGGCGGCCACGGCAGGAACGCTCGCGGCGCGGTCGAGCAGCCAGCGGTCGCCGGCTTCCCGGTCCGCCGTCACCAGCGGGCGCCAGGCCACCTGGAACAGTCCGTCCTCGACCGGAGCGGCCCCGGCGGCCCGCAGCACCAGCGCGTCCACGGCGGCCAGCGGCGTGCCGTGTTCGTCGGCGATCCGCAGCGACACCGTGTCGGTGCCGGCGGGCGACACCCGCACCCGCAGTCGGCTCGCGCCGCCGCCGTACATCCGCACGCCGCTCCAGGAGAACGGCAGCCGGACGGCACCGTCGCCCTCGGCGGCCGCCAGCACCGCGGCGTGCAGCGCCGCGTCCAGCAGCGCGGGGTGCAGGCCGTAGCCCGCGGTGTCGGTGCCGTCGGGCAGCCGGAGGTCGAGGTACTGGTCCGCGCCGAGCCGCCAGGCGGCCCGCAGCCCCTGGAACGCCGGGCCGTACTGGTAGCCGAGCTCGGCCAACCGCTGGTAGACGCCGTCCAGTTCGACCGGCTCGGCGCCCGGCGGCGGCCAGGCGGCCGGCTCGAAGTCGGCGGCCGACCGGGGTGCGCGCGGTGCCAGGGTGCCGGTGGCCCGGCGGGTCCACTCCCCCGGTTCACGGGCGTCGCCCGGGCGCGCGTAGACGCTGAAAGGCTGCTCGCCGGAGGCGTCGGCCGCGCCGATGACGTACTGGAGCTGGACGGTGCCGCCGTCCGCCGGGATGTGGATCGGAGCCTGCTGCACCAGCTCGGCGACCGTCGCGGCGCCGTCCGACCCCGCGGCGTGGGCAGCGAGTTCGACCAGCGCGGTGCCGGGCAGCACGGCCGTCCCGCGGATCGTGTGGTCCGCCAGCCACGGGTGGGTGAGGGTCGACAGCGAGCCGGTCAGCACCCGTGCCTCGCGGTCCGCCAGGGTGACGGCGGTGTCCAGCAGCGGGTGTCCCCCGGTCTGCGGCCGACCCGGCGATTCGGCGTCCAGCCAGTACCGGCGGCGTTCGAAGGGGTACGTCGGCAGCACGACCAGCGGGCGCCTGGGGGTGACGGCCGTCCAGTCCACCGGCAGCCCGCTGGTGTACGCCAGGGCCAGCACTCGGCGGAACCCGGCGGCGCTCCCGTCGCCGAGGCCGTCCAGGACCGCCACACCGTCGGTGTCCCGCTCAGCCCGGAGCGGTTCGGCGAGCCCGGCGGCGCCCGGCATCGCCAGCACCGTCCGGTAGTTGCCCCCGGTCAGGTGCCGCAGCGCCGGTGTCAGGTCGACGGGCTCGCGCAGCACCGACAGCCAGTGCTCGGCGGTCAGGCCCCGGCGCGCGTCGAGCGGCTCGCCGGTCCGGGACGAGCGGAGCGCGGCCGCCGTCCGGCCCGGGTCGGTCGCGGCCGCGAGGCTGCGCAGTTCGTCGTCACCGGCCTGCCGGACCAGGGCCGCACAGAGCCGGGCCGCGTCGTCCAGACCCAGCGCTTCCGCCACGAGGGCCGCGACGAGCTCGCCGACCCCCCGCCCCAGCACCGCGTCGGGCCGCACCCCGCACTGCGCCCAGAGCCGGGCCAGCGCGGCCCCGACCACGAACGCCACCGCCGCCGGCGGGTCGGCCGGCGTCAACTCCGCCACGTCCTGGCCGAGATACGGCTCCAGGGCGGCCGCGCACTCCCGCACCCGGGCGGCGAACACCGGCGACGCGGCCAGCAACTCACGTGCCCCAGCGGCGAGTTCGGCGACGTCACCGGCGAAGACGAACACCACCCGGCTGCGGCCGCCGGCGACACCGGCCAGCACCCTGGGGTCCGGCTCACCCGCCGCCAGCGCCGCCAGTGCGGCCCGGTAGTCGCCGTCCGGATCCGCCAGCACGGCGGCCCGGTGGTCGAAGCCGTGCTCGATGCGGGCGGCGGTGCAGGCGACCGAGGCCGGGTCGACCGGGCTGCCCAGGTCACCGGGCGCCGCCAGGTGGTCGTGCAGCCTGCGGGCGCGGGCCCGCAGCGCCGTCGCCGTCTTCGCGGACAACACCAGCGGCTGGCCGACCTCGGCCACGCCGGCCGACGGCTCGGCCGCGGCCAGCACCGGGGTCGAGGCGGAGTCGGCCGTCGCCTCGGCGACCCCGTCGAACTCCGGTGCCTCTTCGAGGATGACGTGGGCGTTGGTCCCGGAGATGCCGAACGAGGACACCCCCGCCCGCCGCGGCGCCCCCGGCGCCGGCACCCACTCCCGCGCCTCCGTCAACAACCGCACATCACCCGACGACCAATCCACCCCACCCACCGGCTCCACCACATGCAACGTCCGCGGCAACACCCCATGCCGCATCGCCATCACCATCTTGATCACCCCACCCACACCCGCAGCCCCCTGCGCATGCCCCACATTCGACTTCAACGACCCCACCCACAACGGCCGCCCCACCCCCCGACCCCCACCAAACACATCCACCAACGCCTGCGCCTCAATCGGATCCCCCAACCGCGTCCCCGTCCCATGCCCCTCCACCACATCCACATCCCCAACCCCCAACCCCGCCGACCGCAACGCCGCCCGCACCACCCGCCGCTGCGCCCCACCACTCGGCGCCGTCAACCCATTCGACGCCCCATCCGAATTCACCGCCGAACCCGCCACCACCGCCAACACCCGATGCCCCAACCGCCGCGCATCCGACAACCGCTCCACCAACAACACCCCCACCCCCTCACCCCACCCCGTCCCACCCGCATCCGACGAAAACGACCGACACCGACCATCCCCCGCCAACCCACCCTGCCGAGAAAACTCCACAAAAGCCCCCGGCGTCCCCATCACCGTCACCCCACCCACCAACGCCAACCCACACTCACCCGACCGCAACGACTGCACCGCCAAATGCAACGCCACCAACGACGACGAACACGCCGTATCCACCGAAACCGACGGCCCCTCCAACCCCAACACATACGAAATCCGACCCGACGCCATCCCCACCGCCGAACCCGTCAACAAATACCCAGCCGACCCACCACCCCCCTCCCACAACCGCGGCCCGTACTCATACGCCATCCCCCCCACAAAAACCCCCACCCCACCAGAACCCCGCAACCCACCAGCCCCCACCCCAGCCCGCTCCAACACCTCCCACGCACACTCCAACAACAACCGCTGCCCCGGATCCACCCCCGCCGCCTCCCGCGGCGACACACCGAAAAACCCCGCATCAAACAACCCCACACCCTCAACAAAACCCCCCTCCCGCACCCCACACACCTCACCCGACAACACCCCAACACCCCACCCACGATCCACCGGAAAACCCGACACCCCATCCCCACCCGACACCACCAAATCCCACAAACCCTCCGGCGAAACCACCCCACCCGGAAAACGACAAGCCATCCCCACAATCACCACCGGATCCGAACCACCCACCGACGACGACACCGGAATCGAAGCCGCACCGGATTCCTCGGAGGCCCCGCCCCGACGGGCGGCCACATAGGCGCTGAGCGCGGCCGGCGTCGGGTGGTCGAAAACCACCGTCTCCGGCAGCCGGAGGCCCGTCGCCTCGCACAGCCGGTTCCGCAACTCCACCGACATCAGGGAGTCGAACCCCAGATCCCGGAACGCCACCCCCGCGTCGAAACCGTCCTCGCCCAGCACCTCGGCGACCACGGCGAAGACGACCTCCTCGGTGGCCGCCCCGGGCGGGTTCGAGGCTCCGGCCTCCTCGGCCGCGGGCCACCAGCACCGCTCCCGCTGGAAGGCGTAGGTGGGCAGGTCCACGACCCGGGGCCGGGCGGCGGCGAAGGCCGGCCGCCAGTCCACCGGCTCGCCCCGCACATAGCGAGCGGCAGCGGCGGCCAACCCGTCGTGGCCGGCCCCGGCCTCGATCCGCGCCTCGGCCGACGCCACGGCCTCGGCCTCGGCCCCCGGTTCGACCCGACCGGTGATGACGCCGTCCCCGTCCGCTCCGGCCGCCAGGGCCTCGAGGGCCGTCCGGAAGTCCGCCGGATCCGTGGCGATGACCACCGCCCGGTGGTCGAAGGCGGTGCGGGTGGTGGCGAGCGAGTGGCCGATGTCCGCCGTCGAGTACGAGGGGTGCTGCGCCAGGTGGTCCCGCAGGCGCCCGGCCTGGTCCCGTAGGGCCCGCTCGGTGCGCGCCGACAGCACCCACGGCACCGGGCCGGTCACGGCCCGCGGCGCCTCGGCCACCGCCGCCGTCACGGCCTGCGGTGCCTCGGCTGTGGTCCCGGTCACGGCCTGCGGCGGCGCCGCCAGCACGACGTGGCAGTTGGTGCCGCCCATGCTGAACGAGGACACCCCGGCCGTCCGCTCCCCCGGTCCGGCCGACGGCCAGTCCTCCGCCCGGGTCTGCACCCGCAGCCCGAGGCCGTCGAGGTCGATCCTCGGGTTGGGCGTACGGAAGTTGAGGCTGGCCGGGATGACACCGTGGCTCAGGGCCAGGGTCACCTTCAGCAGACCGGCGATGCCGGCCGCCGCCTCCAGATGGCCGATGTTGGTCTTGACCGATCCGACCCGCAGGGGCTCGCGGTCCGCCGGGCCGGCGCCGAACGCCGCGCCCAGCGCGGCCGCCTCGACCGGGTCGCCCACCTTCGTTCCGGTGCCGTGGAGTTCGACGTACTGCACCGCCGCCGGTTCGATCCCGGCCGCGCGGTGGGCCGCCCGCAGCACCTCGGTCTGCGCCTCGGCGCGGGGCACGGTCAGCCCCTCGGCGGCACCGCCGTGGTTGACGGCGCTGCCCCTGATCACCGCGTGCACCCGGTCGCCGTCGGCCAGCGCCCTGGAGAGCCGCTTGAGCACCACCAGTCCGGCACCCTCGCCCCGGACGAAGCCGTTGGCGTCCGCGTCGAAGGCGCGGCTGCGGCCGTCCGGCGACAACCCTCCGAAGGCCTCGACCAGTTCGGCGCCGGCCTCGGTCAGGTTGAGCTGTACGCCGCCGACCAGCGCCAGCGAGGACTCGCCGCCGCGTAGGCTGGCGCAGGCCAGGTGCACCGCGACCAGGGACGAGGCCTGCCCGGCGTCGACGGTGATGCTCGGGCCGCGCAGGTCGAGGTGGTAGGAGACCCGGTTGGCCAGGATGCTGCGGTGGGTCCCGGTCATGGCGTGGTGGGTGAGCGGCGCGGCGCCGTCCCGCTGGACGACTCCCGCGTAGTCATTGGTGGAGACGCCGAGGAAGAGGCCGGTGTCGGTGCCGCCGAGCCGGGCGGGCAGCAGACCGGCCGACTCCACGGCCTCCCAAGCGAGTTCGAGCACCAGGCGCTGCTGCGGGTCCATCGCGTTCGCCTCGCGCCGGGATATCCCGAAGAAGCCGGCGTCGAACCGGTCGTGGTCGGTCAGCCGGCCCTCCCAGCGGCCGGTCCGGGGTGAGCGGCTGATCGCCGACCGGCCGTCGCGCAGCAGCTGCCAGAAGTCGCTCGGCGACGGGGCCTGGGGAAAGCGGCAGGACATGCCGATGATCGCGATCGCCTCGTCCTGGGCCGTCGTGGACGCCACCGTGCCGTCCGCCAAGATGTCCGCCACTGTCGGTTCCCCGCTCCTTCTGGTCCGTCCGGTACGTCTCGGGTCCTGCGGTGCCGCGCCGGGGCGGCCGGTCTCACCAGCTGACGCGCAGTGAGCTCAGGCCGCGCGTGATCAGTCCGTCCTTCCACACCACGGAGGGCGCCGCGGCGGGTCCCCCCTCGGAAATCCGCAGGGCCGGGAAGAACTCGAACAGCCGGGTGAGCGCGATCCGCACCTGCAATCGCGCGAGCGGCGCACCGAGACAGCGGTGCACACCGTGTCCGAAGGTGAGATGGGCGGCCGTTCTGTCGTCACGCAAGTGGTCCGGATCCGCGAATATCCTGCCGTCGCGATTCCCGTGCAGCAAGGAAACCACCACCGCCTCCCCGGCCCGCACGGTGATACCGCCCAGTTCGACGTCCTCGACGGCCACCCGGGGAAAGCTGACGGATGTCGAAGGGGTGGTTCGCAGCATTTCCTCGACCAGCGCGTCCACTTTCGATTCGTTCTTCAGAATCTCCCTGGGAACAGCGCCGCGCAGAACGGCCAGCGCGGAAAGGCTGATCTGCCCGACCGTCGTCTCGTAACCCGCTGTGAGCAACGCCAGGCCCAGGCTGAGGAGCTCGGCCCCGGAGAGGGCGTCGCCGTCGTGCGCCCGGATCAGGGCGGTGAGCAGGTCGTCGTCCTCGTGCTGCCGCTTGCGGTCGATCAGGGCGGACATGTAGCCGACCAGCTGGACCCGCTTCCTGGCCTTCTCCTGGTCGCTGCTGGCGGTGATGTCGAACAGCACCTCGACGGCGGAGTCGAAGACCGGGCGGTCCTCGACGGGCACCCCGAGCAGGGTGCCGAGCACGGCCACCGGAAGCGGCTCGGCGAAGCAGGTCATCAGGTCGACGGGGGCGCCGCGGCGGCTCATCCCGGCCAGCAGCTCGGTGGCGGTCCGGTCCACCAGCGGGGCCATCGCGGCCGCCCGGCCGGTGCTGAACGCGGCCGCGACGATCCGGCGCAGCCGGCCGTGGTCGGCTCCGTCCATGCTCATGATCGAGCTGGGCGCCGGGGCCGCCGAGTTCAGCTGCGGCGCGCCGGGCGCGACCGCGGCCGCCCGGCTGAACCGCCGGTCGGACAGCACCAGCCGGGCCAGTCGGTAGTCGCGCACTAACCACATTCGGTCACCGGTCGGCGACCGCACCTCGGCCAGTGGGGCGGTGCTCCCGCCCGTCATGAATTCCGGCAGCGGACCCAGCTGATCCAGCCTCAGCATTGACGACATCCCTCGTCTCGAAAAACCCGGTCGGCCGGCCGTTGCGCGCGGTCCGCGGGCGGTCTCTCTTCCCTCGATATCCGGCGCGCGATTTGATGTCCGGCACGCGATCGAGGTCCGGCACGCGATATCCGGTGAGCGCCGTTCGGGCGTCAGCCTAACCGCGGGGACCACGATGTCTCCACAAAATCGCAGCCGCCAGCCAGGAGAGGTATTCCGTGGACATTCCGATCACACCGGGCACCTTCAGCACCGGCCTGCCCTATCTGGCCTTCGGCTCCGGCGAGCCGCTGGTCTACCTGTCCGGGTTCACGATGACGCACGGCGCGCCGCCGCCGGGACCGCAGCGCCGCCGGGCGACCGCGCTGGTGGCGCCGTTCGTCGCCGCGGGCTACCAGGTGTTCTGGACCAACCGCCGGCCCGGCATGCGGGTGGGCACCACGATGGGCGAGGTGGCCACCGAGCACGCCGAGGCGCTGCGCGACCGGTTCGCCGGCCCGGTGCCCGTGCTCGGGCACGCGACCGGCGGCTCGATCGCCCTCCAGCTGGCGGTCGACCACCCCGGTGCGGTCGACCGCCTGGTGCTGGCGAGTACGGCGTACGCGCTGGGTCCGGTCGGCAGGCGCTTCCACCGCGAGCTGATCGCGGCGGCCGAGCGCGGTCGCTCGGGCATGCACAAGGCGGCGCCCGCCATCACCCGCAATCCGCTGCTGCAACGCCTGATCGCGGTGCCGCTGTGGCTGGCGGGCCGGATGGACCGGCCCGAGGACCCCTCGGACGTCAAGGCGATGCTGCTGGCCGAGGACGCCTTCGACGTCCGGGACCGGCTGGCCGCGGTGACCGCGCCGACCCTCCTGGTGTGCGGCGGCCGCGACCACATGTGGCCGCCGGAGATGTTCCACGAGACCGCCGCCGGGATCCCGGGGGCCCGCCTGACCTGCTACCCGAAGCGTGGTCACAACCTGCTGGCGGCACCGGAGTTCAGCACGGACGTGCTCGCGTTCCTCGGCTCCCGGTAGGTCCGATCGGCCGGACAGGCCCCAGCCTGTCCGGCTGCGGCCCTGGCAGGGGCGCGGTTCACACCGTGTCGGACTGCCTGGCGCCCATCCGCTCGGTCAGCCGGTCGGCGAAGCTCTGCCACGCGTCGGCGCACTCCCGGGCGAGGCTGACCACGCTCTCCTGGCGGTGCGGCGGCACCGTCTCCACCAGCCGGGCCCACACATCGGCGTCGACCGCGCAGATCCGCAGCGCGCGCAGCAGGATCCGACCGGCCTCCGGGAGCCGCAGGCAGGGGTCGTTGCTCAAACTGTCCAGCAGGTCGGCCGTGGGCACCGCCGGCCGCTGCGGACGCGGGGCGATCAGTGCGCCCGGCCGGTCCTGCTCCAACGCGTGCTGCTGCGGGGTGGTCAGCGGCTCGCCCCGCCTGAGCCGGGTCCGCACATCACTGGCGGTGGCCAGCGAGATGCCCGCGGCCCTGGCGATCTCGCGCAGCGAGGCCGCCGGATTGGCCTGCATCAGGCTCCCGGCCCGGCGCCTCCCCTCCGCGCCGCTGCGCGGCCGCACCCGCCCGTCCCGACCGACACTGGTGTTCGGCTGCTCATTTTGCGCAGTCGAACGCTGCCGGATGGATCCGACGGTGTTCGCCGCCAGCCCGACCACCGAGGCGATTCTGCGATCGGACCACTGCGGGTGCGACCCGATGATGCGGACCGCGGCGGCCTTGCGGTCGGCCAGCGACAGCGGCAGCCCGTGGGCGCTGTTCAGTTCGACGGCCAGGACGAAGGCATCGGCCTCGGTACCGTCGAAGAACCGGACCTCGATCCGCTCGTCGCCCCGGACGGCCGCGGCCCGCAGCCGGTGCGCACCGTCGATGACCCGCATGGTGGGGCGGTGCACCACGATCGGCGGCAGCGGCGTGGCCAGCTCGGCCAACATCCGGATGTGCTCCGGGTCCTCGCCGCCGGCGCGCGGGGACTGCCACGTCCGCAGCTCCTCGACGGTCACACTCTCGACCGGTGCCTCCTGCGCCACGCCCAGCGCGGGCGGGGTGCCGGACGGCTTGCCGCCCCGCCGGGTGGCTCCGATGCCGGATGGTTCCTCTGGGCGCACGGCGCTGACCTGTAGCGTGCCGATCATTGATCACTCACCTCGGTAGCGTGGTTCGGTGTCCAAAGAGCGAAGTCGTGGGGTCGGAGCTGCTTTCGGGCAGCCGCGCTGAGGCCGCGGATGCTCTCCGGTTGCCGCCGGGCATGCGGATGCGAGGAGCATTGTTTGCGGGCGCGCTTCTAAAAGGCGTTCAGGAGGGGCAGGAAGGGCGGGTCGGGGCATCCACCGCCGCGGCGCAATTATTCCCGAAGTCGAGATGCAGATCGCCGCATGAGAAATTGTCCCCCCGTTGCATGCTGCCTCCGTCCAGCGGATTCCCTGCCCGATCCTTTACTGCGGGAAACCTGACAAGTCTTGCCAGATTCGATCTCCGCCGCTCGCCCTCTGTCAAGGCAACAACGCACCTAGATGATTCGTCAACTACTCCTTGGCCGGATTCGGCCGTCCTGATGTACCGTCAGAAAGATTCACGGCTTCCACTCTGGCGCCGGGGGGGCACCATGTCGCACAGTGGCAGGTCAGCGGCGTTCGGACGGACGCGGACCACCGCCGTGGCACTGCGGCCACGCGCACAACATGCGCACAACTCCCGGGTTTAGGAGCTCCGCTCACGGCGGTGCCACTCGGCGACCAGCCCCGGCCACTCGAACGGCGCGCCGCCGTGCTTTCGCCGCAACCGGCTCAGCAAAGTCCGGCGGACGAGCCGGAAGACCGCGCCGCGGACCACCAGCGATATTACCGGCGGGACCGCGAGGAAATGCAGCCCGTAATAACGACGGGGGCCGCCGCGGCGCACCGCGCCGAGCGCGGCACAACACGCCACGGAATTGATGTCGGCAGCCTCGATGGATTCATAAGGAATTTTCCCGGCCATGCCGCGATGATTCCAGCCGCCGGGAATTCCGACAAGGATCGGCAATGCCGTTCGAGGCGCCCGGGGCGGTGCCGGGGCGGTGCCGCGCCGGCGCTTTCACCGCCATTCACCGGGGCCGCCGTGCCGTGCTACCGCGGCGGCGGCGGCCGTCGACGGTCGCGGCTCCCACCAGCCGCCCACCAGCCGCCACCAGCCGCCTCGGCGACTCGGATGACCCCATCATCCGGATGTTCGGTGTATCTTGATGCCTCAGGCAAGGGAGGGAGTCGCACATGGTGCGGTTGACTCGGGCCCAGCAGCAGGAACGCACCCGGGCGACCGTGCTGGCTGCGGCGAAGGCGGAGTTCACCGAGCGCGGGTATATCGAGGCGAAGGTCGACCGGATCGCCGAGCGCGCCGACCTGACCCGCGGTGCGGTGTACTCGAACTTCCCGAGCAAGCGTGCGCTCTATCTGGCGGTCCTGGTCGACGTGGTCGAGCACGGCGACGACCGAATCGCACCGAGCTCGCCGCCGTCGATGGCCGGCGCGCTGGGCGGATTCGCCCGCGCCTGGCTGCACCGGCTCCCGCTGACCGCCGACGACCCCCTGGCCCACCAGGTGCGCCTGCCCGCGCTGGCCGGCGTCTTCGACGACGAACCGGCTCGCGGCGCGCTCGCGCAGGCCTCCCGTCTGGAGGCGCTGCTGCTCGCCCTCGCGCTGGAATCGCGGCCATCCGCCGATGGTATGACAGCACGTCAGGTCCGACGGGCCGAACTGGTCCTGCGGCTGCTCAACGGCCCGGCGCTCGACTTCGGCGACCCGTTCGACGTGGCGGACGCCTGCGAGCACCTCGGCGGACTCCGCCTGGCCGACAGCTGGGCCCCGCCGCACCTGCCCTACGTGGAGCCGGCGCGATCCTGCCGGGAGCCGTGGACGCCCCCGGCCGAGCTGCCCGACCTGATCAGCGGCCGACCGGTCGGATTCGCCGAGGACGGTGTGGTCGCCGTCCTCGGCACCAGCCGGCTCGCCGCCGCCGAGGAGCTGGTCCGCGCCGCCCGCCCGGGCGACCGCGTCGTGGTCGCCGTGGTGACCGGCGACCCGGCCGAGACCGGGCGCCTGGTCCAGCTCAGGATCAGCGACTTCACCCACTGCCTGCGGCGCGCGTTCGCACCGGACGCCTGGCCGCGCCTCCACCTCGTCCTGGACGACCGCGCCCTGGTCGCCGCGGCCGTCGGCGTACCGGACGCCGACGACGCCACCGAGTCCGCGGTCCGCATCAGGGGCGGCGAACTCGTCGCCCGCGCCGACGGACGGGGCGCCGCACATGCTGCGGCTACCGCCGATGTCCCGAACACCACACCACGTGAGGCCACAACATGACCCAGTCCGTCTCGCCCCACGCCACCAGCACCGACCTGCTGGTGCTCCACGCCCTCCGCTGCATCGGCTTCTCGGGCATCGCCTCGGTGGCCGCGGCCACCGGGCTGCCGGAGGCCGACGTCGAATCGGAGCTGATCGACCTCGCCGTGGCCGGGCTGGTCACGCACATGGCCGGGCCCTTCGGCGGGTGGGGCATCTCGGACGCCGGCCGCGCCGAGGACGCCCGCCGGATCACCGAGGAACTGGACGCGGCCGGCACCCGGGCCGTGGTGACCGCGGCGTTCGACGGATTCATGGTGCTCAACCCCGAACTGCTCGACCTCTGCACGGCCTGGCAGACCCGCTCCGTCGACGGTTCGACGACCCTCAACGACCACACCGACAAGGCCTACGACGCCCGGGTGCTGGACCGGGTCGCGGACCTCGACCGGCGTGCCGACGCCGTCTGCGCCGAACTGTCCGGGGCGATGCTGCGCTTCCAGCGCTACCGCACCCGGCTCACCCATGCGCTCACCCGGGCCAAGGCCGGCGAGCTGGACTACGTCACGGACGGCACGGCCTCGTACCACACCGTGTGGTTCCAGTTGCACGAGGACCTGCTCGCCACCCTGGGCCTCACCCGGCACTGACTCACCAGCCCTGACCCACCGGCACTCACCCACCGGCACCGAAGGACGGCAACCCGATGACCTGGATCCACCCCCTCTCGGCTCAGGTCGAGGAAACGGCGGAGGTCCTCGGCGGCAAGGGATTCGGTCTGGTCGTCCTGCGACGCCTCGGCCTGCCCGTGCCCCCGGGCTTCGTCATCAGTACGGCGGCCTGCCGGGCCTTCCTCCGCGACGGCCGGTTCCCCGAGGGGCTCGACGCCGAGCTGGCGGACGCGCTCGCCGGCCTGGAGGCCGCCGCCGGGCGCACCCTCGGCGGAACCGACCGGCCGCTGGCGGTGTCGGTGCGCTCCGGCGGCAGCGTGTCGATGCCCGGCATGATGAGCACGGTGCTCAACCTCGGGCTCACCACCGCGGCCACCGAGGCGCTGGCGGCCGAGACGGCCGACCCCCGGTTCGCGCTCGACTCCCGCCTGCGGTTCCTGTCCAGCTATGCCACGGAAGTGCTCGGGGTGGACCGCGAGTGCCTGGCGGCGGTCGAGCACGAGCTCGCCGAACAGCACACCGGAAGCACCGGGAACCCCGGAGTCACCGAGGAGCAGCTCACCGACGCGATCCGGGGCGTGACGGAGCTGATCCGCGAACACACCGGCGAGCCGGTCGGGGAGGATGCCGTCCGGCACCTGGAACACGCCGTCGCGGCGGTGTTCTCGTCCTGGGACACCCCGCGGGCGAGGACCTACCGCGAGCTGCACGACATTCCGCGTGACCTCGGCACCGCGGTGACCGTCCAGGCGATGGTGTTCGGCAACCGCGACGAACGCAGCGGGACCGGGGTCGCGTTCAGCCGCGACCCCAACACCGGCGAACCCGTGCCGTTCGGCGAGGTCCTTTTCGGCCACCAGGGCGAGGCCGTCGTCTCGGGCCGGTCGCTGACCTCGCCGCTGCGGGAGCTGGCCGACCGGGAGCCGGCCGTCTGGGCGGGCCTGCTGGACGCCCTGCAACGGATCGAAGCGCACTACCGTGACGCCTGCTACGTCGAATTCACCTTCGAGGCGGGCGAGTTGTGGGTGCTTCAGGTGCGACCGGGCCGGCTGGTCGGGCGCGCGGCGGTCCGGGTCGCGGTCGACCTCGCCGACGCGGGCACGATCGAGCGCTCCGAGGCGCTGCTGCGGATCGCGCCGCAGCAACTGCGCCAGGTGCGAACGCCCCGGATCGCACTGGACGCCACGGCCGACCTGCTCGCCCGCGGGCTGGGCGCCTCCCCGGGCGTCGCGGTGGGGCGGGTGGCCACCAGCGCCGACAGCGCGGCCCGGATGGCCGCACACGGCCCGGTGGTCCTGGTCCGCCCGGAGACCTCGCCGCTGGACATGCACGGCCTGGCCGCCGCCGTCGGCGTGGTGACCAGCCGGGGCGGGCCGACCAGCCACGCCGCCGTCGTCGCACGCTCGATGGGCAAACCCGCGGTGGTCGGGGCCGCCGGCCTCACGGTCGACACCGAGGCCGCCACGGTCCGGGTCGACCGGCGGGCACTCCCCGAGGGCACACTGATCGCCCTCGACGGCACCAGCGGCGAGGTCGTCGTCGGCACCCCCCGCGTCGTCGACGCCGCCGCCGACCCCCGACTGCACCGCCTGCTCGCCTGGGCCGACGAAGTCGCCGGCGGCAACGGCGACGGCGAAGCCCGCGACGAGGCCGCCCGCCTCAGCGCGGCCCACGCCGTCCTTCGACCACCGGCCGGCTAGCCCGGGCGGGCCCGCCTCAGCGCCACCCACGCCGTCCCCCGTCCGACGGCCGCCCAGCCAGGGAGGCCCGACGATCCCCGCCAGGACCCCGGTCGCCACGCCACCCGGCTCAAGCAGTGGCGGCGGCCTCGGCCAAAACATCGAGGACGGGCCGGATGAGCGGGTGGCCGTCGGCGCCGGCGCGGACGGCGGCGAAGACGCGGCGGGTGGCGAGTTCGCTGTCGACGGGGCGGACGGCGACCTGCCCGAGGTCGGCGCCGCGCAGTGCCGAGCGGGGGACGAGGGCGACGCCCGCGCCCGCCGAGGCGAGGGCGACGACGGCCCGGAAGTCGTCGGAGGAGTGCACCAGCCGTGGCTGGAAGCCCGCGTGTTCGCAGGCCAGCAGCACGACGTCGTGGCAGGGGTTGCCCGGGTAGGGGCCGATCCAGGGCTCGCCGGCCAGGTCGGCGACGGCGAGCGGCCCCTCGTCGGCGGCCAGCGGGTGGCCGAGCGGCAGGACGGCCTCGAAGGGCTCGGCGTACAGCGGGACGCGGGTGAGCCGGGCGTCGTCGGCGCGCGGGGCGCCCCGGTACTCGACGGCGACGGCGAGGTCGGCCCGCCCGTCGAGGACCATCGGCAGGCTGGCGTCGCCCTCGGCGTCCTGCACCTTCAGCCGGACGCCGGGCGCGCGCTCGGCGAGCAGGCCGATCGCGGGGGCGAGCACGAGGGCGATGCCGGTGGCGAAGGAGGCGACGGTGACCTCGCCGGAGACGCCCGCGCTGTAGGCGGCGAGGTCGGCCTCGGCGCGTTCGAGCTGGGCGAGGACGGCGTCGGCGTGGCCGAGCAGGATCTCCCCGGCGGCGGTGAGCCGCACGCCCCGGCCCTCCCGGGCGAGCAGGTGGTGACCGGTCTCCTGTTCCAGGGCGGCCAGCTGCTGGGAGACCGCGGAGGGCGTCAGGTAGAGGGCGGCCGCCGCGGCGGTCACGGTGCGGTGGTCCGCCACGGCCCGCAGGGTCCGCAGCCGTCGTGCGTCGATCACAGGCCAATTCTGCCAGCGCGGCGGAGCCCACCGGCCCGTCGCCCGGAATCCGGGTCCGCCCGGTACCGAGGCCACCGGACCCGGTACGCCTCATGGCGTATTTCCGGACGAGCTCGATCCGCCCCGTTGACCGACCGGGCCACGCGGCGCTTGGCTCGTTCCCGAGGCGGGCCACGGGGGTGTCGGGGGCCCGTCGCCGTCACAGGGGGAGGATGACCATGACCACCACCGCACGTTCCCGCCGCCGGCTGGCGGCCCGTACCGCCGTCGTGCTGCTGGCGGCCGCCGTGGCCGGTGCCGCGATGCCGGCCGCCGAGGCCCGGCCGCCGAAGGGCGACACCGCCCGGGTGAGCGAGGGCCCGAAGGGCGAGCAGCTGAACGCCGACTCGTACGCGCTGGGCCTGAGCGCCGACGGCCGTTCGGCGCTGTTCAGCTCCTCGGCGAGCGATCTGGCCCCCGGCCACGTCGGCGACACCCAGGACCTCTACGTCAGGGACGTCCGGAACGGGCACGTCGAGCAGGTCGACCTGGCCGACGACGGCTCCCGGCTGGACGCGGGCATCGCCGACGCGACGATCAGCGGCGACGGCCGCTACGTGGCGTTCAGCACGGCCGCGACCAACGTGGTGCCCGGGCAGCAGCAGCACCGGTTCGACGTCTTCGTCCGCGACCGGTGGACCGGCCGCACCGAGCTGGTCAGCGCCGGCACCGGCGCCAGCGCCGACGACCAGAGCATCCGGATGGCCGTCAACCCCAGCCTGAGCTGGGACGGCCGCTACGTGGCCTTCGCCTCCGACCGCACCGACCTCGGGTCGACGGTCAAGCGCGGCCGGGTCAACATCTACGTCGCCGACCGCTGGACCCACACCACCCGGCTGGTCACCGTCGGCGCCGACGGCACGCCGGCCGACCAGAACTCCTTCGAGCCGACGCTCAGCGCGGACGGCCAGACCGTCGGCTTCACCTCACGGGCGGGCAACCTGCTCCCGCCCCAGGAACAACCGGCCGCCACCGCCGCCCTCACCGACGACCAGGCCGAGGACGCCACCCCGCCCGCCCCGACCACCGGCGCCCGCCCCCGGCTGACGGTGCCCCGGTTCTACCCGTTCTACGTCTGGGACGCCCGCACCGGCCGGATCAGCGGCGCAAGCTACGACGAGACCGGGGCGTTCCGGCCCACCGGCCAGGACGGCCGGATCAGCCCCGACGGCCGCTACGCCGTCTACAGCGTCCCCCGGCCCGGCGGGCGGCCCGGCTCGCACGGCATCCACCTGGTGGTCTACGTCCGCGAGTTGGCCACCGGCACGGTCACCCAGGTGAGCACGCCGCTGCCGGGCACCACCACGGACCTCTCCTCCTCCGAGGGCGTCATGACCCTCGACAGCCGCTGGGTCTACTTCAGCTCCGACGTCGAGACCCTCGTGCCCGGCGACACCAACCAGGCGACCGACGTCTTCCGCCGCGACCTGTGGACCGGACGCGTCGAGCGGGTGAGCGTCGCCGCGGACGGCGCGCAGAGCACGGCCCCGTCGTTCGGGCCGTACGTGGACGCCTTCGGCGACACGGTGCTCTTCAGCGCCGGCGACGGCAACCTCGTCCCGGGCGACACCAACAACGTCACGGACGTCTTCCGCCGTCGCCTCTGACACTGAGTCACTCTCCGTACGAAATACGCCTGTTGACGTATTTCCAGCCGATATCTCCTGCTCCGGTTGACCGGCGCTCCCTCCCGGCGATTGGCTCTCCCCGAGCCCGCCGCCGGGAGGGAGCCCGGCCGGGCGATCACCTCGGGGAGGACCGCCGACATGACCCACCGCACCCCTACGACCCGCATCCGTACGACCCGCAACCGGTGGCTGGCCGGCGGCGGCGCCGTACTGGCCGCCGCCCTGCTCGCCACCGCCGCCGCCACCCCGGCGCAGGCCACCCCGCCGCTGCGCGACACCACCCAGGTGGACCTCGGGCCGGACGGCGCCACGCCCGACAGCCCGGGCTGGGCCGCCGGGGTCAGCGCGAACGGCCGGTACGCGCTGTTCGTCTCGGGGGCGGGCAACCTGGTGCCCGAGAAGCCGACCGGCGGACGCGACGTCTACGTCCGGGACCTGCGCGACGGCGGCACCGAACGCGTCACCGTGTCCGACGACGGCAAGCCCCTGGACGGCTTCAGCAGCGACGCGGCGATCAGCGCCGACGGCCGGTACGTCGCCTTCTCCAGCGACGCCAAGAACGCCGTCCCGGGCCAGACGCCCAAGGGCTACGGCAACGTCTACGTGCGCGACCGCGTGACCGGCCGCACCGAGCTGATCACCGCCGGCGACGGGACCGGCGACCAGTCGCAGTCCTCCGCCGCCAGCCCGTCGATCAGTGCCGACGGCCGCTACGTGGCCTTCGTCTCCACCCGAACCGACCTGGTCGGCGGGGCCTCAGCCGCGCCCGCGCTCAGCTACCCGTCCGGCACCTACAACGTCTTCGTCACCGACCGCCGGCAGCACACCACCCGCCTGGTCTCGGTCGGCGCGGACGGCTCGCCCGCCGACAGCTACTCCGTCAATCCGACGATCAGCGCGGACGGCCGCACCGTCGGCTTCAGCTCCTTCGCCGGCAACCTGCTGCCGGCCGCCCAGGCGCCCGGGGTCAAGGCCGCGCTCGCCGCTCCCGCCGCCGCCGACCCGAAGCTGTCCCGGCCCCGGTTCGCCCCGTACTACACCTACGACCTGGAGACCGGCCGCACCGCCGTCGCCGCGACCGACCCGGCCGGAACGGCGACGCCCGTGGGCTTCGACGCCACGATCAGCCCCGACGGGCGCTACGCCGTCTACGACGCCCCGGCCTCGCGCGGCCCGAGCAGCCTCAACAAGGACCTCTTCGTCCGCGACCTGCGCAAGGGCACGGTGACCCGGGTCAACACCACCCTGCCGGGCACCAGCGCGACCGGCTCGTCCACCCACGGCGTGCTCACGGCCGACAACCGCTGGGTCTACTTCACCTCCGACTCCGAGAACCTGGTCGAGGGCCCGAAGCACACCGCCACCGACGTCTACCGGCACGACCTGCGCACCGGCCGCACCGAGCGGGTCAGCACGGCCGCGGACGGCTCGCCGGCCAACGGCGCGTCGGTCGACCCGTTCGTGGACGCCAAGGGCACCACGGTGGTCTTCGGCTCCACCAGCGGCAACCTGGTCCAGGGCGTCAACGACCCGGCGAGCGACAACTTCCACGTCTTCGCCCGCACGCACTGAACCCCACGCACTGAGCACCCGCTGACGACGCACCGCCCCCGGAAACCGCGAACGGGAGTGGGAAGCCGCGGGGGGGAGCGGCTTCCCACTCCCGGGCGGGAGGGTGGGCAGTTGGTTCAGGGGCCGCGGGGCGGCCTTGGAGGCCCGTGGCCGGTCCGGTTCCGAGCGGACCGGCCACGGGCGGTCTGGGTGGACCCGCGGCCCGGACGGGGGCCGCGACGGGTCCGGCGGGCTACTCCCCCAGCGCGGCGCGCGCGTCGACGAAGGCCGCCACGGCGCGCTCGACGTCCTCGGTGGAGTGCGCCGCGGACAGCTGCACCCGGATCCGGGCCTGGCCGTGCGGGACCACCGGGTAGGAGAACCCGATCACGTACACGCCGCGCTCCAGCAGGAGTTCGGCGAGCCGGCCGGCCTTGGCCGCGTCGCCGATCATCACCGGGGCGATCGGGTGGTCGCCGGGCAGGATCTCGAAGCCGGCCTCGGTCATCTTCGCCCGGAACAGCGCCGTGTTGGCGGCCAGCCGCTCGCGCAGTTCGTTGGACTGCTCGACCAGGTCGAGCACCTTCAGCGAGGCCGCCGCGATCACCGGGGCGAGCGAGTTCGAGAACAGGTACGGGCGGGAGCGCTGGCGCAGCAGGGCGACGATCTCCCGGCGGGCGGCGACGTAGCCGCCGGAGGCGCCGCCGAGGGCCTTGCCCAGGGTGCCGGTGATGATGTCCACGCGGTCCATCACACCGTGCAGTTCGGGGGTGCCGCGGCCGCCCGCGCCGACGAAGCCGACGGCGTGCGAGTCGTCGACCATGACCATCGCGTCGTAGCGGTCGGCGAGGTCGCAGATCTCACGCAGCGGGGCGACGTAGCCGTCCATCGAGAACACGCCGTCGGTGACGATCAGGCGGCGGCGGGCGTCCTGGGTCTCCTTGAGCTGCTGCTCCAGGTCGGCCAGGTCGCGGTTGGCGTAGCGGTGGCGGCGGGCCTTGCTGAGCCGGATGCCGTCGATGATGCTGGCGTGGTTGAGCGCGTCGGAGATGACGGCGTCGCGCTCGTCGAGCAGGGTCTCGAAGACGCCGCCGTTGGCGTCGAAGCAGGAGGAGTACAGGATGGTGTCCTCCTGGCCGAGGAAGGCCGAGAGGCGGTTCTCCAGCTCCTTGTGGACGTCCTGGGTGCCGCAGATGAAGCGCACCGAGGCCATGCCGTAGCCCCAGCGGTCCAGCGCGTCCTTGGCGGCGGCGAGCACCTCGGGGTGGTCGGCGAGGCCGAGGTAGTTGTTGGCGCAGAAGTTCAGCACCTCGCCCGGGCGGCCGCCGGCGGTGACGGTGACCGCGGCGCTCTGCGGGCTGCCGATGACCCGCTCCGGCTTGAAGAGGCCGGCCTCGCGGATCTCGTCGAGGGTGGTGGCGATGTCGGCGCGCACGTTGTCGAACACGGGCAGACTCCTATCGGATCGGCGGGGTGGTGACTCAGGCGGTCCAGTCGAGGATGATCTTGCCGCAGTTGCCGCTGGCGGCGTCGTCGAAGGCGGCCTCGAAGTCGTCGGCGGCGTACCGGCCGGTGATCACCGGGCTGAGGTCCAGGCCGCCCTCCAGCAGCACGGACATCGCGTACCAGGTCTCGAACATCTCGCGGCCGTAGATGCCCTTGATGGTGATCATCGAGGTGACGATGCGGGCCCAGTCCACCGGGAAGTCCTCGGCGGGCAGGCCGAGCATGGCGATCTTCCCGCCGTGCGTCATGTTGGCGATCATCGACTGCATCGCCTCGGGGCGGCCGGACATCTCCAGGCCGACGTCGAAGCCCTCGCGCAGGCCCAGCTTCTGCTGGCCCTCCTCGATGGTGTGCTCGGCGACGTTCAGCGCCAGCGTGACGCCGACCTGGCGGGCCAGGTCGAGGCGGTACGGGGAGACGTCGGTGATCATCACGTTGCGGGCGCCGGCGTGCTTGGCGACGGCGGCGGCCATGATGCCGATCGGGCCGGCGCCGGTGACCAGCACGTCCTCGCCGACCAGCGGGAAGGACAGCGCGGTGTGCACGGCGTTGCCGAAGGGGTCGAAGATCGCGGCGACGTCCAGGTCGACCGGCACCCGGTGCACCCAGACGTTGGAGGCGGGCAGCGCCACGTACTCGGCGAACGCGCCGTTGCGGTTGACGCCCAGGCCGATCGTGTTGCGGCACAGGTGGCGGCGGCCGGCCAGGCAGTTGCGGCACTTGCCGCAGACCAGGTGACCCTCGCCGCTGACCAGGTCGCCGATCGCGATGTCCGCGACGGCGGAGCCGATCTCGGCCACCTCGCCGACGAACTCGTGGCCGAGCACCAGCGGGGTCTTGATGGTCTGCTGCGCCCAGCCGTCCCACTTGCGGATGTGCAGGTCGGTGCCGCAGATGCCGGTGCGCAGCACCTTGATCAGCACGTCGCCGGGGCCGATCTCGGGCTTCGGGACGTCCATCAGCCAGAGTCCGGGCTCGGCGTTCTGCTTGACGAGTGCCTTCACGGCGACGGCTCCTGAGGTGCGAGTGGGGCGGACTGCGAGGGTGGGCAGGCCGACGGCGCCCGGTGTGGCCGTTGCCGACGGGTGCGCTCCGGGCAGGCAGAAATCTGCCTGGTGGGGGCGGGTCCGGTCCATCGAGGAATTCTTAAGGGCGGCCACAGCTGGGCTAAACGATCGTGCCCGAGCTGGGGCCGGGGGCGCTCGCGGCGTGCCGGTGCTCACCCGTTCGGCCGGGCGCGGGCGCCGCGGTCCGACACCAACCGCCCGACGGGCGGCGGTCCTTGACAGCGCGAGTCGGCGCGCCCGCCTCCGGCGCTGGGGCACTCGGCTGACCGGTGGTCCGTTCGGGCCAGCCCGGCGGCGACCGACGCGCGGGGCGGCCCGGGCGGTGCTTACGGTGGCGACGCTCCCCCCACGGCCGCGTGGAGCAGCGCTCCGGGGCCGTCCGCCGCAGAGAGGCGCCTCGACACAATGACCAACACCAGACGGCCGATGACCGGCACCGGACGGCCGATGCCCGGCACCGGACGGCCGCAGCCGGTCCTTCCCCGCTCCACCGGCCGGGTGGCGGCCGCCGCCCTGGCCCTGACCGGGCTGCTGGCCGGCGCGGCCTGCTCCGGCCCGTCCACCTCCGCGCAGCAGGTCGGCGAACCGGCGGTGACCGCCGAGCCGGCCGCGGCCAGCCCGTCGGCCGCGGCCTCGTCCGGCGGTGGCGGGGTGGTGCCGCTGACCCCCGAGGTCACCAAGCAGCTCGACGCCACGATCCAGCAGCTGCTGAGCAAGACCAAGGTCCCCGGCATCAACGTCGTCGTCAGCACGCCCGGCGGCACCTACCTGCGGTCCTTCGGCGTCGCCGACAAGATCAGCAATGCGCCGATGACACCCGCCCTCAGTCTGCGGATCGGCAGCGAGACCAAGACCTTCACCGCGACCGGCGTGCTGCGACTGGTGGACCAGGGCAAGGTCGGGCTGGACGACCCGATCTCCAAGTACGTGGACGGCGTGCCCGGCGGCGACGGCATCACGGTGCGCCAGCTCGGCGAGATGCGCAGCGGTCTGTTCCCGTACTCCTCCGACCCGGAGTTCGTGAACACGCTGATCAACGACCCGAACCACGTGTTCACGCCCGACCAGCTGCTCGCGTACGGGTACAAGCACCCGGCCGTCGCCCCGCCCGGCACGCAGTTCCAGTACAACAACAGCAACTACATCATCCTCGGCAAGCTGATCGAGAAGGTCGGCGGCCAGCCGGCCGGCCTGTTCCTCAAGGACCAGGTGTTCACGCCGGCCAAGCTGGCCCAGACCGTCTTCCCGGTCGGCCACGAGTTCCCCGACCCGCACGCGCACGGCTACACCGACCAGACGCCCAACGGGGCGATCGCGGACGCCACCGACTGGAACCCGTCCTGGGCGTGGACGGCCGGGGCCATCATCACCACCCTCTCCGACCTGGAGAGCTGGGCGAAGACCCTGGCCACCGGCGCCATCCTCACTCCGGCCACCCAGGCGCAGCGGCTGAAGACGCTGCCGACCGGGGACCCGGGCGTCGGGTACGGCTTCGGGCTGTTCGACAACAACGGGTGGATCGGGCACAACGGCTCGCTGCCCGGCTACGAGAGCGTCGCGGTGTACCTGCCGGAGGCGCAGGCCACGCTGGCGATGCTGCTCAACACCGATGTGCTGTACCAGGGTTCGGAGCCGTCCTCGCTGTTCGCGAACGAGATCACGAAGATCGTCTCGCCGAAGCACGTCTACTCGATCCCGCCCGCGACCGCCGCCCCGTCGGCCCCGGCCACGCCCTCCGGCTCGCCGTCCGGGGTGCGGGCCTGACCGTCCGCCGCTACGCCAGGGACCCCTTCCGCTCTCCGGAAGGGGCCCCTGGCTCTTTGCAGCTCTTGTGCCGCTTCACTCTTGACCGGCCGTCAGACCCCCAGCACCTGGCCCAGGTCGTACGACACCGGCTCCTCCAGCTGCGCGTAGGTGCAGCTCTCCGGCGTGCGGTCCGGGCGCCAGCGCCGGAACTGGGCGGTGTGCCGGAAGCGGGTGCCCTCCATGTGGTCGTAGGCGACCTCCACCACCCGCTCGGGGCGCAGCGCGACCCAGGACAGGTCCTTCCCGCCGGTCCACCGGCTGACCGCGCCCGGCAGCCGTCCCTCCACGTGTGCGGCCTCGTCCGCCCAGGCGCCCCACGGGTGTTGGGAGAGGTCGGTCATCCGCAGCGGCGCCAGTTCCTCGGCCAGTTCGCGGCGGCGGGCCATGGCGAAGGCGGCGCAGACGCCGACGTGCTGGAGCCGGCCCTCCGCGTCGTGGATGCCGAGCAGCAGCGAGCCGACCACCGGGCCGCTCTTGTGCTCGCGGTAGCCGGCCACCACGCAGTCCGCGGTGCGCTCGTGCTTGATCTTGAACATGGTCCGCTCCCCCGGCCGGTACGGCTGGTCCAGCGGCTTCGCCACCACCCCGTCCAGCCCGGCGCCCTCGTACTCGGCGAACCAGCTCTGCGCCAGCTCGCGGTCGGTGGAGGCGGGTGCGGTGAACACCGGGTCGGCCGCGTCGGCGAGCGCCGCCTCCAGGGCCGCGCGGCGGACGGACAGCGGCTCGTCCAGCAGCGAGGTGTCGTCGAGGGCCAGCAGGTCGAAGGCGACGAAGGAGGCGGGCGTCCGTTCGGCCAGCAGCTTCACCCGGCTCGCCGCCGGGTGGATCCGTTCCAGCAGCTCCTCGAACCGCAGCCGGCCGTCCCGGGCGATCACCACCTCGCCGTCCAGCACGCAGCGCGCCGGCAGCTCGCGCCGGAACGCCTCGACCAGCTCGGGGAAGTACCTGGTCAGCGGCTTGCCGGTGCGACTGCCGAGCTCCACCTCGGCGCCGTCGCGGAACACGATCGAGCGGAAGCCGTCCCACTTGGCCTCGTACTGCATTCCCGGCGGGATCTTCGCCACCGACTTGGCGAGCATCGGCGCCACCGGTGGCATCACGGGCAGGTCCATGCCTCCGATCCTCGCGCGCGGCGCCCCGGGGCGCGCGCCGGGCCGGGCGACCGTAGCGTGTGACACATGGGCTCAGCCGTCGAACTGGAAGTCGCCGGGCGGACCGTCCGGCTGTCGAATCCGGACAAGGTGTACTACCCCGAGCGCGGCTTCACCAAGCTGGACGTCGCGCAGTACTACCTCGCCGTCGCCGACGGGGTGCTGCGCGGACTGCGGGACCGGCCCACCACCCTCCAGCGCTTCCCGGACGGGGTGGAGGGCGAGTTCTTCTACCAGAAGCGCGCCCCCAAGGGCCTGCCGGAGTGGCTGCCCACCGCCCGGATCAACTTCCCCAGCGGCCGCTCCGCCGACGAGATCTGCCCCACCGAGCCGGCCGCCGTCCTGTGGGCCGCCAACCTGGGCTGCCTCACCTTCCACCCCTGGCCGGTGCGGCGCACCGACACCGACCACGTCGACGAGCTGCGCATCGACCTCGACCCGCAGCCCGGCACCGACTTCCACGACGCCGTCCGCGCCGCCCACGAACTGCGAGCCCTGCTGGAGGAGTTCGGGCTGCGAGGCTGGCCCAAGTCCTCCGGCGGGCGCGGCCTGCACGTCTACGTCCCGCTGGAGCCCGAGTGGACCTTCACCGACGGCCGGCACGCGGTGATCGCCCTCGGCCGGGTGCTGGAGCAGCGGATGCCCGGGAAGGTCACCACCGCCTGGTGGAAGGAGGAACGCGGCGAACGCATCTTCGTCGACTACAACCAGATGGCCCGCGACCGCACCATCGCCTCCGCCTACTCGCTGCGCGCCCGCCCCCGCGCCACCGCCTCCACCCCCCTGCGCTGGGAGGAGCTGGACGACGCCTCTCCCGAGGACTTCGACCTGCGCACCGTCCCCGCCCGCTTCGCCGAACTCGGCGACCTGAACGCCGAGATGGAGGGCCGGGCGTTCCGCCTCGACGGCCTGCTGGAACTGTACGAACGCCAGCTGCACGACGAGGGCCTGGGCGAACTCCCCTACCCGCCCGACCACCCCAAGGCGGCCGGCGAGCCCACCCGGGTCCAGCCGAGCCGGGCCAGGAAGAAGTGATCAACTAGGCTGGCGCTCCACGATCAACCGGGGGGACACATGGGCGCGCGAGGGCTGTCGGAAATACTCACGGACGCGGCGGGCGGGGTATTCCCGCCGTCGGACGGTTCGGTGACGGTCGTCCCGCAGCCCTCGCCGCGCGACGCCGGGGTGCTGTCCTTCTCGGCGCACGCGGTGATCTTCACCGACGAGGACCCGGCCTGGGTGCGCGAGACGCTCGCCGCCGTGCCCAGCGACCCGCTGGCCGCCCCGCTCTGCCCGCCCTTCCTCACCGCCTTCGCCGAGCGCACCGGCCGCGTCGTCAACAACATCGACCTGCTGACGGTCGCCACCCGCCTCCCCGGCGAGCCGCCGCTGCCGCTGACCCCGGTCGAGGACCGCGAACACCCGCGGGTGGTCAGGGCGTTGCGCTACCGCGAGGACGTCCGGGTGTTCACCACCGACGGCGGCGTGCTGGTGCTCGGCCGGGGCGTGGCCGGCCGCTGGGAGGCCGCGATCGAGGTGGACCCGCAGGCGCGCGGCCGCGGCCTCGGCCGGGCCCTGGCCACCGCCGCCCGGCACCTGCTCCCGGCGGGCGAGGTGGTCTGGGCCCAGCAGGCGCCCGGCAACGCGACCAGCGTCCGCGTCTTCCAGGCCGCCGGCTACCGCCCGGTCGGCGCCGAGACCCTGCTGGTGCTGGGGCGACCGTGACCCACCTCGCCGAAGTCCCCGCCGACGTCCGGGCCCGGCTGGCGGTCCGCTTCGGCCCGTCCGCCGAGGCCTGGTGCGCGGCGCTGCCCGCCGTGGTGGACTCGCTCGCCGAGCGCTGGGGCCTGACCGTACGGGCCGCCGGCGGCGGCGGGACGGCCCGCGTCCTCCGCTGCACCGACGGCGGGGGCGCGACCGTCTGGCTCAAGCTCACCCCGGACCGCCGCGTGGCGGCCGAGGAGGAGACCGCGCTGCGCGCCTGGTCCGGCCTGCCGTCCGTGGTCCGCCTGCTGACCGCCGACCCGGCGACCGGCGCGCTGCTGCTCGCCGGCGTCAGCCCGGGCAGCACGCTGCGCGAGCGCGCCTGGCGGCCCGACGAGGTGGCCGCACTGCTGACGGCGCTGCGGTCGGTGCCGGTGGCCGGGGTGCGGCTCCCCGCCCTCGCCGAGCGGGTCGACTTCCTCTTCGACCTCACCGAACGGCGGGCCCCCGGGCTCGTCCGGGCCTCGGCGCGCACCCGCGCCCTCGACCTGGCGGCGGACGGCCCGGTGGCGCTGGTCCACGGCGACCTGCACCCGGGCAACGTCCTCGACGGCCCCGCCGGACCGGTGGTCATCGACCCCCGGGCCACTCTCGGCGACCCGGACTTCGACCTGGTCGACTGGGTGCTCGACGGCGTGGCGGACCTCGGTGGCGTCCGCGACCGCATCGCCGCGCTCACCCCGCTCGTGCCCGGTGCCGACCCCGTCCGCACCCTCGCGTGGTGCCGCGCCATCGCCCCGATCGTCGCCGCCCCGCGCCTGGCGGCCGGCCGGCGGGACGCGCAGACGGCGTTCCTCCGCGAACTGGCCGGGCTCTGAACGTCGCCCCGTCGCGGGTCAGCCCGTCGCGGGTCAGCCCCGCGGGGCCAGCTCCGCGATGATCCGCACCGCGTCGGCGATCTGGGCGTCCGTCAGGTCCCCGCGCGCCGTCAGTCGCAGCCGGGAGACCCCGTCCGGCACGGACGGCGGGCGGAAGCAGCCGACGGCCAGGCCGGCCCGGCGGCAGTCGGCGGCCCAGGCGACGGCCGCCTCCGGGGAGGGGGCGCGCACCGACACCACGGCCGCGTCCGGCTCGCAGGCCCGCAGTCCGGCGGCGGTGAGCTGCCCGGCCAGGGCCCGGGCGACCTCGCGGGCCCGGTCCGCCCGCTCCGGCTCGGCGCGCAGCAGCCGCAGCGCGGCCAGCGCGGCGCCGGCGGCGGCCGGAGCCAGGCCGGTGTCGAAGATGAAGGTGCGGGCGGTCTCGGTCAGGTGGCGGATCACCCGGCGCGGGCCGAGCACGGCGCCGCCCTGGGAGCCCAGCGACTTGGAGAGGGTGACGGTGGCGACGGTGTCCGGCTGCCCGGCGAGCCCGGCCGCGGCCAGCGCCCCGCTCCCGCCGGGGCCGAGGACGCCCAGCCCGTGCGCGTCGTCGACCAGCAGCGCGGCGCCGTGCGCCCGGGCCGCATCGGACAGCCCGGCCAGCGGGGCGGCGTCCCCGTCCACCGAGAACACCGAGTCGCTGACCACCAGCGCCCGCCGCTGCGTCCGCCCCGCCAGGATCTCCCCGACGGCCGCCGGGTCACTGTGCGGCGCCCGCCGGACGTCCGCCCGGGCGAGCCGGCAGCCGTCGATCAGCGAGGCGTGGTTGTAGGCGTCGGAGACGATCAGCGTGTCCGGGTCGGTCAGCGCCGTCAGCGCCGCCAGGTTCGCGGTGTACCCGGAGGAGAACACCAGCGCCGCCTCCGCCCCGCAGAACGCGGCCAGCTCCTCCTCCAGCTCGGTGTGCAGCGCCGTCGTCCCGGTCACCAGCCGCGACCCGGTCGCCCCGCCACCCCACCGCAACGCCGCCTCCGCCGCCGCCCCGGTGACCACCGGGTGCCTGGTCAGCCCCAGGTAGTCGTTGCCCGCCAGGTCCAGCAACGGCTCCTCGGCGGCCCGGCTGCGCAGCGTACGGGTGAGCCCCGCCTCGGCCCGCAGCTCGGCGGCCTCGTCGAGCCAGTCGAACACGGCGGCAGGTGTGAGAGTGTGCGCTTCGGACGCGAGGGGGTGGGCCATGTCCGGCACTCTGGCACGGCCCGCGATCACCGGGCAATGTGCGACTGGGCACAGAGTCGCCGCCGCGGAGTTGGCCGTGTCGTACCCCGGGGGCCGCCTCGGGCTTTGCCGGGGGTGGCGGCGAGCAGGCAAGATAGCCGGGTGACCCTCCTTGATCTGATGCCGAAGCCCGCCACTCCCGATGCGCTGTACGAGACGTTCGCAGCCTGGGCGGAGGAGCGGGGGATCACGCTGTACCCGGCGCAGGAGGAGGCGCTGATCGAGCTGGTGTCCGGGAACAACGTGATCCTGGCGACGCCGACCGGGTCGGGCAAGAGCCTGGTGGCGGCGGGCGCGCACTTCGCGGCGCTGGCGGAGGGGCAGCGGACCTTCTACACCGCGCCGATCAAGGCGCTGGTGTCGGAGAAGTTCTTCGACCTGGTGAAGATGTTCGGCACCGAGCAGGTCGGCATGATGACGGGCGACGCGAGCGTCAACCCGACCGCGCCGATCATCTGCTGCACCGCCGAGGTGCTGGCGCAGATCGCGCTGCGCGACGGCACCCGGGCGGACATCGGCCAGGTGGTCATGGACGAGTTCCACTTCTACGCCGAGCCGGACCGCGGCTGGGCCTGGCAGATCCCGCTGCTGGAGCTGCCGCAGGCGCAGTTCCTGCTGATGTCGGCGACCCTCGGCGACGTCCGCCGCTTCGAGGAGGACCTGACCCGCCGCACCGGCCGGCCGACCACGGTGGTGCGCAACGCGACCCGCCCGGTGCCGCTGTTCTACGAGTACCGCCGCACCACGATGCACGACACCCTGGAGGAGCTGCTGCAGACCGGTCAGGCACCGGTCTACGTCGTGCACTTCACGCAGAAGGAGGCGGTCGAGCGGGCCCAGTCGCTGATGAGCATCAACATGTGCTCGAAGGCGGAGAAGGACGCCATCGCCGACCTCATCGGCAACTTCCGCTTCACCACCAAGTTCGGCCGCAACCTGTCCCGTTACGTGCGCCACGGCATCGGCGTGCACCACGCGGGCATGCTGCCGAAGTACCGCCGGCTGGTCGAACGCCTCGCCCAGGCCGGCCTGTTGAAGGTGATCTGCGGGACGGACACGCTCGGTGTCGGGGTCAACGTGCCGATCCGCACGGTGCTGTTCACCGCGCTGTCCAAGTACGACGGCCAGCGCGTGCGGATCCTGCGCGCCCGCGAGTTCCACCAGATCGCCGGCCGGGCCGGCCGGGCCGGCTTCGACACGGTCGGGCAGGTGGTGGCGCAGGCGCCCGAGCACGTGATCGAGAACGAGAAGGCGATCGCCAAGGCCGGGGACGACCCGAAGAAGAAGCGCAAGGTGGTCCGGAAGAAGGCGCCGGAGGGCTTCGTCGGCTGGAGCGAGGAGACCTTCGACAAGCTGATCGCCGCCGACCCGGAGCCGCTGGTCTCCCGGTTCAAGGTGAGCCACGCGATGCTGCTGTCGGTGATCGGCCGCCCCGGCAACGCCTTCGACGCGATGCGCAAGCTGCTCACCGACAACCACGAGGACCGTTCCGCGCAGCGCCGGCACATCCGCACCACGATCGCGATCTACCGTTCGCTGCTGGAGGGCGGCGTGGTGGAGCGGCTGCCGGAGCCGGACGCCGAGGGCCGGATCGTCCGCCTCACCCTGGACCTCCAGGAGAACTTCGCGCTCAACCAGCCGCTCTCCACCTTCGCCCTGGCCTCCTTCGAACTGCTCGACCCGACCTCGCCCACCTACGCGATGGACGTCGTCTCGGTGGTCGAGGCGACGCTCGACGACCCGCGCCAGATCCTCGCCGCCCAGCAGAACAAGGCCCGCGGCGAGGCCGTCGGCGAGATGAAGCGCGACGGCATCGAGTACGAGGAGCGGATGGAGCGGCTCCAGGAGATCACCTACCCGAAGCCGCTGGAGGAGCTGCTCACCCACGCCTACGAGGTGTACCGCCGGGCGCACCCGTGGATCGGCGACCACCAGCTCCAGCCGAAGTCCGTGGTGCGCGACCTGTACGAGCGGGCGATGACCTTCTCGGACTACGTCGGCTTCTACGAGCTGGCGCGCACCGAGGGCATCGTGCTGCGCTACCTGGCGGGCGCGTACAAGGCGCTGGAGCAGACCGTCCCCGAGGACGTGAAGACCGACGAGCTGAAGGACGTCATCGCCTGGCTCGGCGAGCTGGTCCGCCAGGTCGACTCCAGCCTGCTCGACGAGTGGGAGCAGCTGGCCAACCCGACCGAGCCGCAGGCCGCCGAGGTGACGCTGGACGACAAGCCGGCGCCGGTGACGGCGAACGCGCGGGCGTTCCGGGTGCTGGTGCGCAACGAGATGTTCCGCCGGGTGGAGCTGTGCGCGCTGGAGCACTACGACGAACTCGGCGACCTGGACGGCGAGTACGGCTGGGACGGGGACCGCTGGGCGGACGCCATGGACGGGTACTGGGAGGAGTACGACGACCTCGGCACCGGCCCGGACGCGCGCGGCCCGAAGATGCTGATCATCGAGGAGGAGGACTCCGCCTGGAAGGTCCGGCAGATCTTCGACGACCCGGAGGGCGACCACGACTGGGGCATCAGCGCCGAGGTCGACCTGTACGGCTCGGACGAGGAGGGCCGCGCGGTCCTGCGGGTGACCGCGGTGGACCGCCTCGGCGGCTGACCGACCGTCGACGATGAACCAAGGCCAGGGGCCCGGGGGGGGGGGGCCCCGGGCCCCCGGCGTGGTTTTTTGCGGGCGGGTGGGAGGCGCC
>NZ_JBEOSA010000065.1:0-54271 GCF_040302625.1 Kitasatospora sp. NPDC097643 | reverse complement strand
GACTGTTGTTCTCAGGTTTCATCTACCCACCCCCCCCCGCGCGCCAACCCGGGCGAAACCCCCGGGGCCCCCGGGGGCCCGCCCCCGGGGGCCCCGCGTCGACGGTCTGCTACCGGGCCGCCTTCAGCGCGATGTCGGTGCGGTGCTGGCCGCCCTTGAGGGCGATCCGGCCCACGGCGGCGTACGCGTGCTCGCGCGCCTCGGCGAGGTCGGCGCCGGTCGCGGTGACCGACAGCACCCGGCCGCCGGCGCTCAGCACCCGGCCGTCCTCGTCCGCCCTGGTGCCGGCGTGCAGCACGTACGCGGAGCCGTCCGCCTCGGCCTCGGCCAGGCCCTCGATCGGGTCGCCGGTGCGCGGCGCGGCCGGGTAACCCTCGGAGGCGACGACCACGGTGACCGCGGCGCCCTCGTCCCAGCGCAGCGGCTCCAGCTGGTCCAGCGTGCCGTTGGCGGCGGCCAGCAGCACGCCTGCCAGCGGGGTGCGCAGCCGGGCCAGCACGACCTGGGTCTCCGGGTCGCCGAAGCGGGCGTTGAACTCGATCACCCGGGTGCCCCGGGAGGTGAGCGCCAGGCCCGCGTAGAGCAGGCCGGAGAACTCGGTGCCGCGGCGGCGCAGCTCGTCCACGGTCGGTTGCAGGACGGTCTCCAGGACCTCCTCGACCAGCCCGGCGGGCGCCCAGGGCAGCGGCGAGTAGGCGCCCATGCCGCCGGTGTTGGGGCCCTCGTCGCCGTCCAGGGCGCGCTTGAAGTCCTGTGCGGGCTGGAGCGGCAGGACGGTCGTGCCGTCGGTGATCGCGAACAGCGACACCTCGGGGCCGTCCAGGTACTCCTCGATCACCACGCGCTCGCAGGAGGCGGCGTGCGCCAGCGCGGCCTCGCGGTCGGAGGTGACCACGACGCCCTTGCCGGCGGCCAGGCCGTCGTCCTTGACCACGTACGGCGCGCCGAAGGCGTCCAGCGCCTCGGCGGCCTCGGCGGCGGTGGTGCAGACGTAGGAGCGGGCGGTCGGCACGCCGGCGCCGGCCATCACGTCCTTGGCGAAGGCCTTGGAGCCCTCCAGCTGGGCGGCGGCACCGGACGGGCCGAACACCGGGATGCCGGCGGCGCGCACGGCGTCGGAGACGCCCGCGACCAGCGGGGCCTCCGGGCCGACCACGACCAGCTCGGCGCCGAGCCGCACGGCCAGGTCGGTGACCTGGGCGCCGTCCAGCTGGTCGACCGGGTGGACCGTCGCCACCTGCGCGATCCCGGCGTTGCCCGGGGCACAGTGCAGCTCGGTCACGGCGGGATCTTGGGACAGAGAGCGGCACAGGGCGTGTTCGCGGGCGCCGCCGCCGATGACGAGGACCTTCACGGTTGGCAAGGGTAGTCGGTGGCCTGTTCCGGCCGCTCTCCGGTCCCGTCGGATCGTCCAGCGGAAGACCTCCGTACGCCGACGATGTCGGAGGAACCTCCAAGTCGAGGGCCGGCCGGTGAGCAACGGGTGTCCGGGTCAGGACGGCGGGTCACCGGCCCCTCGCTCGGACGGGTGAAATCTCGCCGACCCCCGCATCCCGCTCACCTCGGGTTCCGGTGGCCGAATCCGATAACGATCATCGGTGAAGCGCCCCACGGTCAGCCATTTGGCGGTAAGAAGTGCTGTTGGACAAGCACCGGCAGACGCCGCGTCAGCCAATGGACAGCCAGACCCAGCAGCCCGCCCGCCACAGGGAGCCTCACAGGTGAGCCAGCCGGAAATGCAGCCCGAGGAGAGTGCCTGGGGCAAGGAGATCGGCGAGGAGGACCAGCCCGCCGCGACCGTCGCCCGGCGGGCCTCCACCCGCCGCCGGACCGATCTGAGCACCCGCCAGTTCCCGCTCGGCGACTGGGGTGAGCCCGCCGAGCGGCTGGAGGAGCTGTACCGCTGGTCCGAGGAGCGGGCGGTCGAGGCGATCGACTGGTACCGCCGGGACCGGGTCTGGAAGCGCCGCTGGGCGCGCCTGCTGCGGTTCGGCACGGCCGGTTTCGCGATCGGCGGCGTCACCGCCCCGCTGGTCGACCTCACCGGCACCGTCGCGCACGGCACCAGCTGGGGCTACGTCGGCCTGGCGCTCGCCGCCGCCTGTTACGGCACCGACCGGGTGTTCGGCCTCACCTCCGGCTGGATGCGCGACGTCAGCACCGCGCAGGCGCTGCAACGCCGCCTGGAGGCCTTCCAGTTCGACTGGGCGTCGGAGTGCGTGCGCGAGGTGCTCGGCCCGACCGAGGGCACCGCGGGCGAGGCCGCCGAGCGCTGCCTCGGCGTGCTGCGCCGGTTCTGCGAGGACGTCTCGGACATGGTCCGCACCGAGACCTCGGAGTGGATGCTGGAGTTCCGCGCCTCGATGACCCAGCTGCCCACCCAGGCCCCCGGGACGTGGGGCGGGCGCAGCGAGACCGGGGTGGGCGCCCAGGTGCGGATCCTGCCGCCGCCGGGCACCCGGCCCACCATGCCGCGCCAGCGGCCGCCGGAGGGGCCGCTGCGGTAGGGCCGCTGCGGCGGAGGGGCTGCCGGAGGGCCGCGGCTGAGGGGCTGCGGCGGCTCAGGCGAAGACGATCATCGAGCCCTGGGAGACGCTCCGGGTAGCCGCCGCGTACAGGCCCGACCAGGCGTGCCGCTCCCGGGCGAAGGGGTGCAGGTCGTCCAGCGGCGGCCCGAACGGCTGCTCCAGGCCCGTCGGCCCGAGCGGCCGGGTCGGCGCCGGCGGGTTGAGCGGGTCGATGCCCAGCGCCGGGGCCACCGCCTGGAGCTCGCGCAGCAGCCCGTGGCTGGAGCCGAGCGGACCGCCGGAGGCCAGCAGCGTGTCGTCCACCAGCGGCAGCGCGAACTCGATCGGCACGTACGCGCCCGCGTGGTCGAAGTGCCACACCAGGTGCGACTGTTCGGCGCTGCTCTCGAACATCTCCAGCAGCTGCTCGTAGTCGCCGCCGAGCGAGTCCACCGGCGTGATGTCCAGCCCGGTCAGGCCCAGCAGGTAGGCGCGGCGCAGGAAGTGCAGCGAGTCGTAGTCGAAGGCGGCTATCGGCTCGACCGCCCCGCTGATCCCCGGCACGTACTGGTAGACCGGCACCTCGGGCAGCCCGTGCGAGGTCAGCACGGCGTTGTAGAGGGCCAGGTCGTCCCGGAAGGGGTTGTCGGGGCTGTGGCTCAGCACGTCCACGAGCGGGACGAGCCAGAGGTCGCAGGCCATGGCCGGCAGTTCCTCTCCGGGCGGCGGGGGTCGCCGTACGGGGGCGGTACGACGACGCTGGGGACGGGGGTGGGATCGGCACCAGGACGGCCGTTTATCCGAGCGCCCGGTTCGACGACCGCCCACCTTACCGGCCCGGAGCGCGGTGCGGGTCGGACCGGCCCCGCGGTGCCTCGGGGGGCGGCTCGGGCAGCCGCCGGCCGAACCGGCCGTACGGCACCGAGCGCGGCTGCGGCACCAGACCGAGCCCCAGCCCGAGCTCGCGCCCGAGCTCCCGGCCGACCTCCTCGCCCCGCCGGAGCCCCTCCGGCCGCGGCTGCGGCTGCGGCGGCTCGGGCTGCGGCGACGGTGGTGACGGCTCGGGGGCCGGGGGCTCCGCAGGCTGTCCGTCCACCACCTCGGTGAGCAGCCCCAGCACGCTCACCGACTCCAGCGGGTGCCCGGTCAGCTCGGCCAGCAGCCGGACGGTGAACAGGTTGTACTCGCTGATGATCCGGTGCGACCCGGCCAGGTCCCCCGCCTCGACCGCGTCCACCAGGTCGAGGTGGCGGTCCCAGCACACCCCGCCCAGCACCCGCATCTCCCGCAGGTAGGGCGCGGCGAACATCCAGGACTGCACCCGCAGCCAGTCCAGGTAGTCGCCGACCCGGCGGTTGTCGAGCAGCCCGGCGACCTCCTGCCAGAACCGGCGGTCGCAGCCCACCATCACGTCCAGGTTCCCGGCCCGGGCGGCCCGCACCGCCGCGTCGGCCCGGCGGCGCAGCGAGGGCAGCCGGCTCAGGTCCGGCAGCGCCCGGCGGGCGGTGAACTGGCGGAAGTAGCTGTCGGTGAGCAGGACCCGGGCTTCGAAGATCTCCAGGAAGTCCTCCCAGCCCAGCTCGGGCACGGTGAACCCGCGGTGGTGCTCGGTCCGCAGCAGCCCCTGCGCGCCGAGGTCGACCAGCGCCTCCCGGGCCGGCGTCGCGGAGACGCCGTACAGCTCCGCGATCTCCTTGACGGTGAAGTTGCGGCCGGCCGCCAGCCGGCCGGCCATCATCTCCTCGCGCAGCGCCCCGGCGATCTGCTCGCGCAGGCTGTTGCGGTGGATGACGGGGCGGGTGTCGCCTGCGCCGTTGCCGGACATGCGCGCGACCTCCTCGGGCGGGACGGCCGGTCCGACCCTCGACGGACCGGCCGGAAACGGCGGGGAACACGACGAGTACTCATCTTCTCAAACCCGCCCCGACCGGGTTCGAACCAACCCCCGGCCGGACCGACCCTGACCCGGACCGGGGCGTCCGGACCGGCCCTGACCCGGAGCGGCCCTGACGCTGGACGGGCTCTAACGCTGGACCGGCGCCGGGATCCCGAGCAGCCGGTCCCGCAGCACCGGGAACTCCGCGCGGGCCTTGGCCACCTCCGCCGGGTCGAACTCGACGGTCAGCACCTCCTCCTCGGTGCCCGCCTCGGCCAGCACCCGGCCCCACGGGTCCACCACGATGCTGTGCCCGGCCTGCTCGACCCCGGCGTGCGTCCCGGCGGTGTTGCAGGCCAGCACGTACGCCTGCTCCTCCACCGCCCGCGCCCGGGCCAGCAGCGTCCAGTGCTCGCGCCGCCGGGCCGGCCAGGCCGCCGGGACCACCAGCAGCTGCGCCCCGGCGTCCAGCAGCGCCCGGAACAGCTCCGGGAAGCGCAGGTCGTAGCAGGTCGCCAGGCCCAGGGTGGCGAAGTCGGTGGGGGCCGTGACGATCTCCTGCCCGGCGCCCATCACCACCGCCTCGCCGCTGTCGAAGCCGAAGCGGTGGATCTTGCGGTAGGTGTGCACCAGCTCGCCGTCCGGGGCGAACAG
Source organism: Kitasatospora sp. NPDC097643 (assembly GCF_040302625.1). Classification (NCBI taxonomy): domain Bacteria; kingdom Bacillati; phylum Actinomycetota; class Actinomycetes; order Kitasatosporales; family Streptomycetaceae; genus Kitasatospora; species Kitasatospora sp. NPDC097643. Next base: position 49,234 of record NZ_JBEOSA010000065.1, on the reverse strand, counting down.
CAGCGAGGTGTTGTAGATCGGCCCGTCGGGATCCCGTTCGACGATCGACCCCGCGTGCAGCCAGACCCCGGCCGCCCGGGCCGCCGCCGCCATCGCGTCCGAGGTGGGCCCGTCCAGCGTCTCCGCGCCGTCCGACCAGAGGTCGTAGGCGAAACCACCGAGCGGCCACAACTCCGGCAGGACCACCAGGTCGGCGCCCTGCTGGGCGCGCACCAGAGCGGCCGCCCTGGCCCTCCGCTCGGAGGGCGGCTCGGCGTCCGAGACCGCGAGTTGGATCAATGAAGCGCGCACAGTACCACCGTCCACGGCAAGAGACCTACGATCGTCACCCGAAAGCGCTGCCCAGCTGTCTCCCGGCAGCGTAACGTGCGGTTAGCGTGCGTGCCCGGAAGCCGGACCATCCCGGCGACCCCCGAGGCCGGGCGCACACGGCAAGGAAGCTGACGGAGGGCCGGAGATTCCCGTGACGGACAACCAGACCGTGCAGGCTTACACCGAGGCGTGGACCCAGAGCATCGAGTCCATATCGGAGCTGGTCGCCCCTCTCCCCGGGGACTCCTGGAACCGGGCCACCGAGTGCCCCGGCTGGTCCGTCCGGGACGTCGTCTCGCACATCATCGCGGTCGAGTCCGACCTGCTCGGCGACCCCCGCCCGATCCACTCGCTGCCGCGTGACCTCCGTCACGTCACCACCGAGTTCGCCCGCTACGTCGAACTGCCGGTCGACAAGCGCCGCTGCCACACCGCGCTGGAGATGACCAGCGAGCTGGAGTACACGATCATCCGCCGCTCCCGCGCGCTGCGGAACGCCAAGCAGACCCCCGACGAGGCCGTCCGCTGGCCGGCCGGCCCGTACAGCCAGGACGTGCCGTACCACGAGCTGCTGCGCCGCCGGGCCTTCGACGTCTGGGTGCACGAGCAGGACCTGCGCCGGGCCCTCGACACCCCGGGCAACCTGGCCAGCCCGGCCGCACTGATCAGCCGGGACGTCCTGCTGGAGCTGCTGCCCAAGGCGGTCGCCCACCACGCCGGCGCCCCGGCCGGGACGACCGTCGTCCTGGACGTCACCGGCCAGGTCGAGTTCCTGCGCACCGTCCGGGTCGACGCCGCCGGCCGCGGCAGCGTCGACGAGTCCGTCAGCCTGGCCCCCGACGTCCAGCTCACCATGGACTGGGAGACCTACGTCCGCCTCGCCTGCGGCCGCGGCCGCCCCGGTCCGGTCGGCATCGAGGGCGACAAGGAACTGGCCGAACGCCTCCTGGCCACCTTCGCCGTCACCATCTGACCCCCCGGCGCACACGACCCGGCGTACACGCACGAGTGCGCGCCGGGTCGGCACCACTCGTGCATCCATACGTCAATGCGGCACCAGCACCTCACCCGTTCGACCTCGTTGTTCCGGGCATCCGTCACCCGGAATGAGGAGGGGCGTCCCGATGGACGACGCACAGCAGCAGATGGTCCTGGTCCGGTCGAGCTTCCCGGTCACGGGGCAGCCGATCAGAGTCGTGATGATCGACGGGGAGCCGTGGTTCGTCACGGCGGACGTGTGCCAGGTCCTCGGTCGACGAAACTCGACCACTGCCGCAAATGGACTGGAGCCCCACCAGCACCGCACCGTCGACCTGCGATCGGTAACCACCCATCAGATGGGTTGTTACGACGTTTCCGCAGGTCGGAAACTCTACCGGCGGGGAAACCCATTGCTCGGCGTGGTGAACGAGGCAGGGCTGTACAGCCTCCTCATGAGGTCGGACAAGAAGTCCGCCCGACCGTTCCGGACCTGGGTCACCGAGGAGTTGCTCCCCTCCATCCGCCGCGGGGACACCGACATCCCCACCCAGCAGCGGCGGATGGCGGAGACCCTGGCCGAGGCGATCGGGCAGCAGGTGCAGATCGTCGCGGAGATCAACCACGAGGACTGGCCCGGCATGACCGTCCACTCGGACGGGACGGTCCACTGCCGACACGGCGAGATGGTCCTCCACCTGCCGAGCCGGGAAGAGGACAGTGGACCACCCTTCGGCGCGTACTTCTCCTGCCCGGGTGAGGAACGGGTCGGGATCCGGGGCAGCCGAATCGTCCCGGGCTGCCCGAAGCTGAAGCTGGTGGACCTGATCCGCCTCCGGCGTGACGCACAGCCGGAGCCCACACCCGTGCCTGCTCAACGGAGCTGGTTGACCGTGGAGATGCACGGCGCCCGGATCTACGGAACAGCTCCGCAGATCGCCGAGCTGATGCGCGAATACGGAGGCTGAGCGGTCGTCCCATGTGGGTGCACCCGCTATGGGTGAGTTCAACTCACCCATAGCGGGTGCAAACCATCACTTGAAGTGATGGTTACCGGCATTTCCGCAGGTCAGAAACCCTACGCATCCGCCGCCTCGACCCTCCGCCGGAGCCGCAGGATCATCGTCGTCCCGACCGCGAGCGGGAGGTAGAGCCAGCAGAACGCCCCGCGGAAGGCCTCGGCGGAGTAGGTGCCGGACGGGGAGAGGGTGTCGAGCAGGACGCCGATGCCGAAGAGGGTGATCATCGTGCCGATGAAGCCGCCCATGTTGACGATCCCGGAGGCGGTGCCGAGGCGTTCGACCGGGTTGCGGGCGCGGGCGTAGTCGAGGCCTACCAGGGAGGCCGGCCCGTTGGTGCCCATCACCAGGATGATCCCGACCAGCAGCCACATCGGGGGGTGGCCGCCGGGCCAGGCCAGCACCAGGGCCCAGCCGAGTCCGGTCACGGTGAGGACGGTGAACACGATCGGCAGCCGGGCCCGGACGGAGGCCGAGAGCAGCCGGCCGAAGAGCAGGCCGGAGGCCATGCTGCTGAGCACCAGCAGGGTCAGCAGCCCGCCCGCCTCGGTGCGGGTCAGCCGCTGCCCCTCCACCAGGTACGGCATCCCCCAGAGCAGCCCGAATGCGTTGCCGGGGAACTGGGTGGTGAAGTGCACCCAGAAGCCGAGCCGGGTGCCGGGCTCCCGCCAGCACGCGCGGATCTGCCGCCCGACCTTCGGGCGCTCGACGACCGGCCCCACCGGCCCCACCGCCGCCACCGCCGCCGGGGCCTCCCGCAGGAAGAGCGCGACCAGCGCGAACACCGCGACGCCGAGCAGCGCGATGGCGGTGAAGGTGGGGGTCCAGCCCTCGCTGTGCAGGGCCTGGGCCAGCACCACGGTGGTGACCAGGTTGCCGCCCATCCCGGCGAGGCCGGTCAGCTGCGCCACGAGCGGGTTCCGGGCGGCCGGGAACCACCGGGCGGCGATCCGGAGCACGCTGATGAAGGTCATCGCGTCGCCGCAGCCGAGGACGGCCCGGGAGGCGAGCGCGGGGGCGAAGGCGGAGCTGAACGCGAAGGCCAGCTGGCCGCCGCTGAGCAGCAGCACGCCGAGCAGCAGCACCCGGCGCGGCCCGATCCGGTCGACCAGCAGGCCGACGGGTATCTGCATGCCCGCGTAGACCAGCACCTGGAGGATCGAGAAGGTGGAGAGCGCGGAGGCGCCGATGCCGAAGCGGTCGGCGGCGTCCAGCCCGGCCACGCCGAGGCTGGTGCGGTGGATGACCGCCAGGACGTAGACGCTGACGCCGATGGACCAGGCCAGCCAGGCCGCGCGGCCGCCGGGCGGCGGGGCGGGCGCGGTCGACGACGGGGCCGACGGCGCGGGCGCGGCGGTGGATCGGGGAGCGGGGACGGACAGGGACGGGGCTGGACTCGCGGGCTCCACGGGCATAGTGCGTCCAGACTAGTCATCCCATCATTGGCTGCCCAGATCGAATCCGGCCCGGGCCCGCGCTCACCGCCCCTCAGCCGGTGACCGTCCAGGCCACCGACCGGGTCATGTACCGGTCCCGGAAGGCCTCGTCCCGCACCCAGTCGGTGGTGTCCCGGACGGTGGCCGTCACGGTGACCGTCCGGCCCGGGGCCAGGTCCAGCAGGGCGGTGTCCAGCCAGCCGCGGTCGGCGGTGGGCGGTTCGACCGCGACCCCGTCGACCTTCCAGTCCACCCGCAGCTGCCGCGCCCCGAACAGCGGCAGCGGCCGGACCTCCAGCCGGGGGCGTCCGGTCACCTCGCCGGGCGGCGGCACCGGGGCGTCGGTGGGCCGGACCCGGCGGTACAGCTCCTCGACGATCGCCTCCCGGGACGGCAGGTTGTACGCGCTGCCCAGGGTGCGCATCACCGAGTCCGGGGTGGGCCGGTAGAGCCCGTTGGCGCCGCGGTACGCCCCGACCGTGCCGGCGCCGTCCGGGGATTCGGCGCCCAGCCAGCGCCACCACTTGGTCTGCTTCCGGCGCATGTCGTCGGCGTTGAGGGTGGAGAGGTTGGGGTAGTCGGCGTCGTCGGGGGCGCTGTCGTACTCGTCGCCGAGGTCCCCCACGGTGTGGCCGATCTCGTGCTGGATGATCCGCCCGGCGTCGGGGCTGCCGCCGGCCAGGGTGGTCACCCCGGTGCCGCCGGCGCCGCCGTACTCGCTGGAGTTGGCGAGCGCGATCAGGTACTGCGGCCCGGCGCCGTCCCCGGCGACGCGGGCGGTGGCGGCCTCGTCGGCGCAGAGCAGCCGGGCGGTGCCCTCGCACCAGAAGTGCATGCCGAGCGGGGTGGCGGGGTTGCGGCCCCGGGTCTCCCCCTCGGCTATCCCGGAGACCGGGGAGACCACCTCGACCCGCCGTATGTTGAAGAACCCCTGGTAGGTGCGGAACGGCTCGATGTCCATCAGCGCGTGCCAGGCCCGGTCGGCCTGCTGCCGGAACAGCTCCTGTTCGACGGCCGTGTAGCCGTCGCCGAGCAGCACCAGGGTGATCCGGTTGGCCGGGTCCCCGGTGCGGCGTATGTCGACGGTCGGGGCGGCCTCGGCGCCCCGCACATCGGCACGTTGCGCGGTGTGCGGGGGCACCGCCCGGTCGGCCGGGGCGCCGGGCCCGATCACTCCGAACGGCGAGGGGCCGACCAGTTCCAGGGCGGCCGGGAGTACGGCGGTGGACACCAGCACGAGCGCGGCCAGACTCCGGACGAGACGGCCAGGGTTGCCAGGCGGCATACGGGTGCGTCCTCGGGGCTCCGGTCACCCGGCGTCGCCCGGGTGGTGGAGCGGAGACGTACCCGCACCGGCGTGTCGCCCCTACCGGCCGACGAAAATGTCACCGACCTGGCCGAACGACCCTGATCACACCAGTCATCCCAACCAATCCCCCTGCCGCTCTCTCACCCGGCCCTGACCCGGCCGTCGACCGGCCCTCACCCGGCCGTCGACCGCCTCGGCCGGGCGGTCAGCACCAGATGGGTCCCGAGCCCGAACAGCAGCCCCCAGAAGGCCGAGCCGATGCCGAACAGGCTCATCCCCGAGGCGCTCGCGAGGAAGGTCACCACCGCGGCGTCCCGCCCCCGCTCGTCCGCCACCGCCGCCGCCAGGCTGCCCTGCAACGAGGCCAGCAGCGCGACCCCGGCGACCACCGCGACCAGTTCCTTCGGCAGCCCGGTGAACAGGCTCACCAGCACCCCGCCGAAGCTGCCCACCAGCACGTACAGCACGCCCGCGGACATCCCCGCGACGTAGCGCCGGCGCGGGTCCGGGTGGCTCTCCGGCCCGGCGCAGATCGCCGCCGTGATCGCCGCCAGGTTCACCCCCGGCGAACCGAACGGCGCCAGCAGCAGCGAGACCGCGCCGGTCGACCCGATCAGCAGCCGGTCGTCCGGCCGGTAGCCGGAGGCCCGCATCACCCCGAGGCCGGGCGCGTTCTGCGAGGCCAGCGCGACGATCGTGAGCGGCAGCGCCACTCCCACCATGGCCGGCCAGGAGAAGGCGGGCACGGTGAACACCGGCCGGGTCGGCCCGCCCGAGCCCAGGTGCAGCGGCAGTCCGACGGTCAGCGCCGCCAGCACCCCGCCGACCAGCAGTGCCAGCGGGACGGCGTACCGGGGGACGGTCCGCCGGGCCAGCAGGAAGGCCGCGAAGGCGCCCACCACCAGCACCGGCGCGCTGTGCACGGCCCCGAAGATCCCGGCGCCGAAGGAGAACAGGATTCCCGCCAGCATCGCGTTGACGATCCCCACCGGGACCGCCGCGATCAGCCGCCCGAACCAGCCGGTGACCCCGAACAGCGTCACCACCACCGCGCTCACCAGGAACGCCCCGACCGCCTCCCGGTAGGGGTACGCGCCGAGGCTGGTCACCAGCAGCGCCGCGCCCGGGGTCGACCAGGCCGTGATCACCGGCATCCGGGTCCACCAGCTGAGCAGCAGGCCGCTCAGCCCGCTGCCGATGGACACCGCCCAGATCCAGGACGCGGTGTGCGCCTCGTCCAGCCGCCCGGCAGCGGCCGCCGCGAGCACCACCACCAGCGGGCCCGAGAAGGACACCGCGACGCACACCAGCCCCGCGAGCAGCGCCGGTCCGGACACGTCCCGCCGGAGCGACCGGCGCTCGCCGCCCCCGCGCGCGTCCCCGTCCCCGTTCACGTCCCCGTCCGGCAGTTCCCCCGGACGGATGGTCAGTTGATCCGTCTTATCCGTCATCCCGGCAGTATCCCGAAGCCCGTCGAATCCCGTCGGAGCCCTCCGAGGAACGGACCACAACCAAAGGGGCCCTGTTCCACACCACGGTGCGGAACAGGGCCCCTTCGACGATCGCGGCTCGTCAGCCCCAGGTGATCAGACGCTTGGGCTTCTCCAGCAGCGCGGCCACGTCGGCCAGCACCTTGGAGCCCAGCTCCCCGTCCACCAGGCGGTGGTCGAAGGAGAGCGCCAGCGTGGTCACCTGGCGCGGGACCACCTGGCCCTTGTGCACCCACGGCAGTTCCCGGACCGCGCCGAAGGCGAGGATCGCGGCCTCGCCCGGGTTCAGGATCGGGGTGCCGGTGTCGACGCCGAAGACGCCGACGTTGGTGATGGTGACGGTCCCGCCCTGCATGTCGCTCGGCGAGGTCTTGCCCTGGCGGGCGGTGTCGATCAGCTCGCCCAGCGAAGTGGCCAGCCCCGCAAGGGTCTTGGCGCCGGCGTCCTTGATGTTCGGGACGATCAGGCCGCGCGGGGTGGCCGCGGCGATGCCGAGGTTCACCTGGCCCCTGATGACGATCTCCTGGGCCGCCTCGTCCCACTGGGCGTTGATCTCGGGGTGCCGCTTGATCGCGACGAGCAACGCCTTGGCGACCAGCAGCAGCGGGCTGACCCGGACGTCCCGGCCCAGCTCGCCGGTCTCCTTGAGCCGGCGGACGAACTTCATCGTGCGGGTGACGTCGACCTGGACGAACTCGGTGACGTGCGGGGCGGTGAAGGCCGAGGCCACCATCGCCTGCGCGGTCGCCTTGCGGACGCCCTTGATCGGCACCCGGACGTCGCCCGCGGTGGACCCGAGCACCGGGGCCGGGGCGGCCGCCTCGACCGGCTCGGCCGCGACGGGCTGCGCCGCCGGGGCGGCCTGCGCGGCGACGACCGCCGACGCGTGGGCGTGCACGTCCTCGCGGGTGATCACCCCGTCCGGGCCGGTCGGGGTGACCGCGCGCAGGTCGACGCCGAGGTCCTTGGCCAGCTTGCGCACCGGCGGCTTGGCCAACGGCCGCTCGCCACCCAGCAGTTCGGCCACCGGGGCCGCTGCGGACACCGGGGCGACGGGCGCCGCCGGGGCGACCGGGGCCACCGGCGCGGCCGGCGCCGCAGCCGGCTTCGCGGCGACGGCGGCCGGGGCGGTGCGCCGCGCCCGGCGCTGGGCGGCACCGGTGCGCGGGCCGTAGCCGACCAGCACCTCGCGCCGCTCCGGCTCGGCCTCGGCCGCGGGAGCGGCGGCAGCGGCGACCGGAGCCGCCGCGGGGGCCGCAGCAGCCGGCGCCCCGGCCGCCCCGGCGACCGCGACCGAGATGATCACGGTGCCGACGTCGACCGTCGAGCCCTCCGGGAAGAAGAGCTGCTCGACGACCCCGTTGAACGGGATCGGCAGCTCCACCGCCGCCTTGGCGGTCTCGACCTCGCAGACGACCTGCCCGTCGGTGACGGTGTCACCCGGCTTGACGTACCAGCTGAGGATCTCGGCCTCGGTGAGGCCCTCGCCCACGTCGGGCATCTTGAACTCGCGGAGCGAGCGAACTTCGGTGGTCATCAGCGCTCCCCGGGATCAGTACGCGAGCGCGCGGTCGACGGCGTCGAGCACGCGGTCCAGGTCGGGGAGGAAGGCCTCCTCGACGCGGGACGGCGGGTACGGGGCGAAGTAGCCGCCGACCCGCAGGACGGGCGCCTCCAGGTGATAGAAGCACCGCTCGGTGAGCCGGGCGGCCAGCTCGGCGCCCATGCCCAGGAAGACCGGCGCCTCGTGCACCACGACGGCCCGCCCGGTGCGCTTGACCGACTCCTCCAGGGTGGCGAAGTCCACCGGGGAGAGCGAGCGCAGGTCGACGACCTCCAGCCGGCGGCCGTCCTCCTCGGCGGCCGCGGCGGCCTCCAGGCAGACCTTGACCATCGGGCCGTAGGCGATCAGCGTGGCGTCGGCACCCGGGCGGACGATCCGGGCGGAGTGCGCGTCCAGGTCGGCCGCGTCGCCGACCTCGCCCTTGTCCCAGTAGCGGCGCTTGGGCTCCAGGAAGATCACCGGGTCGTCCGACTCGATGGCCTGGCGCAGCATCCAGTGCGCGTCGTGCGCGTTGGACGGCGAGACCACCCGCAGACCGGCGGTGTGCGCGAAGTACGCCTCGTGCGACTCGCTGTGGTGCTCCACCGCGCCGATGCCGCCGCCGTACGGGATGCGGACGGTGATCGGCAGCTTCACGTGGCCGAGCGCACGGGCGTGCATCTTGGCCAGCTGGGTGACGATCTGGTCGAAGGCCGGGTAGACGAAGCCGTCGAACTGGATCTCCACCACCGGGCGGTAGCCGCGCAGCGCGAGGCCGATCGCGGTGCCCATGATGCCGGACTCGGCGAGCGGGGTGTCGATCACCCGGTCCTCGCCGAAGTCCTTCTGGAGGCCGTCGGTGATCCGGAAGACGCCGCCGAGCTTGCCGATGTCCTCGCCCATCAGGACGGTCTTCGGGTCGTTCTCCAGCGACTTGCGCAGCGCCTCGTTGAGCGCCTTGGCGATGCTGAGCTGACCGGCCATCAGAGGTTCTCCCCCGCCTCGAAGGAGGCCGCGTACTCGAGGTACTCGGCCCGTTCCTCATCGACCAGCGCGTGCGGCTCCGCGTAGACGTGGTCGAAGATCAGGGTCGGGTCCGGGTCCGGCATGCTGCGCACGCCCTCGCGCACCCGCAGCCCCAGCTGCTCGCTCTCGGCGTCGACCGCGGCGAAGAACTCCTCGTCCGCCAGGCCCTCCTTCTCCAGGTGGGCCTTGAGCCGGGTGATCGGGTCCTTGGCCTTCCAGGCCTCGGTCTCCTCGGCCAGCCGGTAGCGGGTGGGGTCGTCGGAGGTGGTGTGCGCGCCCATCCGGTAGGTGAACGCCTCGATCAGCACCGGGCCGTTGCCGGTGCGCGCGTGGTCGAGCGCCCAGCGGGTGACCGCGAGGCAGGCCAGCACGTCGTTGCCGTCGACCCGGACGCCGGGGAAGCCGAAGCCGGAGGCGCGGCGGTACAGCGGGATCTTGGTCTGGTTGGTGGTGGGCTCGGAGATCGCCCACTGGTTGTTCTGGCAGAAGAACACCACGGGGGCGTTGTAGACCGAGGCGAAGGTGAAGGCCTCGTTGACGTCGCCCTGGCTGGACGCACCGTCGCCGAAGTACGCGATGACCGCGTCGTCCGCGCCGTCCTTGGTGATGCCCATCGCGTAACCGGTGGCGTGCAGCGTCTGCGAGCCGATCACGATGGTGTACAGGTGGAAGTTCTTCTCGTTCGGGTCCCAGCCGCCGTGGTTCACGCCGCGGAACATGCCGAGCAGGTTCAGCGGGTCGACGTCGCGGCACCAGGCCACACCGTGCTCGCGGTAGGTGGGGAAGGCGTAGTCGCCGGTGCGCATGGCCCGCCCGGAACCGACCTGGGCCGCCTCCTGACCGAGCAGCGAGGCCCACAGGCCCAGCTCGCCCTGGCGCTGGAGCGCGGTGGCCTCACCGTCGAACCGGCGCACCAGCACCAGGTCGCGGTAGAGGGCGCGCAGCTCCTCCGGGGTCGTGGTGAGCGGGAAGTCCGGGTGCTCGACCCGCTCGCCTTCCGGGGTGAGCAGCTGTACGAGCTCCGGCTGGGCGTCCTTCCCCGTGGCGCGGAGGGTGTCAGGGACGCCGGGGGCCGCCTTCTTGCGAGCCCTCGCCGTGCTTTTGACGGTCACGTTCACTCCTCGGTCTGTCCGGCCGCCCGGGGTCGCCGGTGACCGGTCCGGTCACCGCCTCGCGGGGCGCGCGTGGGTGTGCGCACCTACTGCGGGGCAGGTGGTGATCCTGTTCCGACGGCGTCCCTCACGAGAACGTTACCCAGCGTCCGCCCTTGGCGCGTCGGCGCTAGGACGTCCTACTTGTTCAGGGTCTACAACCCCGCGGGTGCCGCGTGCCGCCTCGCCGTCGAATGGGTGGGGGTGACGGGAGGGTGACGCAGCTCTCAATTCGGTCGCCTTCAGGACACCTGCGCACGTTATCCGGGCTGCGGCCCGTACGTAAGGGGGTTCTCGGTATCGGTTTCGGACGGCTCTGGCCGGATAACGCCCTTCCCGGGGTACGGGCGATAGGTCTTTCCTACGGTGATATGGGAGGCTTTGGGCGTGACTGATAACGGACAAATCAGGGTATTCCTTCTCGACGACCACGAAGTCGTCCGACGGGGCGTGCACGATCTGCTCTCGGTCGAGGACGACATCGAGGTGGTCGGCGAGGCCGGCACCGCCGCCGAGGCGATCACCCGGATCCCGGCGGTCCACCCCGACGTCGCCGTGCTCGACGTCCGACTGCCGGACGGCAACGGCGTCGAGGTCTGCCGGGAGATCCGCTCCCGGCTGCCGGAGATCAAGTGCCTGATGCTGACCTCGTTCTCGGACGACGAGGCGCTGTTCGACTCGATCATGGCGGGCGCCTCCGGCTACGTGCTGAAGGCGATCCGCGGCACCGACCTGATCACCGCCGTCCGGGACGTCGCCGCCGGGAAGTCGCTGCTCGACCCGGTCGCCACCAGCCGCGTGCTGGCCCGGCTGCGGGACGGCGGCGAGAAGGAGGACGAACGGCTGGCCCAGCTCACCAAGCAGGAGCGCCGGATCCTCGACCTGATCGGCGAGGGGATGACGAATCGTCAGATCGGCAACGAGTTGCACCTGGCCGAGAAGACGGTGAAGAACTACGTCTCCAGTCTGCTCGCCAAGATGGGCATGGAGCGACGCACCCAGGCGGCGGCCTTCGTCGCCCGGCACCAGGCGGACCAGCAGCACTGACCGGAGCCTCTTGCACAGACCTGACGACTTGTCAAGGGCCCCCGCCAGGGGGCCATAACCTCTGGCTGTGACTTTCAGCCAGACCCTCGCCGGTGCCCCGGCCCGCCCCGACCTCGCCGCACCCCCGATAGGGACCCTCAGTCCGCCCGTCCCGCACGCCGCCCTCGCCGAGGTCCTCGACCGCTACCGGGTGGGTCGGCTACGGACCGCCGAACCGGTCGCCGAAGGCCTGCTGAACCGGGGCTACCGGGTCACCACCGAGGCCGGCACCTACTTCCTGAAGTGTTACGTCGACGCCGCCACCGCCAACCGCCCGAAGATCGTCGCCCACCACCGCGCGATGGCCGCGCTGGACGCCCTCGGACTGCCCGTCGCACCCCCGCTGGCCTGCGCCGGCCACTCCGGCACGGTGGCCGGCTACGGCGGCCGGCTGTTCGCGCTGTTCCCCTGGACCGATGGCCGGCACCGGCACGGTACCGAGCTCTCCCTGCCGCAGTGCGACGTGCTCGGCGCGCTGCTCGGCCGTCTGCACGGCGCGCTCGACGACGTGTGCGCCCCCCTCGACCAGCCCGCCGGCTACCGCAGCGCCGACCCCCTCGACAGCGCCGAACTCGCCCGCGAGCTACGGCACCGCGCCGGCCGCCACCGCCCGTACGACGACCTGGACGCCCTGGTCGAACAGCGGCTCGCCGAACGGCTGGAACTGCTCGCCGAACACGCCCACCGCCGCCCCGGACCGCAGGCCGCCCCGCCCACCGGCTGGACCCACGGAGACTTCCACGGCCTCAACCTGCTGTACCGCGCCGACGCGGTCGCGGCCGTGCTGGACTGGGACAAGCTCGGCCCGCAGCCACGCGCCGAGGAGGCGGTCAGAGCCGCCACCCTGCTGTTCAACGACCGGACCACCGGCACCCTCGACCTGGTCCGGGTCCGGCACTACTCGCAGGCCTACCGCGCCACCGGCGCCGCCACCGCCGAGCACCTGGCCGCCGCCGTCCACCGGGTCTGGTGGGAGCGACTGAACGACTTCTGGATGCTCCAGTGGCGCTACCAGCGGGCCGACCACCGGGCCGACCCGCTCTACCCCGCCTCGGCCGGCCAGCTGGCCTGGTGGTGCCAGGAGTACGAACAGGTCCTGGACGCCTTCGCCAACTGACCCGCACCCCGTGGCAGCAGGGGCGTGACCGCTCCCGGGCCCCGGAAACGAGCGGGCGCCCCGCTCGCGGTCATCCGTGAGCGAGGCGCAGCACCCTCAGCCGGTGGCGGGGGTCGCCGGCGGCGTCACCGGCGGCGGCGGCGTCACCGGCGGCTTGGCCGTCTGGGTCGGCGGCACCGGCTGCGCGGACGGCGAGGTACCGCCGCCGGTGCTCGACGCGGTCGGCGCCGTCGTCGGCGTGCTGCTCCCGGTGGACGTGGCCGTCGGTGTGTGGGACGCGGTCGCGCTCGGCGTCGGCGTGTAGGCCGGCGTGTGCCGGCCCGAGGTCGGTGCCGGCGACATGTTGCCGTTGGTGTTGCCGGTGTCGGTCGGCTGCTGGGGCCGCCGGGTGCCGGTGTTGGTGGCCGCCGGGCTCTGGGTGCCGCTCTGGGTCGGCGTGGTGGCCTCGGTGGTGCTGACCACCGGGGCGGGCGTGGTCGGGGTGACCGGCGTCTTCACGTCGTTGCCGCTCAGCGCGAGCGCGATGCCGACCCCGGCCGCGACCAGCACGGCCGCCGCGCCGGCCACCCAGCCCCACGGCCCGCGCCGCCGGCCGTGCCCGTCGTCGCCGTCCTCCGGCCCGCCGCCCCCGCCGTACGGGCCGCCGGCCCCCTGGTAGGGCCCCGACGGGGTGTGCGGGCCGCCCGAGCCGTACGGCATCATCGAGGTCTGGTCGCCCGCGCCGACCGCACCGAACGCCGCGGTGGCCGCGGTCTCGTCCGGCCGGATGATCTGGGTGGCCCCGGTGTTGCCCTGGCCCGCCGCGGCCAGCCCGGCCGCCGCGCCGGCCCAGCCGGCCCCGCCCGCGCCGTGCATCTCGCGCAGCGCGTGCTGGACGTGCGCGCGGAACTCGTCGGCGTCCTGGAAGCGGTCGTCCGGGTTCTTGGCCAGCGAGCGCAGCACCAGCGGGTCGAGCCCGGCCGGCACCCGGCTGTTGGCGTGGGAGGGCGGCACCGGCGGGTCCTGGACGTGCTGGTAGACCACCGACAACGGGGTGTCCCCGGTGAACGGCGGGCGCAGCGTCAGCAGCTCGTAGAGCATGCAGCCGGCCGCGTACAGGTCGGAGCGGTGGTCGACCGGCTTGCCGAGGGCCTGCTCGGGCGACAGGTACTGCGGGGTACCCATGACCATGCCGGTCTGGGTCATGGTGCTGGCGGTGCCGGTCAGCGCCCGGGCGATGCCGAAGTCCATCACCTTGACCGCGCCCGCGGTCGTGATGATCACGTTGGCGGGCTTGATGTCGCGGTGGACGATGCCGTGCCGGTGGCTGTAGGCCAGCGCCTCCAGCACCCCGGCGATGATGATCAGCGCCTGGTCGACCGGCGGCGCCGCCTCGTCGACCAGCAGCTCGCGGACGGTCCGGCCCTCGACCAGCTCCATCACGATGTACGGCGTGGACTCGTCCCCGACGTACTCCTCGCCGGTGTCGTAGACCGCGACGATCGAGTGGTGGTTGAGCGCGGCGACGGCGTGCGCCTCGCGGGTGAACCGCAGCCGGGCGATGTCGTCCTGGGCCAGCTCGCCCCGGAGCAGCTTGACCGCGACCGTCCGGCCGAGCCGCACGTCCTCGGCGGCGAACACCTCGGCCATGCCGCCCCGGCCGAGCCGGTGGGTCAGCCGGTAGCGGCCGTCGCCGACCGTGCCCAGCGGGGCCGCGGTGCCGCGGCCGGGCGTCTGCGGGCCGCTGCCGGCCCCGATGACCGGCGGGAACGCGGTGGTCGCGGCGCCGTCGCTGCCGAGCTCGGGCATTCCCGGCGTGCCGCCGGTGTGGCCGGCCGCGCGGGCGCCCTCGTCGTCCGGCTGCTGCGTCTGTGCCATCGCTCCTCGCCCCGGGCCTTCGCTCGGATCGCGGTGCCCTGTCGCTTACGTATCCCCGAACGCTACCGCTTCCGGCGCAGCCCCGTAGCACGGCCGAACCGGCCGGAAAGCGTCAGAGCCGGCCATTCCGGTCGGCCGGGAGGTCCACCACCAGCACGGCGGCGGGGCGCTCGCCGGTGTAGTGGCCGGTCTTGGACTTCGTCTTCTCGTCCGCCTTGTTGACCACGATCGCGATGATGATGCCGGCCAGCACCAGCACGCCGACGATGATCCCGATGACGACCAGCGCGGTGGAGCAGCCGCCGCCGCTGGGGGCCTTCGGCTGCTGGTACGGCGGCATCGGCTGCGGCATCGCCTGCGGCGGCGGGGTGTGCGCCTGCTGCGGGAAGGGCCGCGGGGTCTGGAAGGCCGGCGGCGGGGTCTGGTACTGCTGCGGCTGCGGCCCCCCTTGCGGCATGAACTGGGGCTGCGGCGTCGGGAACGCCGGCGGCGGCGTCCGGAAGGCCGGCGGCGGGGTCTGGTACTGCTGCGGCTGCGGCTGCGGGAACGGCTGCGGCGTCTGCTGGGCCTGCGGCGCGGCGTGCACCGAACGCGGACCCTCGTTGATCACCAGCGGGGTGCTGGCCTGCAACTGCTGCCCGTTGCCGCCGCCCTTGGCGGCGGCGATCAGCCGCTCGGCCTCGTCCCGCATCGCGGCCGCGCTCGGGAAGCGGTGCGCCGGGTCCTTGCGGAGCGCCTGCGCCACGAAGGCGTCCACCGCCGGGTTGAGCGAGCGGTTGAAGGTGGAGGGCGCCGGCGGCTCCTCCTGGACGTGCTTGTAGGCGATCGAGAACGCCGAGTCGCCGTCGAAGACCAGCTGACCGGTGAGCATCTCGAAGAGCATCACGCCGACGGAGTACAGGTCGGAGCGGGCGTCCACCGGCTTGCCGAGGGCCTGCTCGGGCGACAGGTACTGCGGGGTGCCGACCACCATGCCGGTCTGGGTCATCGAGGTGACGCCGGATTCCAGCGCCCGGGCGATGCCGAAGTCCATGACCTTGACATTGCCCTTGCGGTCGAACATCACGTTGCCGGGCTTGATGTCGCGGTGCACCAGGCCCATGTCGTGCGAGGCCTCCAGCGCGTTCAGCACGCCGACGGTGACCTTCAGGGCCTCCTCGGTCGGCATCGCGCCGTACTGCGCGACCGCCTCGTTCATCGCCTCGCGCAGGCCCTTGCCGTCGATCAGCTGCATGACGATGTACGGCGTGCTGGAGCCGTCCGGGGCGATGTCCTCGCCGCTGTCGTACACCGTGACGATGTTCGGGTGCTCCAGCCGGGCCACCGCCTGGGCCTCGCGGCGGAACCGCTCCTTGAACGAGTCGTCCCGGCCGAGCTCGCTGTGCATGCTCTTCAGCGCGACCTGCCGGTCCAGCACGCTGTCGTAGGCGAGGTGCACGGAGGCCATGCCGCCCTCGCCCAGCAGCCGCTGCAACACGTAGCGGCCGTTGCCCAGGGAGAAGCCCTCGACCGCCGCGTTGCCGTGCTCGCTCATGGTCCTCTGCTCCCCCTCGGCGCGGCCGTGGCGCCGCGACCGTGACGTTCGGTCTCGTCCGTGCGTGGTGTGCCCGGCCCGCCGGGCCTGGCGGACCCCTGTCGCGGCGGTGCGACCGGCCTGCGACAGGGGTCAGGGTATCGGCTCACGCCGACGGTGACCGGCCCAGGGCCGGTCCTCGGTCCCGGAGCCGGGCTGCGGTTGCGGGCTCCGGGTACGGACTACAGGTACGGGCCGGAGCGGATGCCGCGGCCCGGGCCCGGCTCGTCGTCGTCCGGCTCACCGCCCTGGAGGCCGGGCGGCAGCGCCCGCCGCATCTGCTCCAGCTGGGCCCGCGCCGCCATCTGCTGGGCGAACAGGGCGGTCTGGATGCCGTGGAACAGGCCCTCCAGCCAGCCGACCAGCTGGGCCTGGGCGATCCGCAGCTCGGCCTCGGTCGGGATGCTGTCCTCGGTGAACGGCAGCGACAACCGCTCCAGCTCCGCGACGAGTTCGGGAGCCAGACCGAGCTCCAGCTCCTTGATCGAGCTGGCGTGGATGTCCTTCAGCCGGGCCCGGCTGGCCTCGTCGAGGGGTGCCGCCCGGACCTCCTCCAGCAACTGCTTGATCATGCTGCCGATCCGCATGACCTTGGCGGGCTGCTCGACCATCTCCGTCACGGGGAGCTCGCGCGGCGTGTCGTCGTCGTCGCCCGCCGGGCCGGCGAAGCCCTGGCCCACCGGCAGCCCGTCCGGTCCGACGATCAGCACCTTCTGGCCGTCCTGCGACTGCCCGCCCGCGACCTGGAACGGCTCGTGCGACGAGCGCTCGTTCATCGGATTCGTCATGAACAACATTCTCTCTCACTGGGGTTGGTCGGACGGAAGCCCCCGATCGCCCCCGCGGCCCGGTACCACCGCCCATGACGGTACGCCCCGGAGGGCCGGCCCGGAATCCGTACGGATACTCAGATCCCGCCGCCGCCCGGCGCCTCCGGCACCCCACCACCCCCGCACCGAACCCCCCACCAACCCACACAGCAGCCCCCGCCCACCTGCCCCCCGGCTGCGGCTCAGCCCTTCCGCAGCCGCAGCCCGATCAGCCCCAGCCCACACCCGATCAACCCCAGGCCCGCGCCCAGCGGCAGCTGGACCGTGGAGGCGTCGCGCCAGCGGGCGGGCAGGACGGTGGGCGCGGCGGCGACCACCGTCGGCCCCGCCGCGGTGACCACGTCCGGGGCGGCGTCGTCCGCCGGGGCCGACGGGTCCGGGGTGCCGGGGTCGGCCTCGGACTGGTCGGCTCCGGCGGTCCGGTCCGGAGCCTGCTCGACGCTCTGGTCGGGGGCCTGGTCCGGGCTCTGCTCCGGGGCCCGGTCAGGGGTCCGGTCGGGAGCCGCGTCGGTGCGCTCGGGCGCGAGCGCCGGCCGGTGCCGGTACGCCCGCGGGTCGCCGCCGTCCGGTCGCGGGTGGGACACCGGGTGCCGCGGCAGCTCGGCGCCCGGGAGCGGCGGGGCCGCCGAGGGCACCGTCGCGGTGCCGGACGCGGCCTCCCCGCCCACCGTCGGCGCGGGCGTCTCCGCCGGCTCGACCACCGCGGCCGAAGCCGAACCCGCAGCCGAATCCGAGACCGAGGCCGAAACCGAGGCCCCGCCCGGCACCCCCTCCACCCCCTCCGGCCGGCTCGGCCCACCGGACGTCTCGGCGGCCCCGGTCGGCCCCACCGGCAACACCGGCAACACCGGCGACGGCGAGGGAACGGCGACCGCCACCGAGGCGGCGGCCAGCGGGAGGGTGAGCGCGAGCCCCAGCAGGGCCGAGGAGAGCAGTCGTCCGGCCCGGCCCGGATACGGGCGGCGGGCGCTGCGGCAGGTACGACGGTGGTGCGGCGCGGCGGGCAGCGGCCCGAGGGAGGCGTGCGTTGGTGCGGCCACGGTCGGAGGTCCTTCCGACGGCCGACCGCGCGGGGCGGGGTCGGCGGCGGGACAGCTCCGGACCAGCGTCACACAACCCGACAATTAAGTCATTTCGGACACCGCTGCCGTCGCCGGCACCGCCCTCAGGCCCGCAGCACCACCTTCCCGACCTGCTCCCCCGCCTCCAGCACCCGGTGGGCCTCGGCGGCGTCGGTCAGCGGCAGCACCCGGTCGATCACCGGCTTCACCACCCCGGACTCGACCAGCGGCCACACGTGCTCCCGCACCGCCGCCACGATCGCCGTCTTCTCCGCGAGCGGCCGCCCGCGCAGGTTGGTGGCGATCACCGCCGCGCGCTTGCGCAGCAGCGCGTTGAGGTCGAGCTCGCCCTTCACCCCGCCCTGCAGCCCGATGATCACCAGCCGCCCGTTGACCGCCAGCGCGTCCACGTTCCGCTGGAGGTACTTGGCGCCCATGATGTCCAGGATCACGTCCGCCCCGGCGCCGCCGGTGGCCTCCTTGACCGCCTCGACGAAATCCTGCTCCCGGTAGTTGATCGCGATGTCCGCACCGAGTTCGGTGCACCGGGCGAGCTTCTCCGCACTGCCCGCGGTGACCGCGACCCGTGCGCCGACCGCCTTGGCCAGCTGGATCGCCATGGTCCCGATGCCGCTCGCGCCGCCGTGCAGCAGCACGGTCTCGCCGGGCCGCAGGTGGGCGGTCAGGAAGACGTTGGACCACACCGTGCAGGCGACCTCCGGCAGCGCGGCGGCCTGTTCCGGGCTCAGCCCCTTCGGCACCGGCAGCAGCTGCCCGGTGGGCACCGCGACGCGCTGCGCGTAGCCACCGCCGACCAGCAGCGCGCACACCTCGTCGCCGACCGACCAGCCGGCCACGCCCGGCCCGAGGGCGACGATCCGCCCGGCGCACTCCAGCCCGGGGTAGACCGGACTGCCGGGGGGCGGGTTGTAGAAGCCCTGCCGCTGGAGCAGGTCGGCACGGTTGACGGCGGTGGCCGCCACCTCGACCAGGACCTCGCCCTCGCCGGGCACCGGGTCGGGCACCTCGGCCCAGACCAGCGCCTCGGGGCCGCCGGGTACGGGAATCGTCATCGCATGCATGCCCCGAAACCTACTGCGCGTCAGGACGTCCGGCGGGCAGCCCCGCGTCACCGCCCCGGGGTGATCACGATCACCCGGTCGGTGAGCCGGAGCACGGCGGCCTCCGGCTCGGTGTAGTTGAGCACCCGCCGGCCGCGCACCACCGCGACCACCAGGTCCTGGCAGTCGCGCGGGCCGTGCCCGGCCTCGGCCTTGGTGACCGGGCGCTCGACCAGGTCCAGGCCGGTGCCGTAGGTCAGCAGGTCCTCCATCACCGCACCGGCGTGCGGGCTGACCATGGACAGGCCGAGCAGCCGCCCGGCCGAGCTGGAGCTGGTGACGACGACGTCGGCGCCGCTCTGCCGCAGCAGCGGCGCGTTCTCGTCCTCCCGGACGGCCGCGACCACGGTGGCGGCCTTGTTCAGCTGCCGGGCCGTCAGGGTGACCAGGACGGCGGTGTCGTCCCGCTCGGGCGCGACCACGACCCGGGCGGCGGTGGGCAGGGCGGCCCGCAGCAGGGTGTCGGTGCGGGTCGCGTCGCCGACCACCCCGACCAGGCCGTGCCGGGAGGCCTGCTCGATCACCTTGCGCTGCGGGTCGACGACGACGATCGCCTCCTTCGGCACACCCTGGCCGAGCAGGGTGTCGACGGCGCTGCGGCCCTTGGTGCCGTACCCGATGACGACGGTGTGCTCGCGCACGGTGGACCTCCAGCGGTTCAACCGCCACTGCTGGCGGGTGCGTTCGGTGAGCACCTCCAGCGTGGTGCCGACCAGGATGATCAGGAACAGCACACGCAGCGGGGTGATCACGAAGATGTTGGTGAGCCGGGCGCCGTCGCTGTACGGGGTGATGTCGCCGTACCCGGTGGTGGAGAGGGTCACCGTGGCGTAGTAGGCGGCGTCGAGGAAGCTGAGTCCGTCGCCCGCGTTGTCGTGGTAGCCGTCCCGGTCGAGGTAGACGATCAGCGTGGTGGCGACCAGGACGGCGAGGGCCAGCAGCAGCCGCGAGCCGACCTGCCGGAGGGCGGGCGCGGCCCGCCGGGCCGGCAGCACGATCCCGGCGTCCGCCCACGGCTCGGTGATCGGGGCAGCCGCCCCCCGCAGCCGGGACCGCACCGAGCTCATGCGCCCGCCTCGCTCACGGGGTCTCCAGCAGTTCCACGACCTCCCCGGCCGCCACGCCGCCGGGCGGGACGACGGCGAGCGCGTCGGCCCGGGCGAGTCCGCGCAGCATGGCCGGTCCGTCGAAGGCGAGCGCGGCGACGCCGCCGGTGGTGCGCCGGACGGGCAGCAGCCGGGTGTCCGCCGGGTGCCCGGGCAGGGCGACGGCGGCGGGCGCGACGACCGGGCCGGTGGCCATCCGGCCGCTGCGGGCGTGCAGCAGCGGCAGGGCCAGCGTGACGGTCCCGGCGACGGCCGCCAGCGGGTTGCCGGGCAGCCCGACCAGGTGGCGGCCGCCCGACGGGCCGTCGCCCGCGGGCAGTTCGGCCAGCAGCATGGGGTGGCCGGGGCGGACGGCCACGCCGTCCACCAGCAGCCGGGCGCCGGCCTCGGCGAGGGCCCGGTGCAGGAAGTCGACCGGGCCGGCGGCGGTCCCGCCGGTGGTGACGACGACATCGGCGGTGGAGTGCCGCAGGGCGTCCCGCAGCAGCCCGAAGTCGTCCCGTACCGCCCGGACTTCGGCCACCTCGGCACCGGCGGCGCGCAGCCAGGGCGGCAGCAGCGGGCCGAGCGCGTCCCGGACCAGGCCCGGGCCGGGGAGCCCGGAGTCGAGCAACTCGTCACCGAGGACGAGCAGTTCCACCACCGGACGGCGGCGGACGGCGATCCGGTCGTGGCCGCAGGCGGCGGCCAGGCCGAGCACCGCCGGGCCGACCGTCATCCCGCCGGGCAGCAACGCCTCACCGCGGCGGCACTCCTGGCCGCGCGGACGGACGTCCTGACCGGTGGTCAGCGGACGCGGGCCGCGGTCGCGCAGCAGGCTGCCGTCCGTCTCGCCGTGTTCGCGGCGCAGCACGGCGGTGGCGCCGGGCGGCAGTTGGGCGCCCGTGGCGATCTCGACGGCGGCGCCGTCGGCGAGTGGCGCGACCTCGGTGCACCCGGCCAGCACCCGTCCGGCGACCCGCCAGGGGCCGGGGCCGGCGACCGCCCAGCCGTCCATCGCGGAGGTGTCGAAGGCGGGCAGGTCGGTCAGCGCGGCGAGCGGTTCGGCGAGGGTGTGGCCGAGCGCCTCGGCGAGCGGGAGGCCGACCGGCGGCAGCGGGCGCAGCCCGGCCCGACGGGCCACCTCCCGGGCCTGCGGCCAGCTCAGCACGCCGGGGCCGGGGATCGGGTCGGCCACGGTGGTCTCCTGATCGGCGTGGTCGACGGTGCTCACGGCTCGCCCGGTCCGGCGGCGGCGCTCCAGCGTTCGGCGAGCGCGGCGGTGCGCCGGGCGGCCTCGGCGACGGCCTCCGGCCCACCGCCCTGCTGGGCGGCGGCGTAGCCGATCAGGAAGGTGGTCAGCGGTGCGGCCGGCCGGTCCACTCCGTGGGCGACCACCCGGGCGAGGTCGAGCAGTCCCCGGACGTCGACGTCCAGGTCGATGCCCAGGTCGGCCCGGACCTCGGCAATCCAGTCTTCCAGCGTGCGCTCCATGCGCCCATGCTGCCTGATCGGCGGTTTCCCGAAGGTGTTCCCCCCGTGTGCGGCGCGCGTCGTTTCGCTCACGGGCCCGCCGTGGGCCGGTGAGGAGTCAGCCCCGGTCCCGCTCCCGGGCCTGTTCCAGGTCCTCCCAGGTGTCGCAGTCGTAGGCGACGTTGTCGATGTCGGCCACCAGGATCCGGGCGAGGCCGCCGACGAGCCGGCGCAGCGGGAGGCCCTCCGGGTCGCCGAGGCCGGCCAGCGCGGTGCGCAGCGGGGCGGTGCGGTAGGCGGCGGCGAGCGGCTGCTCACGGCCGCCGGCGTCGACCAGCACGGCGGCGTCCGCGGTCGGCCCGGCGCCGTCCAGGGCGGCGACCAGCCGTTCGACCGTGCGCCGGTCGAGGAAGGGCAGGTCGGCGGCGAGCAGCAGCACCGTCCCGGCGGTGACCAGGTCGAGTCCGGCCGCGACGGCGGCGACCGGCCCGCCGCCGGGCGGCTGCTCCCTGGTCCAGCGGACGCCGGTGCGGGCGGTGAGCCGGGCCGGGCCGACCACGACGGTGGTCCGGGCGCCGGCGCAGGCGGCGAGCACCCGGTCGAGCAGGCTGGTCTCGCCGACGGTCAGCCCGGGCTTGTCGGCCCCGCCGAGGCGCCGGGCGGCCCCGCCCGCCGGAACGATCACGTCGTACGGCGTCATGCGGCCAGTATCCGCCCCCGGCCGTGCCCTACCCGGCCGGGCGGTCCCCCTGCGGCCCCTCCCCCGGCGTCCCGTCCCCCTCCGGGTCGTCCTCGACGATCTCGGCGTCGACGATCCCGTCCTCGTCCGGTTCCACCACCACCACCCGGGCGGTGTTCGCGGCCGCGCCGAGCTCCAGGATGACCGGCAGGGTCAGCTCCCCGTACCGCTGGTTCATCGCGGTGACCAGCCCCTCCGGGTCGTGCGGGTGCTCGGCCAGCAGCCGGTCGAAGTCCTGGAGGTACTCGCCGGTGAAGGCGAGCACCCGGGCGGCCTCGTCGCCCTGGTCGGGCGCCCGGTGCCCGGCGATCACCCGGTCCACGCCGAGGTC
This sequence comes from Kitasatospora sp. NPDC097643, assembly GCF_040302625.1. Taxonomy (NCBI): domain Bacteria; kingdom Bacillati; phylum Actinomycetota; class Actinomycetes; order Kitasatosporales; family Streptomycetaceae; genus Kitasatospora; species Kitasatospora sp. NPDC097643. Next base: position 26,697 of record NZ_JBEOSA010000065.1, on the reverse strand, counting down.
GGCGATCCGTCCGAGGTTGTGCCCCCAGGTGACGCGCTGGGCGGGGGTGGTGTCGGCGGTCCAGACGTGGGTGCCGTTGTAGACGAAGTCCCCGGCGATGACGGTCCGCACGCTCGGCACGTGGACGACCGTGGAGTCGCCGCAGTCGCCCTGCCCGAGCAGCAGGACGGGGATCACCTGGCGGTCGAGCATCAGCGGCTGCGGCAGCAGCGGGGCGGGGATCAGCGGGTGGTCCGGGATGTCGTCGCCGTAGACCGGCTTCCACTGCGCGACCTTGGCGGCGGCGGTGCGCCGGATGCCCTCCACCACGGCCGGCGCGGCCAGCAGCCGGGCGTCCGGGAAGAGCTTCAGCACCTCCTCGGCGCCGAAGTAGTGGTCCGGGTGGTGGTGGGTGACCACGATGGCGAGCAGCCGGCGGCCCTTGCCGGCCACCCACTCGGCGAGTTCGCGGCCGGCGCTGCGGGTGAGCTGGGCGTCCACCAGGATCGCGGCCTGTTCGCCGAGGACCAGGGTGGAGGTGGCGAAGAAGGCCGATTCGGGCCCGGTGAAGACGGCGACCTCCAGCGGCCGGGCGGGGCGCTCGCCGTTCGAGGTGGCGGCCCGGGCATCGGTGCGCTCCGCGCCGGCGCTCTCCTCGGGCGGGGTCGACGTCACGGGGTGCTCCCTGGGTAGGCGGTCGGTGTTCCTGCGCCCTACAGCATGGGAGTTCCGGCGGCCGAATGCGCGGAAGGCGCGCCCGACGGGGCGCGCCTTCGACCCGGCTCACACACCGGCCCGCACCGCGGCTCAGGCGGCCAGCGCCTTGGCCCTGCGGGCGGCCTCCTCCAGGGCCTGCGCCTTGGACTCGGCGGCCTGCCCGACGAACTCGGCCAGCGCCGGGACCTGCGCCGCCATGGTGAACTCCGGGACAATGAAGTCCACCTCCAGCCCGAGCCCGCCGCCCAGCACCTTCTCCAGGTAGGTGGTGACGAACTCGTACGGCTCGCGCGGGGCACCGGGAGCGTACGAGCCGCCGCGCGCGGCGATCACGGTCACCGGCGTGCCCTTGGCCGAGGGCTCCTCACCGGCCGTGCGGCCCATCAGGATCACCTGGTCCAGCCAGGCCTTGAGGGTGGACGGGATCGTGAAGTTGTACATCGGGGTCCCGATGACGATCGCGTCGGCCTGCTCCAGCTCCGCCATCAGCTCCTCGCGCAGGGCGAGCGCGGCGTTCTGCTCGGCACTGCGGGCCTCCGCCGGGAGGAAGGTCGCGGTGATCCCGTGGGCATCCAGGTGCGGGATCTGGTCGGCGGCGAGGTCGCGGTAGATCACCGTGCCCTCGGGGTGCTGGGCCTGCCAGGCGGCCCGGAACGCCGCCGAGACCTCGCGGGAGACGGAGCCGTCCGCGATGGCGGAGGAGTCGAGGTGCAGAAGCGTGGACATGGCGGTACCTCCATTGATTCAGTAGCTGCTATTTCCCCCGCAGCTGCAAGTACCGTAGCAGCTTACTTTTCTATAGTCACTAGCGGCCGCCAGGTACCCTGGAGCCATGTCCGAGCACGAGGTAACGACCGAGCAGGTCCCGACCGCCTCCGAGCCGTGCGACGGTGCCGACCAGCGCGCCTGCTTCAGCGTCGAGCTGGCACTCACCCGCGTCTTCGGCCTGCTCGGCAAACGCTGGACCGGCCTGGTGGTGGGCGTCCTCAACCACGGCGGCCCCGCCTACTTCTCCGAGCTGCGCCGCGCCATCCCCGGCATCAGCGAGCGCATGCTCTCCGACCGCCTCACCGAGCTCGCCGACGCCGGCCTGGTGCTCCGCGAGGTCGACGCGGGCCCGCCGCTGCGGGTCAGCTACCGGCTGACCGAGGCCGGCCTCGCCCTGCGCCCCGCGCTCACCGAGCTGGCCGTCTGGGCCGACCGGCACCTGCCGGAGAGCGCCCTGCGCCGGGGCAACTGCTGAACCCCACGCGCTGACCGCGCCCGACAAAGCAAAAGCCCGGGGCCCGTCCGCTGTGACAGCGGACGGGCCCCGGGCCTTCGTACAGGGGGGATCAGCGCTTGGCGCCACCACGCAGGCGGGCCACCCGGTCGGCGACGCCCCAGGACGTCACCCGCCACAGCGCCTCGACCACGATGTTGCGGCTCATCTTGGACGCACCCAGCTCGCGCTCGATGAAGGTGATCGGCACCTCGGCGACCTTGAACCCGGCCTTCACCGTGCGCCAGGCCAGGTCGACCTGGAAGCAGTACCCGGCCGAGGCGACCTCGTCCATGCCCAGGCCCAGCAGGGTCTCCTTGCGGAACGCCCGGTAGCCGCCGGTGACGTCCCGGATCGGCACGCCGAGCATCAGCCGCGAGTACGTCGAGCCGGCACGGGAGAGCAGCAGGCGCGACTTCGGCCAGTTCACCACCCGGCCGCCCGGCACCCAGCGGGAGCCCAGCACCAGGTCGGCACCGCGCAGCGCGCCCAGCAGCCGGTCCAGCTCCTCCGGCTGGTGCGAGCCGTCCGCGTCCATCTCGACCAGGACGTCGTAGCCGTTGTCGATGCCCCAGCGGAAGCCCGCGAGGTAGGCGGCGCCCAGGCCCTCCTTGCCCCGACGGTGCATGACGTGCACGTTCGGGTCCTCGGCGGCCATCTTGTCGGCCAGCTCGCCGGTGCCGTCGGGGCTGTTGTCGTCGGCGACCAGCACGTGGACCTCGGGCACGGCAGCCCGGACCCGGCCCACGATCCGCTCGACGTTCTCCGCCTCGTTGTAGGTCGGAATGATCACCAGCACCCTGCCGAGGTCGGCAAAACGCTGCTGGTTCACGGTCACGTACAAACCTCTCGGCCGGTGGCGGGAAGTGCCAGTCACCGTTGCCCGCACTCTGAACGCAGTCCCCCTCGGCAACCCCGCCGACCGGTCACCACTGTGGAGACCACTGCGTTCCGGCATCCTACTACCGCTCCCTCGCACCCCCGGAACCGCCGGGGCCCGTCGTCGCGCCACCCGCCGTTTCCCCGGCGGCGACGTCGGTCGGCTAGGGTCGATCCCCAGCCTTCGAGAAGGAGCAGGACCGCGCGCATGGACAGGCTCGTCAACACTGTCCGCCCGTACGCCTGGGGGTCGGTCACCGCACTCCCCGAGCTGCTAGGGCAGGAACCCACCGGCGAACCGCAGGCCGAGCTCTGGATGGGCGCCCACCCCGGCGACCCGTCCCGCGCCGACCGGGGACACGGCCCCCGCCCGTTGGACGAGCTGATCGCCGCCGACCCCGAGGGCGAGCTGGGCGCCGCCACCGTCTCCCGGTTCGGCCCCGCCCTGCCGTTCCTGTTCAAGGTCCTCGCGGCGGGCATCCCGCTGTCCATCCAGGCCCACCCCACGCTCGACCAGGCCCGCGCCGGGTTCGCCGCCGAGAACGCCCGGGGCATCCCGCTGGACGCCCCCGACCGCAGCTACCGCGACGCCAACCACAAGCCCGAACTCATCTGCGCGCTCGGCGAGTTCGACGGCCTCTGCGGGTTCCGCAGCCCGGCCGACGCGGCCGCCCTGATGGCCGGGCTGGGGGTGCCCGCGCTCGACCCGCTGATCGCCCTGCTCGGCGCCGAGGACGAGTCCGAGGCCCTGCGCGCCGCACTCGTGGCCGTCCTCACCATGGCCGACGACGCCGCCGCGGCGGCCGTCCGGGACACCGCCGCGGCGGTCGACAAGGCCGTCGCCGAGGACCCGGACGGCCCGTACGCGCTGTACACCCGGATCACCCGGGACTTCCCCGGCGATCGCGGCCTGATCGCCGGGCTGCTGCTGAACGCCGTCCGGTTGCAGGCCGGCCAGGCGCTCTACCTCGGCGCCGGCGTCCCGCACGCCTACCTGCACGGCGTCTGCGTCGAGCTCCAGGCCAACTCCGACAACGTGCTCCGGGCCGGCCTCACGCCCAAGCACATCGACCTGCCGGAGCTGCTCAAGGTGGTCGAGTTCGCCGCCGGCGCGCCGGACCCACTGCTCCCGACCGCGGTCGACGGCACCCCCGGCGAGGAGCTCTACCCCGTCCCGATCGACGAGTTCCGGCTCTCCCGCTTCCTCCTCGACGGCCGGGAGCGCGAGATCGACGGCCGCACCCCGCAGATCCTGCTCTGCACCGCCGGCACCGCCCGGCTCACCGCCGCCGACGGCACCACCCTGGACCTCGCCCGCGGCGAATCCGCCTTCCTCCCCGCGACCGGCACCCCCACCCGCCTCACCGGCACCGCCACCACCGTCTTCCGCGCCACCGTCACCCTCTGACGCCCCGGCGGGACGCGAACACGCCGAAGGGCCCGGAGCGATCCTGCTCCGGGCCCTTCGGCGCGCTTTCGTGCGCTTCCGCGCGGCTCAGCGGTGCGGCGGACTTCCGCCCCCCACCTCGACCGGCACCGGCTCCGGCTCCGGCACGACGGGCGTCCGCACGGCGCCGTCCGTGTTCACCCCGGCCGGCGACAGCGGGCCGGTGGCCGGCCAACGCCGCTCGACCGCCTTCAGCACCTTGCGGCCGACGTTCTGCAGCGGGATCTCGACCAGCTTGTACATCAGCCAGCTCGCGAGCAGCACGACCGCCAGGTACTCGGCCGTCCAGATCAGCTTGCCGCCGGTCGTCGGCGGCACCTTGGGGACGTGCAACTGGTACCGGAGGGTGTGCAGCAGCGGGACGTGCAGCAGGTACAGCGAGAAGCTGATCGTGCCGAGCCAGGTCAGCACCCGCGGGAAGCGGCGCTTGCGCAACGCCATGCCGATCCCGAAGGTGATCCAGGCTCCGACGAAGGAACCGGCCCAGGCCCGCGGGCCGGCCGTCCAGGTGTTGTTCTCCATGCCGTTGCGGTTGTACATCCACGCCACCGCGATGCCCGCCGCGATCACGAAGCCGCAGTACAGCACGGCCTGCAAGCGGTCGATCTGACGGTTCTCGGCCCGGTACAGCGCGGTGCCCGCGAACATCGTCGCGAAGATCATCAGGGTCTCGAACATCGGCGCCCGGCTGTTGTTGTACATCAGCACCAGACCCAGCAGGCCGAGCGCCAGCGATCCGGTTCGGATCAGGTTCGCGCGGCCGCTGAGGATGCAGGCGAAGCCGAAGACGACGATCAGCACCGAGCCCCAGACCAGGTTCCGCATCGAGGTCACGTCGTGGGTCAGCGTGTTCGAGGCGATGGTGGTGCCGAACAGCACGGCCACGGCGGCCAGGGCCACCGCGATCTGACCGCTCTTGCGGTGCAGACCGACCGCGAAGAGCGCCGTGACGGCGTAGTAGAAGACCATCTCGTAGGTGAGGGTCCACATCACGCCGAGACCGTTCCACACGCCCATGAAGTCCTGGAGCATGGTCGAGTTGGCGGCCACGTAGATCCAGTCGTGGTCGGTCGCGAAGAGCGCGACCGAGCCGTCCCCCTTCGGGATGATGGCCAGTGCCACCGCGATGCCGATGATCACCGGCGGCCAGAGCCGGAAGAACCGTCCGATCCAGAACGCCCGGACGTCCCCGCGGCGCTCCAGCGACGCCGGAATGATGTAGCCGCTGACCAGGAAGAACAGCATGACGCCGTAGAGACCGAGGTCCGCGTGCCACCAGATGAAGCCGGCCAGGCGGTCCGGCAGCAGCTTCAGGACGTCGAAGTGGTGCAGGGTGACCACCAGGGCCGCCACGCCGCGCAGAGCGTCCAGCCAGCCCAGTCGACTGGCTGCCCCGCCCGCCTTGGCCTTCGTGCTTCCCCCGGCCCGGCGGGCGGACAGCAGTCGTATCGTTTTCACGGCAGGGACAGTAGCTCATCGAACTGCTGCCTTCGCTCCGGAGATCGTCCCCGTGGGCTCCCGCCGCCGATGACATTTCCTCGGCGGCACGACGAGCCTGCGGCCGGGCCACCCAGTACGAGGAGTACATGTGGGTGAGACCGACTCACGGAAGGCTGGGCCATGCGGAAACTGATCTACGGCATGAACCTGACCCTGGACGGCTACATCGCCGCGCCCGGCGACGACATCAGCTGGAGCGGACCGCCGAGCGACGAGCTGTTCCAGTGGTGGCTCGAGCACGAGCAGGCGAGTGGCCTGACGCTGTACGGGCGCAAGCTGTGGGAGACGATGAGCTCCTACTGGCCGACCGGCGACCAGCAGCCCGACGCCACCCCGGCGGAGATCGAGTTCGCGCGGAACTGGCGGGACACGCCGAAGGTGGTGTTCTCCTCGACCATCGACACGGTCGACTGGAACACCCGTCTGGTCACCGGCGACGCGATCGCCGAGATCACCCGGCTCAAGGCCGAGGACGGCGCCCCGATGGACATCGGCGGCGCGACGCTCGCCGGGGCGGCCATGCGCTCCGGGCTGATCGACGAGTACGTGATCGCCGCCCACCCGGTCCTGGTGGGCGGCGGCACGCCGTTCTTCACCGCGCTGGACAGCTGGGTGAACCTGAGTCTGGTGGAGACCCGGACGTTCCCCGGCGGCGTGGTCCTGACCAGGTACGAGACGAGGCGCTGAGCAGCTGCCCGCCGTCGGGTCAGTCCCGGGTCATGTCGACGAAGCGCGAGTAGTGACCCTGGAAGGCCACCGTGATGGTGGCGGTGGGGCCGTTTCGGTGCTTGGCGACGATCAGGTCGGCCTCGCCCGCCCGCGGGGACTCCTTCTCGTAGGCGTCCTCGCGGTGCAGCAGGATGACCATGTCGGCGTCCTGCTCGATCGAGCCGGACTCACGCAGGTCGGAGACCATCGGCCGCTTGTCGGTGCGCTGCTCGGGGCCACGGTTCAGCTGGGAGAGCGCGATGACCGGCACTTCCAGCTCCTTGGCCAGCAGCTTGAGGTTCCGGGACATGTCCGAGACCTCCTGCTGACGGTTCTCGGCCCGGCGGGAGCCGCCGGACTGCATCAGCTGGAGGTAGTCGATGACGATCAGCTTGATGTCGTTGCGCTGCTTGAGCCGGCGGCACTTGGCGCGGATCTCCATCATCGACAGGTTCGGGGAGTCGTCGATGAACAGCGGCGCCTCGCTGACGTCCGGCATCCGGCGGGCGACCCGCGTCCAGTCGTCGTCCGTCATGCTGCCGGAGCGCATGTGGTGCAGCGCCACCCGGGCCTCGGCGGAGAGCAGGCGCATGGCGATCTCGTTGCGCCCCATTTCGAGCGAGAAGATCACGCTGGGCAGCTTGTGGTGGATCGAGCAGGCGCGGGCGAAGTCCAGCGCCAGGGTGGACTTACCCATGGCGGGGCGGGCCGCGATGACGATCATCTGACCGGGGTGGAGGCCGTTGGTGAGCGCGTCGAAGTCGGCGAAGCCGGTCGGCACGCCGGACATCTGGCCGTTGCGCGAGCCGATCGACTCGATCTCGTCGAGGGCGCCCTCCATGATGTCCGCGAGCGGCGCGTAGTCCTCGTTGGTGCGCTGCTCGGTGACCGCGTAGATCTCCGCCTGGGCGGCGTTGACGATCTCGTCCACGTCGCCCTCGGCCGCGTACCCCATGCCGGCGATCCGGGTGCCGGCCTCGACCAGCCGGCGCAGCACCGCGCGCTCGTGGACGATCTGGGCGTAGTACTCGGCGTTGGCCGCGGTCGGGACGGAGTTGACCAGGGTGTGCAGGTAGGAGGCGCCGCCGACGCGCTGGAGCTCGCCGCGCTTGGTCAGCTCGCCGGCCACCGTGATCGGGTCGGCCGGCTCGCCCCGGGCGTAGAGGTCGAGGATCGCCCCGTGGATCAGCTCGTGCGCGGGCCGGTAGTAGTCGGCCGGCTTGAGCACCTCGACCACGTCGGCGATGGCGTCCTTGGAGAGCAGCATGCCGCCGAGGACGGACTGTTCGGCGGCGAGGTCCTGCGGGGGGACGCGCTCGAAGCCCTCGGCGCCGCCCGCACCCTCGTCGTCGCGGCGGTCGCGGCGGTCGCCCTTGCCGTTCTGGAACCCGCCGCCCTTCTGGAACCCGCCCCCCTTCTGGAAGCCGCCGTCCCGGCCGCCCTGACCGCCCTGGCCGCCGCGGCCGCGGGAGACCGGGAGCCGGTCGCCGGGCCCGTCCGGGAAGGGTGCGTCGTCGAAGGCGCCGGCCGGGAAGGGGTCCTCGGCGGTCTGCCAGTCCTCCTCCGGCGGCGGGGCGTCGTGGTCGTCGTACTGGGGGCCGGTCACGCGTGTTCCCCGATCAGCGAGTGGTGCGAGTTGGAGCGGAGCCGCTCCTCTTTGTACGTCACGGCACCGACAAATCGGACGCCGGGACGGTGGGAGTGTCGGGCGGAGGGCCCACGCTAAGGCGCTGGGAGCCCTTGCGCCAAGACGGTTATCCACAGGGGGTGTGGATGAAGGGCCCCGGGCTGTGGAGAACTGCCGCAAAGCTGTGGACACCCCTGTGGACACCCCTGTGGATAACCGGACGATCGCTCCACCGTCAACCTCCTGACCTGGGACTACCTCTTCCGGGGCCTGTGCATGAGAAATTCTTCACACACCTCCGAACGGCTGTGGGCACGGAGCGCACCGGGCAGGTCGCTCAGGAATGCGAGTAATGAGCGACTGGCACTGGTGGTCATTACCTGTGGATGAGTAGCCTGGTGGCCATGACCGCCACGCCCGCCAGCCGCCGCCACGACCGGGAGATCCTCGCCCTGGCCGTCCCGGCCTTCGGCGCCCTCGTCGCCGAGCCGCTCTTCCTGATGGCCGACTCGGCGATCGTCGGCCACCTCGGCACCCCCCAGCTGGCCGGCGTCGGCGTCGCCTCCGCCGCGCTCACCACCGCGACCGGGGTGTTCGTTTTCCTCGCCTACGCCACCACCGCCGCGGTGGCCCGCCGGATCGGCGCCGGGGACCGCCGCGCGGCCGTCCAGCAGGGCGTCGACGGGATCTGGCTCGCGCTGGCCCTGTCCGTCCCGGTGGTCGCGCTCAGCCTGCTGCTGGCCCCCTGGACGGCCGACCTGCTCGGCGCCTCGGCGACTGCCGCCCCGTACGCCGTCACCTACCTGCGGATCAGCGCCCTGGGCATCCCGGCGATGCTCATGGTGCTGGCCGCGACCGGCGTGCTGCGCGGCCTCCAGGACACCCGCACGCCACTGCTGGTGGCGGTCGCGGGCTTCACCGCCAACATCGGCCTGAACGTCGGCCTGGTGTACGGCGCCGGGCTCGGCGTGGCCGGCTCGGCCTGGGGCACGGTGCTGGCGCAGACCGGGATGGCCGCCGTCTACCTGGTCGTGGTGGTGCGCGGCGCCCGCCGGGAGCGGGCCTCGCTGCGACCGGACGCGGCCGGCATCCGGGCCTGCGCCCGGGCGGGCGGTCCGCTGCTGGTCCGGACGGTGAGCCTGCGCGCGGTGCTGATCATCGCCACCGCGGTGGCCGCCCGGCTGGGCGACGACCAGGTGGCCGCGCACCAGATCACCATGACGGTGTTCAGCTTCCTGGCGTTCGCGCTGGACGCCATCGCGATCGCCGGCCAGGCCATCATCGGCCGCTACCTGGGCGCCTCGGACGTCCCCGGGGCCAGGGCCGCCACCCGGCGGATGGTCGAGTGGGGCGTGGGCTCCGGCGTGCTGCTCGGCCTGCTGGTGGTGGCCGCCCGCCCGCTGTACGTCCCGCTGTTCACCCCCGATCCGGCGGTGCAGGCGCAGCTGGACACCGTCCTGCTGCTGCTCGCGCTCAGCCAGCCGGTGTCCGGCCTGGTCTTCGTGCTGGACGGGGTGCTGATGGGCGCCGGGGACGGCCCGTACCTGGCCTGGGCGGCGATCGCCACGCTGGCGGCGTTCGCCCCGGCGGCCCTCGCGGTACCGGCGACCGGGGCCGGGCTGGCCGGGCTCTGGTGGGCGATGAACCTGTTCATGCTGGTCCGCGCGGCGTTCCTGGTCGGCCGCGCCCGCGGCGGCCGCTGGCTGGTCACCGGGGCCGTCCGGGGCTGAGCCGGGCCCGGAACCCGGCCGCGACCGGGCCGGAGAACGACCGAGGGCCGGACTCCCGGGAGGAGTCCGGCCCTCAGGCCACTGCTACGGAGCTCAGGCAGCCACGACGGCGACGTCGAGGTTGGCCACGACGTCCGAGTGCAGCTTGACCGAGACCTTGTGGGTGCCCACGGTCTTGATCGGCGAGGCGATCGCGACGGCGCGCTTGTCCACGGCCGGGCCGCCGGCGGCCTTGATGGCCTCGACGACGTCGGACTGGGTCACCGAGCCGAACAGGCGGCCGGCGTCACCGGAACGGACGGCCAGCTTGACCTGGACGCCCTCCAGCTGACCCTTGACCTCGTTGGCGGCCTCGAGGGTCTGGATCTCGTGGATCTTCCGGGCGCGACGGATGGCGTCGACGTCCTTCTGACCACCCTTGGTCCAGCGGATCGCGTAGTTACGCGGAACCAGGTAGTTGCGGGCGTAGCCGTCCTTGACCTCGACGACCTCGCCGGCGGAGCCGAGACCCGGGACCTCGTGCGTGAGGATGATCTTCATTACTCGGTCACCCTCTCTTAGCGCGCGGTGCTGGTGTAGGGCAGCAGCGCCATCTCACGGCTGTTCTTCACGGCCGTGGCGACGTCACGCTGGTGCTGGGTGCAGTTGCCGGTGACCCGGCGGGCACGGATCTTGCCGCGGTCGGAGATGAACTTCCGCAGCAGGTTCGTGTCCTTGTAGTCAACGTAGTTGACCTTGTCCTTGCAGAAGACGCAAACCTTCTTCTTCGGCTTGCGAGCAGGCGGCTTCGCCATTGTGTGCTCCATTTGGGGTTCACGGCCCGCCGGGCGTCTCTCGACACCGGCGGTCGGGCCGCACGAAATCTGTCAGCTCTTAGAACGGGGGCTCTTCCGCGTAGCCGCCACCGGACGGGGCACCCCAGCCGCCGCCCTGGTTGCCACCGGACGGGGCGCTGGACGCCCACGGGTCGTCGGAGGGGCCGGACTGGCCGCCGCCGGAGTTTCCACCCCAGCCGCCGCCGCCCTGCTGGCCGCCACCGCCGCCCCAGTTACCGCCCTGGCCGCCACCCTGCTGGCCGCCGAAGCCGCCGCCGGGACCGCCGGAGCGGTTGGCCCGGGTGACCTTGGCGGTCGCCGAGCGCAGGCTCGGGCCGACCTCGTCGACCTCGACCTCGAAGACCGTCCGCTTCTCGCCTTCCTTGGTCTCGTAAGACCGCTGGCGCAGTCGGCCCTGCACGATGACGCGCATGCCGCGCTGCAGCGACTCGGCCACGTTCTCCGCCGGCTGCCGCCAGACGTTGCACGTGAGGAAGAGGCTCTCGCCGTCCTTCCACTCGTTCGTCTGACGGTCGAAGGTGCGGGGGGTGGACGCGATACGGAACTTCGCGACCGCCGCACCCGACGGGGTGAAGCGCAGCTCGGGGTCGTCGACGAGATTGCCGACGAGGGTGATGACGGTCTCGCCTGCCATGGTGGTGATGACCTCTCGGGAAGATGTCCGTTCACCGCTGTTTCACGTGAAACAGCGGTCGCGAGCTACCCGAGACCCGAAGGCCTCAGAGGTGGCTCAGTGGGTGTCCGGGCGCAGGACCTTGGTCCGCAGAACCGACTCGCTCAGGCCCAGCTGGCGGTCGAGCTCCTTGACGACCTCAGGCGTGGCCTTCAGGTCGATGACCGAGTAGATGCCCTCGGACTGCTTGTTGATCTCGTAAGCCAGACGGCGGCGACCCCAGGTGTCGACCTTCTCCACCTTGCCACCCGCGTTGCGGACGACGGTGAGGAAGTTCTCGATCAGGGGGGAGACAGCGCGCTCCTCGACCGAGGGGTCGAGGATGACCATCAGCTCGTAGTGACGCATGAGTAACCCACCTCCTTTGGACTCAGCGGCCACGGTCTCTCCGTGGCAGGAGGGTTGTGCAGCGTCGGCACCGGAGTTGTGACGACACCGGCCACCGTAGCGGCCGGGTCCGACAGTCGGACCCCGCTCACCCCGGAGGGGTGGCCCGGAAGAGGGCGCAAGGGGGCACAACTACACCAGTGCAGACGGCACAGCCTACCCGCACCCGTACGGCCGAACAAAACGCATAGGGGTTGTGAGACCGGCCCAACCGCCGCAATCTGGACGGAACGGGATTCCTGCCCGTTCGTCTCCACGCCAGGAGGTGGGACTCATGGCCCAGTCCGTCCACCGCATGCCCGCCCTCACGCTGAACACCGACGGCCACCCGCACCCCCGAGAGAACGCCCTGGTGGGTATCACCGCCGTGCTGGGTGTGATCGCCTTCACGACCTCGTTCTTCTACAACCTGCACGCACTGACCTCGTGGACCGGCCTGTTCGGGATCATCACGGGGCTGTGGGGCATGTTCGTCTCGGTCACCACCGCCGAACGCTTCGTCCTGATGATCACACTCGGCGCCTCCGCCGTCGGCTTCTACCTCGGCATCGCCCGCGGTGGCCTCCTGGGCTGAGCCCCCTGCCAGGAACCCTCGGCGCCCCCGTCGCGTATCTGCCTACAGACAGGTACGCGACGGGGGCGCCGTCGCGCCCGCCGGAGCGGGCGCCCGGACCCCGGACGATAGGGTCACCCCGAGAACCTGGGGCCCACCGCAGCCCGACCGACGAGGAGCACCGAGCATGAGCCTGCGCCTGAGGACGATCACCCGCGAGGAGCACCTCGCCTTCATCAGGAGCCGCGCCTCGGCCAGCCACATGCAGGTGCCGTCGTGGGGTGACGTGAAGGCCGAGTGGCGCTCCGAGTCGATCGGCTGGTTCGACGACGCCAACCAGCTCGTCGGCGCCGGCCTGGTGCTCTACCGGCAGCTGCCGAAGCTCAAGCGCTACCTGGCCTACCTGCCCGAGGGCCCGGTCATCGACTGGTTCGACCGCGACCTCGACCGCTGGCTCTCGCCGATGCTGGCGCACCTCAAGTCGCAGGGCGCGTTCTCGGTGAAGATGGGCCCCCCGGTGGTCATCCGCCGCTGGAACGCGCCGACCATCAAGGAGGCCATCGGCGCCAAGCAGGCCAAGCGCCTGCGCGACGTCGAGGCCGACTGGTACGAGCCGCGCGCCTTCGAGGTGGCCGACCGGCTGCGCAAGGCCGGCTGGCTTCAGGGCGAGGACGGCGGCGCCGGCTTCGGCGACGTCCAGCCCCGCTACGTCTTCCAGGTGCCGCTGGCCAACCGCTCGCTGGACGACATCCAGAAGGGCTTCAACCAGCTCTGGCGCCGCAACATCAAGAAGGCCGAGAAGAGCGGCGTCGAGGTGGTCCAGGGCGGCTACGACGAGCTGCCGATCTTCCACCAGCTCTACCTGGTCACCGCCGAGCGCGACAAGTTCACCCCGCGCCCGCTGGCCTACTTCCAGCGGATGTGGAAGGCCCTCACCGCCGAGGACCCGAACCGCATGCGGCTCTACATCGCCTACCACGAGGGCGAGCCGCTGGCCGCGACCACCATGCTGGTGGTCGGCGAGCACGTCTGGTACTCCTACGGCGCCTCGGCCAACCACAAGCGCGAGGTCAAGCCGTCCAACGCCATCCAGTGGCGGATGATGCGCGACTCGTACGCGCTCGGCGGCGGCGTGTACGACCTGCGCGGTATCAGCGACACCCTGGACGAGAACGACCACCTGTTCGGTCTGATCCAGTTCAAGGTCGGCACCGGCGGCCAGGCCGCCGAGTACCTGGGCGAGTGGGACTTCCCGCTCAACAAGCTGCTGCACAAGGCCCTCGACCTCTACATGTCCCGCCGCTGAGGAGGCTGACCCGATGACGTTGTCGCTCTACCTCGACACCGAACGCTGGCGCACCCACCAGCGCTCCGTCCTGGCCGAGTTCCCCGGTCTGGTGCCGGTAGCCAAGGGGAACGGCTACGGCCTGGGCAACCACCGGCTGGCCGAGGAGGCGACGCTGCTCGGCACCGGTGTGCTGGCCGTCGGCACCGCGTACGAGGCGGCCGACGCCGCCGAGTGGTACGGCGGCGAGCTGCTGGTGCTCACGCCGTACCGGGTCGGCGAGGAGGTGCTGCCGCTGCCGCACGCCCGGGTGATCCGGACGGTGGCGAACCTGGACGGGCTGCGGGCGCTGCGCGGCGCCCGGGTGGTGCTGGAGTGCATGACCACCATGCGCCGCCACGGCGTGGGCGCCGCCGACCTCCCGGCGGTCGCCGCCGAGCTGGACGGCGTCTCCTTCGAGGGCCTGGCGCTGCACCTGCCGATGGACCGGCCGGACGGCTCCAGCCCGGTCGAGGAGGTCGCGTACTGGGTGGACACCGCCCGCGCGGCCGGCATCCCGGTGCACACCGTGTTCGTCAGCCACCTCGGCTCGGCCGGCATGGACCAGCTGACCGCGCGCTACCCGGGCACGGTCTTCCGCGCCCGGATCGGCACCCGGCTCTGGCTGGGCGACCACGGCGCGCTGGAGGTCCGGGCCACGGTGCTGGACGTCACCCCGGTGAAGAAGGGCGACCGCTACGGCTACCGCCAGCACCCGGCGCCGTCCGACGGCCACATCGTGGTGGTCGCCGGCGGCACCGCGCACGGCATCGGCCTGGAGGCACCGAAGTACGTGGCGAGCATGGGCGCGCGCGCCAAGGGCATCGCCCGGGCCGGTCTGGCGACCGTCAACAAGACCAAGTCGCCGTTCCACTGGGCCGGCAAGCAGCTCTGGTTCGCCGAGCCGCCGCACATGCAGGTCTCGCTGCTCTTCCTGGACGGGGAGACCAAGCCCCCCGTGATCGGCGACGAGCTCGGCCTCCAGGTCCGGCACACCACCACGCACTTCGACCGCGTGGTTGACCGCTGACCGACCCCGGCTACTTCTCGGCCGGCTCCGACAGTTCGGGCTCGTTCAGCCACTGCTCGGGGCCGGCCGGCGCGTACGCGGCGTAGCTCTCCTCCTCGCGCAGCCGCCGGGCGGCGCCGAGGACGAACACGTCGGGAGCCCGGTCGAGCACCCCGCCGGACGGGTCGTCACTGCCGTCCCAGCGCACCGGGTCGCGGTCCGGCAGCAGGACGTCCCGGACCACCAGGGCGACCAGGTAGAGCGTGCCGAGCAGGTGCAGCACGATCGCGAAGTGGTACCAGGACTCGCCGATCCCGTGCTGCTTGGGCCCGGTGACGAAGCCCAGGTGGGACCAGATGCCCAGGGTGTAGAGCACCTCGCAGGCCTGCCAGATCAGGAAGTCCCGCCAGCGTGGCCGGGCCAACACCGCGAGCGGCAGCAGCCAGAGCGCGTACTGCGGCGAGTACACCTTGTTGACCAGCACGAACAGGGCGACCACCAGGAAGGCCAGCTGCGCGAAGCGCGGGCGGCGGGGCGCCGACAGTCCGAGCCACGCTATGGCCAGGCAGCCCAGCACCATCAGCAGCCCGATGTAGAGGTCGAGGTTCTCCAGCCCGACCCCCCGGCTCTGCATCAGGATCAGCCAGAACGAGCCGTAGTCCTCGGCGCGGTGCTTGCTGAAGACGTAGAAGGTCGACCAGCCCTGCCAGTTGGCAATCATGATCGGCAGATTGACCAGCAGCCAGGCGCCGACCGCGCCGCCCAGCACCGCCCGGAACTCGCGCCACTTGCCGGCCCGCCAGCAGAGCACCAGCAGCGGGCCGATCAGCAGCAGCGGGTAGAGCTTGGCGGCGGTGGCCAGCCCGATGAAGACGCCCGCCCAGAGCGGCCGCGAGCCCGCCCACCAGGCCATCGCCACGGCGGCCAGCGCGACCGCGAGCAGGTCCCAGTTGACGGTGCCGTTCAGCAGCAGGACCGGCGCGAGCGCGAACAGCAGGGCGTCCCAGGGCCGGCGCCGGTGGGTGCGGGAGAGCGCCACCACGGCGACCACCGCGCAGGCCATCAGCAGGCCCGCGTTGATCGCCCAGAACCACTGCTCCTGGTCCTGCTGGGTGCCGCCACCGGGCGTCAGCCAGGCCGCGACCTGCATGAACAGGCCGGTCAGCACCGGGTACTCGAGGTACTGGAGGTCCCCCGAGGTGCCCGGGATCCGGTCCACGTACGGGTGCAGGCCGGCCGCGAAGCCGCGGCCGGAGAACAGGTGCGGGATGTCGCTGTAGCAGGCGTGGATGTACTGCGGCGACCCCGGCTGGAACCAGGCCTCGTTGTAGCAGGG
This sequence comes from Kitasatospora sp. NPDC097643, assembly GCF_040302625.1. Lineage (NCBI taxonomy): Bacteria > Bacillati > Actinomycetota > Actinomycetes > Kitasatosporales > Streptomycetaceae > Kitasatospora > Kitasatospora sp. NPDC097643. Next base: position 10,731 of record NZ_JBEOSA010000065.1, on the reverse strand, counting down.
CAGCTTCTGCACCATGCCGAGCACCGAGACCACGATGACCGCCAGCGCCAGGAAGCGCGCCGGGATCCACCAGGAGACGCCCAGCAGCGCCCGGCGCCCGGGCGGGCCGCCGATCACCTCACTGCCGGCCGCCGCCACCGGGTCCTCGTCGGCCGGGACGACCACGGTGTTGGCCGGCGGCGCGGCCGTGGCGACGGCGGCCGGGGTCGGCCCTGCGGCGTCGCCGGGCCCGGCCGGACCGGCGGATTCGTCACGATCGCTCGACGTCATGCCGGACATCCTGCCGCACCGGCTCCGCTTCGACGAGGAGGACCCCGCCACGGGGCGGACCGGGCCGGGCGCATCGTCGGCGAATCATGACGAAACGGCGGTGGCGGCCCTCCGAGGAGGACCGCCACCGCCGTTTCACCGTTCCGGGCGACCGGGGCCGCGGGCTACGGCACCGTCCCGCCGCCCGCGCCGCCCGTCGTCGTCGGGGTCGGCTTGCCGGTCGGCTTGCCGGTCGGCGGCGCGGTGGTGTCCGTCGGCGTCGGTGCGGGCGGGGTCGACGGGCAGAGCAGCGGCAGGCAGCCGCTGTTCGTCGGACCGGGGTTGGTCTTGGTGTGCTGCGTCTGGGTCGGCTGCGGGGCCGGGCAGTCCACCCCGGGGACGCAGGCCCCGCCCTGGGTGGGCGCGGGCGGCTGCGGCTGGTTGGGGTTGCCCGGCTGCGGCTGGTTGGGGTTGCCCGGCTGCGGCGTGGTGGTGGGGGCGGCCGTCGGGGTGTCGGTCGCGGTCGGCGAGGCCGTCGGGGACTGCGAGACCGGAGCGCCGGAGGAGTCGACCTCGGAGCCGACCGGCTGCGGGGTCGGGAAGTCCATCTTCTTCTCGTTGGCCAGCGCGGCCTTCATGTACCGGGTGAAGACGTCCGTCGGGATGTCACCACCGTGGATGGACTCCTTGCCGCCGGTGCCGTTGAGCGACAGCCGCTCGTGCTTGGTCGGGTCCTCGCGCCACATCGCGACGCTGGTGACCAGCTGCGGGGTGTAGCCGACCCACCAGGCCGACTTGTTCTGGTCGGTGGTACCGGTCTTGCCGGCCACCGGGCGGCCCAGCGCGTTGCTCTTCGAACCGGTACCGTTCTTCGCCACGTTCACCAGCACGTCGGTGACGTTGTCGGCGACGGCCGGCTCCAGCGCCACCTTCAGCTCCGGCTTGGCGAAGCCCGGCCGCTCCTTGCCGTCCAGCTCCACCTTGGTCACCGAGTAGGGCTCGGCCTCCTTGCCGCTGGCCGCGAGCGTGCCGTAGGCGGTGGCCATCCGGATCGGGCTGATGGTGGAGGTGCCGAGCGCGAAGGTCGGGGTCTTCGGGTCGGCGAAGCTCTCCTTCTTGATGCCCATCTGCTCGGCGATGTTGGCCACGTTCTGGCCGCCGACGTCCTGGTTCAGCTGGACGAACGGCACGTTGTACGACCACTGCATGGCCGACCGCAGCGAGACGTAGCCGCGCTTGCCGGAGTCCTCGTTCTTCTGCCGGTAGGGCTTGCCGTCGTCGCCGATCACCAGCGAGCCGTCCGGCTTGCGGATCTCGGACATGTCGTCGGAGAGGTAGCGGCTGTCCGCGTTGATCCGCTTCGGCTTGCCCTTGTCGTCGGTCGCGGTCTGCACGCCGATCTGCATCGCGGTGGCCAGCACGAAGGGCTTGAAGGTCGAGCCGACCTGCACGCCGATGGCGTCGGCGTTGTTGTCGAAGTGGCCGTTCTCCACGCCCTCGCCGCCGTACAGGGCGATGATCGCGCCGTCCCCGGGCCGGATGCTGGCGGAGCCGAACTGCACCCACTTGTCCTGGTCGGGGCGCTTCTGCAGGTTGAGGTTCTCGCCCTTGACGTCGTCGACGGCCTTCTTCAGGGCGTCGACCTTGTCCTTCTCGAAGGTGGTGTAGACCTTCAGACCACCCTTGTCGATCACCTGCTGGGTGATCGACTTGTCCTTGAGCATCAGGTACTTGTTGGCGGTGTCGACCAGGTAGCTGATCTCACCGTTCATGCTGGAGTTGATCTTCACCGGGATCGGCTCGGGGAACGTCGTGCACTTGGCCCGCTCCTCCGGGGTGGTGTTCTTGGTCTCCACCATCCGGTCCAGGATCCACTTCCAGCGCTCCTCGGCGCGCTGGTGGTTGGCCGGCTTGGAGGGGTCGTAGTAGTTCGCACCCTTCAGCAGACCGGCCAGCATGGCGCTCTGGCAGAGGTTGAGGTCCTTGGCGTTGACGCCGTAGTACGCCTGCGCGGCGGCCTGCGCACCGTTGGCGTTGCGGCCGAACCAGCTGGTGTTGAGGTAGCCCTTCAGGATGTCGGGCTTCTCCATCTTCTGATTGATCTTCAGCGTGATGAAGAACTCGTTTATCTTGCGGCTGAGCGTCTGCTCCTGGCTCAGGTAGGCGTTCTTGACGTACTGCTGGGTGATCGTCGAGGCGCCCTGGGTCTCACCGCCGCGCGCCATGTTGTAGACCGCGCGCAGCATGCCCTTGGGGTCGATGCCGCTGTCGGTGCGGAAGGTCTCGTTCTCCGCCGCGATCACGGCGTTCTGCAGGTTGGGGCTGATGTCGGTGAGCTCGACGATCTGACGGTTCGTCTCGCCCTTGCGGGTCATCTCGCTGCCGTCGGCCCAGTAGTAGATGGTGTTCTGGTCCTTCACCAGGTCCTTGAGCTGCGGGATCTGGGTGGTCTGGTAGAGGTAGAAGACCCCGCCCACGCCGGCCGCGAAGACCAGCAGGAAGGCGCTCAGCCACTGCCGCCAGGAGGGCAGCCAGCGGCGGACGCCGGTCTTGCCCCAGCGCGGGTAGTCGATGAAGCGCTTCTTGCCCGGATCGGCCGCGGCGACGGCCGCACCGGCGGCGGCACCGCGCCGGCCGCCCTTGCCGCCCTTCTGGGCGGCCTTGCGCATCTCGGCCCGGGTCATCCGCGGCTGCTGAGCGGTCTCCCGGGCGCCCGAGGAGCGGTTCCGGCCGAGCCCGTCCGAGCTCAGCTCGTCGCGCCCCGGTCCGCCCCGACGGCCGCCGCCTCCCGGGGGCTGCTGCCCGTCCCCGCCCGGGTTGGGCGTCCTTCGCCGTCGTTCGCTCATGTTCCAGCCACTCCTCGCCAGGCGGGTTCCAGCCTGAAGGCAGGGTTCACGTTCGATGCCCGCCAACCGCCCTAACCCCGGAGGTGGTCCTCGTGCACACGCGACAGCGTACGCAGCTCGGAAACGCACCTAATCGGGCATCAAACCCGAATAGCCGCAAATGGGCAGCAGATCATTACACGCCCGTTGCCAAGCTCACCCGCGCGTCGCCTTGTGATCACATTCACGCGTGCCCCCCTTGCCCCTTTCGAGGGCCAGGTTTACTGTTCTCGATATATCGAGCCGATACATCGAAGCGGCATACCGCTCGGTGCAGCGGTCTCGGACGGTCGAGGGGAAGGAGGACGACGGCATTGAGCAGGCGCTCTGGAGTGCTGGAGTTCGCCGTACTCGGGCTGCTCCATGACGCCCCGATGCACGGCTACGAGCTGCGCAAACGGCTCAACGTCCTGCTCGGGACGCTACGTGCCTTCTCCTACGGAACGCTCTACCCGTGCCTGAAGAGCCTGGTCGCCCAGGGCTTCCTGGTCGAGGACAACCCGGACGTCGAGTACGTCCCGGCCACGGCGCTCAACGGCAAGCGGTCCAAGATCGTCTACCGGCTCTCCCCCGAGGGCAAGCAGCGCTTCGAGGAGTTGCTCGCCGACTCCGGCCCGGACGCCTGGGAGGACGAGCACTTCGGTGTTCACTTCGCCTTCTTCGGCCAGACCGACCGGGCCGTGCGGATGCGCGTCCTGGAGGGGCGCCGCAGCCGGCTGGAGGAGCGCCTCGAGCGGATGCGCAACTCGCTCGCCCGGGCCCGCGAGCGGTTCGACGACTACACCGTCGAGCTGCAGCGGCACGGCCTGGAGTCGGTCGAGCGCGAGGTCCGCTGGCTCAACGAGCTGATCGAGACCGAGCGGGCCAACCGGACCGGCCGGACCGGGCCCGCCACCGGCGGCAACACCGCCGCCGGACCCCACAAGACTTCGGACGGCCGTGGTCAGGAGGACGGGTCCTCGGATCCGCCCGGGCCACCGTACGACCGCCCGGGGCGCTCCGCCCAGGAGCGCTGACACCGCGTCAGCCCTGTGCCACGCGGCAGGAGTGGGCGCCTCGCGCCCGTACAAGCAGTCATCGAAGAAGCAGGACGAGTGCCGCCGAACCAGGCGGTGCTCATGAGATCACAGGGAGCAACCGGAATGGGTTCGGTTCGCGTAGCCATCGTGGGTGTGGGCAACTGCGCCGCGTCGCTGGTGCAGGGTGTCGAGTACTACAAGGACGCCGACCCGGCCGGCAAGGTCCCCGGGCTGATGCACGTCCAGTTCGGCGACTACCACGTCCGTGACGTGGAGTTCGTCGCCGCGTTCGACGTCGACGCCAAGAAGGTCGGCTTCGACCTGGCGGACGCCATCGGCAACAGCGAGAACAACACCATCAAGATCTGCGACGTGCCGCCGACCGGCGTCACCGTCCAGCGTGGCCACACCCTCGACGGCCTGGGCAAGTACTACCTGGAGACCATCGAGGAGTCCGACGAGGCCCCGGTCGACGTCGTCCAGGTCCTCAAGGACCAGCAGGTCGACGTCCTCGTCTGCTACCTGCCGGTGGGTTCCGAGAACGCCGCCAAGTTCTACGCCCAGTGCGCCATCGACGCCAAGGTCGCCTTCGTGAACGCCCTGCCGGTGTTCATCGCGGGCACCAAGGAGTGGGCGGACAAGTTCACCGAGGCCGGCGTGCCGATCGTCGGTGACGACATCAAGTCCCAGGTCGGCGCCACCATCACGCACCGCGTGATGGCCAAGCTGTTCGAGGACCGCGGTGTCATCCTCGAGCGCACCATGCAGCTGAACGTCGGCGGCAACATGGACTTCAAGAACATGCTCGAGCGCGAGCGCCTGGAGTCCAAGAAGATCTCCAAGACCCAGGCCGTCACCTCGCAGATCCGCGACCGTGAGCTGGGCGCCAAGAACGTCCACATCGGCCCCTCGGACTACGTGGCCTGGCTGGACGACCGCAAGTGGGCGTACGTCCGCCTGGAGGGTCGCGCGTTCGGCGACGTCCCGCTGAACCTGGAGTACAAGCTCGAGGTCTGGGACTCCCCGAACTCCGCCGGTGTCATCATCGACGCCGTCCGCGCCGCGAAGATCGCCAAGGACCGCGGCATCGGTGGCCCGATCCTGTCGGCCTCCTCGTACTTCATGAAGTCCCCGCCGGTCCAGTACTTCGACGACGAGGCCAAGGAGAACGTCGAGAAGTTCATCCGCGGCGAGGTCGAGCGCTGAGCATCGAGCACTGAGCTCGGGGCTGACGGTGGATAACCGCGCATAGCCGCTCAGAAGGGCCCACGATCACGAGATCGTGGGCCCTTCACCGTTTCCCGGCGAATGTTTCACGTGAAACAGCGCCCTGATCCATGGCACCCTGGGCGGGTGGCGATCACCGAGAACGGCAGCACCCACCAGTCCGCGCACCGCGCCACGCTGCTCGACCTGCTCCGGGGCCGGGACTTCCGGCGGCTGCTGACCGCCCGGGTGCTCTCCCAGCTCTCCGACGGCGTCTTCCAGGTCTCGCTCGCCGCCTACGTGGTGTTCTCCCCGGAGAAGCAGTCCTCCCCCGCCGACATCGCCTCGGTGCTCGCCGTGATGCTGCTGCCGTTCTCGGTGATCGGCCCGTTCGCCGGCGTGCTGTTGGACCGCTGGCGCCGCCGCCAGGTGCTGTACCTCGGCAACCTGGCCCGCTTCGGGCTCGGTCTCGGGACCGGCGCGCTGCTCCTGGTCGAGGCACCGACCTGGCTGTTCTTCGCCTCGGCGCTGCTGGTCACCGCGCTCAACCGGTTCATCCTGGCCGGTCTGTCCGCCGCCCTGCCCCGGGTGGTGGCGCAGGACCAGCTGGTCACCGCCAACGCGCTCTCCCCCACCCTCGGGACGGTCGCCGCCGCCTGCGGCGGGGGCATCGGCTTCGCGCTGCACCAGGTGATGTCCCCCGGGCCGAAGGCGGACGCGGCGCTGGTCACCGTGGCCGCGTTGCTCTACCTCTCGGCCGCGCTGGCGGCCCGCCGGATGGACCGCGACCTGCTCGGCCCCGAGCCGCGCGACGACCACCCGGCCCTCGGTCAGGCCCTGGTCCGGGCCGCCGTCGAGCTCGGCGCCGCCGTCCGCCACCTGGTCCAGGACTGCCGGCCGGCCGTGCACGCGCTGGCCGCCGTCACCGCGGCCCGGTTCTGCTACGGCGTGCTGATCGTGGTCGTGGTGATGCTCGCCCGGTACACCTTCAACGACCCGGGCGACAGCGCGGCCGGGCTGGTCACCCTCGGTCAGGCGGTCGGCCTGTCCGCCGCCGGGTTCTTCATCGCCGCGGTGGTCAGCCCCTGGTGCACCCGGCGGCTCGGCCTGGCCGGCTGGATGACGGCCTGCCTGGTGGCGCCGGTGGTCTTCGTCCCCGGGCTGGGCCTGAGCTTCGCCCTGGTGCCCTGCCTGATCGCCGCGCTGCTGCTCGGGGTGGTCACCCAGGGCACCAAGATCTGCGCCGACACCGTGGTCCAGGAGTCGGTCGAGGACGAGTTCCGCGGCCGGGTCTTCGCCATCTACGACGTGCTGTTCAACGTGGCCTTCGTGGCCGCCGCCCTGGTCACCGCGCTGGTGCTGCCGCTCTCCGGCCGCTCGGCCGGTCTGGTCGTCGGCGTCGCCGCGGTGTACGCGCTCACCGCGGTCCTCTACCTCCGGGCGGCCCGGAGGTACGGGCCGCTCCCCGGTGACCAGCCCTCCTGAACTCCCCGGGCCCTCGACACGGCCCGCGTCCGAGCGGGTCGCTAAGGTACGTCAGATCTGTCGGAGTGACAGCACTCGGCCTCGGGGGAAGAACTGATGAGCACACCGCCCAGCCCGTACGGGCCACCGCCGCAGTACGGGCCGCCGCAACCGGCCCCGGCGGGGCGGCCCGCCGCGCCGCCGTACGGTGCTGCCGTCCCCCCGCCCGCCTCGCCGTACGGGCAGGCCCCGTACGGTGCGCCGCAGCCGCAGCCGGTGCCCGCACAGCCCGGCCCGCCCGGCTACGGTCCTCCCCCGGGCTACGGCCAGCAGCCGCCCGGGTACGGCGGCCAGCCGCCGTACGGTCAGCAGCCGCCCGCCCAGCCCTACGGCTACCCGCAGCCCGCGCCGGCCGCCGGGATGCCCGCCGCACCGGCCGCCGGCATGCCCGCCGCGCCGAAGGCCAAGCGCGGCGCCAAGGCCAAACTGAAGATCGTCGGCGCGGTCGGCGGCTGCATCGCGCTGGCCGTCGGCTACTTCGTCAGCGGGCCGAGCATCAGCAGCGCCAAGCCCGGAGACTGCGTCAAGGTCAGCGGGAGCCGCGATGTCGAGATCGTCAAGTGCACTGATTCCAAAGCGAATTACCGCGTACTGTCGAAGTTCGAAGACACCACCGACGTGAACCGCTGCCGGCAGACCCCGCAGACCACCAGTGCCGTCTCCGGCAAGAGCGGACGCCGCTGGAACAAGAAGCGGTACGTCCTCTGCCTCGGCCCGCTGGCCCCCACCGGTGTCCCGCCGGTGCCCAAGTCCTGACCCTTCCCGCCGCCACCGTTCCCCTGGGGGACCTCTTGTCCGTTCCGCCGCCCCCGATGCCGTACGGCCAGCAGCCGCCCAACGACGGCAACCCGTACGCCTCCGGAAGCCCCTACACCCCGCCGACCCCCGGCTACGGCTACCCGGCCGCCCCGCCGCCGGCCGACCAGCCGTACGGCATGCCGCCCGGCTACGGCTACGGGTACCCGCCCCCGCCGCCGGCGGACGGGGTCACCTGCCGGTTCTGCGGCGGCTACCCGGCCGTGAACACCACCGTCCGCGGCCACCAGGGCATGGTCGTGATCATGCGGTTCCTGCGGATGTCGGGCCCGTTCTGCCGTACCTGCGGCACCGCGATGGTGCGCAGCATGTCCGCCAACACCCTGGTGCAGGGCTGGTGGGGCCCGCTGTCGGTGCTGCTGACGCCGCTCACCCTGCTGGTGAACCTCATCCCCAACGGGAAGATCAAGCGGCTGCCCCCGCCCGTCCCTGGCAGCCACGGCCAGCAGCTCGACCCAGGCGTCCCGCTGGCCCGCCGCCCGCACATGTTCATGCTGCTGCTGCCGGGCCTGGCGGTGCTCACCCTGGTGCTGGCCTCGCTCGGGGTGCTCGGCCCGAAGAAGGAGGACCCGGTCACCCCGGTCTCGGTGCCGACCGTGACGCTGCCCCCGGTGTCCACCTACACGCCGAAGCCGTTCCCCTCGCCGACCTTCTCGCTGCCGCCGATGCCCAGCATCACGCTGCCGCCGCCGTCCGCCCCGACCACCGCGGCGGACAGCATCGACTCGGCCAAGATCGGCGACTGCCTGCGCAACGAGAACGGCACCGGCGCCACCCACGACGCCAGCCCGAAGATCACCATGCTGCCGTGCACCGACTCCCGCGCCCAGTACAAGGTCATCTGGAAGTACTACGCGACCTCCGACGAGAAGCAGTGCGAGAAGCAGCCGAAGTCGGACAGCACCTACACCCGCACGTACTCCAACCTGACCGCGCTCAGCTACGTGCTCTGCCTGCAGTCGATGAACTGACGCCCGGCGACGAACCGCGAGGGGTGGCCCCGGCACCGGCCGGGACCACCCTCGCGTCGTTCGCGCAGCGCAGCGCTGCCGCGGCTCAGCCCTGCTGAGGCTCAGCCCTGCTGCTGGGCCCACCAGGCCCGCAGCGCCGCCACCGCCTCGTCGTGCTCCATCGGGCCGTTCTCCAGGCGGAGTTCCAGCATGTGCTTGTACGCCTTGCCGACCTGCGGGCCGGGCTTGAGGCCGAGCAGCTCCATGATCTGGTTGCCGTCCAGCGCCGGGCGGATGGCGTCCAGCTCCTCCTGCTCCTTCAGCTCGCCGATCCGCTGCTCCAGGCCGTCGTAGGTGCGCGACAACGCGGCCGCCTTCTTGCGGTTGCGGGTGGTGCAGTCGGAGCGGGTGAGCTTGTGCAGGCGCTCCAGCAGCGGCCCGGCGTCGGTGATGTAGCGGCGCACCGCCGAGTCGGTCCACTCGCCGCCGCCGTAGCCGTGGAAGCGCAGGTGCAGCTCGACCAGGCGGGAGACGTCCTCGGTGAGCTCCTTGGAGTACTTGAGCTCGCGCATCCGCTTGCGGGTCATCTTGGCGCCGACCACCTCGTGGTGGTGGAAGGAGACCCGGCCGTCCGACTCGAAGCGCCGGGTGCGCGGCTTGCCGATGTCGTGCAGCAGCGCGGCCAGCCGCAGGGTGAGGTCCGGACCCTCCTGCTCCAGGTCGATGGCCTGCTCCAGGACGGTCAGCGAGTGCTCGTAGACGTCCTTGTGCCGGTGGTGCTCGTCCCGCTCCAGCCGCAGCGCGGGCAGCTCGGGCAGCACGTACCCGGCCAGGCCGGTGTCGACCAGCAGCCGCAGGCCCTTCACCGGGTGCGTGGCCAGCAGCAGCTTGTTGAGCTCGGCCTGGACCCGCTCGGCCGAGACGATGGTGATCCGCTCGGCCATCGCGGTCATCGCGGCGACGACCTCGGGGGCCGGGTCGAAGTCGAGCTGGGCGGCGAAGCGGGCCGCGCGCATCATCCGCAGCGGGTCGTCGGAGAAGGACTCCTCGGGGGTGGCGGGGGTGCGCAGCACCCGGGCCTCCAGGTCGTCCAGGCCGTGGTGCGGGTCGACGAAGCCCCGTCCGGGCAGGTCGACGGCCATCGCGTTGACGGTGAAGTCCCGGCGGACGAGGTCGTCCTCGATGGTGTCGCCGTAGCTGACCTCGGGCTTGCGAGAGGTGCGGTCGTACGCCTCGGAGCGGTAGGTGGTGATCTCGATCAGGAAGGAGCCCTGGGGGGTGTCCTTGCGGGCGCCGACCGTGCCGAAGGCGATGCCGACGTCCCAGACCGCGTCCGCCCAGCCCTTGACCAGCTTGAGCACCTGCTGCGGGCGGGCGTCGGTGGTGAAGTCCAGGTCGTTGCCGAGCCGGCCGAGCAGGGCGTCCCGCACCGAGCCGCCGACCAGCGCCAGCCGGTGCCCGGCCGCCTGGAAGCGGCGGGCGATCTCGTCGGCGACCGGCGACACCCGCAGCAGCTCTTGCAGGCCCAGGGTCTGGGCCTCGCTCAGGCCTGGCACGACCTGGGTGGCGGTGCTGGAAGGATGGGTGCGCGCGGTGGGCTCATTGGCAGTGGACACGGCTCACAAGGGTACGTGCCCGGGCAGGTCAACCGCCCGCGCGTTTTGGGCGTCTCACCCCAAGGCCCGCAACACTGCTTCCCGGGCTGCATCGTTACCATGCCGGTGGACGAATCTCGGGCACCGGACAGGGGATGCGGTGTCGCGTGCCGCCGTGACCGGCGGAGCATCCGCGACATCGACGCGGCGGCCAGCGTCAGGCAGACAGCGTCAAGCGAACAGCATCAGCAACGAGCGATCGAGAACGGCGAGGGCGGAACGAGTGAGTGAGCCGGCACGGCACTCGGGCCTGGGGGCGCACCGACAGTCTGGACGGACCGGGCGCCCCGCCGAAGGGCGCGGCCCGGGGTGGCGCGCGGCGCGCGCGGCCCGCCGCGTCGCGGCCGCCTGCGCGGAGGTCCGCTCTCCGAGGGCACCGTGGTGGACGGCTGCCTGCGCTGCCCCTGGCACGGCAGCGAGTACCGGC
>NZ_JBEOSA010000064.1:0-55969 GCF_040302625.1 Kitasatospora sp. NPDC097643 | reverse complement strand
CGGTCGATGCCGTCCAGCAGGTCCTGCTCGTACGCGATGCCCGGACGCACCGGGTCCGCCGACTTCCCGCGCCCGGCCGCTCCCCCAGCAGTCTCAGCCCGGCGATGGAGCGGCTGCGGGGCCTGGGTTGACTCCCCCGTCGTGTTCTTCGACGCCTTCGAGCTGCTGGATCAGGGCCCTGAGCGTCGCGATCTCGTCGTGCAGGGCCTTCTTGCCTGCCTTGGTGAGCTGGATCCAGGTACGGGCGCGCTTGCCCTCGTAACCCTTGTCGATCGTGACCAGACCGGCCTTCTCCAGGACACCGAGGTGTTGGGAGAGGTTGCCGGCGGTGAGACCGAGGGTGGTGCGCAGGAAGGTGAACTCCACCCGGCGGGCCTCCTTGGCCACCGCGAGGATGCCCAGGCGGACGCGCTGGTGCACGACGTCGTCGAGGCTGCTGGTGGGGTGCTCGGTCATCCGGCCGACCGCCCCTGGGACCGGTGCAGCAGAGCGAGGACGATGCCGCCGACCAGGAGCACACCGCCTTGCAGCAGCAGGTTCGGGAGGAAGGCCCACGGGGACGGGTCGGGAAGGGCACCGGAGTTGAGCATCGCGATCAGGTACCCGCAGGTCACGGCGAGCAGCGGCCAGCTCCGCTCGATCCGGGCGAGCAGCAGCAACGCCAGCCCGATCGTGCCGGCCGGGCTCACCAGCCTGTCGGCGAACTGGGAGAACAGCGAGGGCTCGTGCGGCTCGGCGAGGAACCCCGGGTGGGCCGCCGTCCACGCCTGGTCGGCGGCCATGAGCAGGGCGAGTGCGACACCCAGCACCAGGTAGGGCCGGATCCGGGTCCCCAGGCCGAGCTTGGCGGAACGTCGGAGGTAGAACCAGCTGATCGCGGCATAGGCCAGCAGCAGCGCCACCGGCCAGTACCACATCGCCGGGGGCAGGGAGTTGACGCAGAGCCCGCCCAGGCCGTGGGCCGTGTCGCAGGGACCCTGCCCGTATCGGACGATCGGTGCCACGGCGAGTCTCACGACGGCGAAGACCAGGAGCGGGAACCAGGCACCGCGTTGCTCAACGCGGACGCGGTGGACCAGAGCCCCGGTCGCTGCCAGGAGGTGCCGGGGGTCACTTGAGGGCGGAACGGGTTGAGTCGCCATAGGAACGAGGTTTGCATGGCAAACCAGTTGTGTCCAGAGACCTATCTGTGAAGTGTCATGGGCAGACCTGAGCCGGTAGCTGACGGACCTTCCGATGCGGAGTGGGAAGTCGGCGGGTCCGACTTCCCACTCCGCACCGTCACCCCGCCAGCGCCAGTGACCAGATCCGCTCGGCCAGGGCCTCGGGCGGCTGCCCGCCGTCCACCACCAGCTCGCAGCGGGGCCGCAGGGGCTCGATGTGGCGCTCGTGGGCGGCCCGGCGGTGCTGGACGTAGTTGTGCAGCAGTACGGCCACCGGGAAGTCGCCGCGAACACACTTGCGGTCGATCTTGCGGGCCAGCCGGAGGTCCGCAGGCAGGTCGACGAAGACGTCGAGGCGCGGGCCGCGCGAGCGCGGGGTGATCAGCCGGGCGAAGAGTCCGTCGACGATCACGGCGGCGGAGGCCGCCAGCGCGGCTTCGGTGTCGGCCGTGAGCCGGTCGAAGTCCACCGAGGCCGGGTCCCCCACGTCCAGGCGTGGGACGCCGGACTCATCGGGCGCCCAGACGCCGCCTCGCCCCGGCGTCGGGAAGTAGTAGTCGTCGGCGTGCAGCACGCCCACCGGGCCGGGGCGGGCCGGCGAGGCCGCCAGCGCCCGTGCCAGCGCGGTCTTTCCGGCCCCGGATCCGCCGGTCAGGGTCAATAACATGTGACACAGCATGGCAGGCCGCAGCACTGCCACACCCTCCTCACGCACCCGGGGCCGGTCCGCATCGCGCGGACCGGCCCCGGGGCGCACGGCAAAACTCAGAGGCGAGCCTCAGCAGCAGGGGTTGCCGTTGTTCGCGCTGACCGCCTGCGGGGCGTGGGCGGGCGCGGCGTTGCTCGGCGCGACGGCGAACAGCAGCGCCGCACCCAGCACCAGGGCGGCGGCGGCGACAGCGGTCTTGAACATGGCGGATTCCCCTACGGATCGTCAGACACGGAAACCGCCAGTCAAGCCACCTTGTCGCCGCACTGTCAATGACTTTGGGTCAACCAACAGTTCGACTTCACCCATTGTTCGGCCGTTGGCCTACGGCGCCGCGTCGCCGCCCCGGATCTCCTCCAGCGACTCGTGCATCAGCGCCCGGGCCCGGGTGAACCAGTCGGCGAGGACGGCGACCTCGTCCGGGGTGTAGTCGGCGAACAGTGCGCCGATCCGCTCGTAGAACGGGCCGTAGACCTGGAGGATGCGCTGCTGCGCGTCGTCCGCCATCACCACGCGGACCCGGCGGCGGTCGGACGGGTCGGCCTCGCGGTGTGCGTAGCCGGCCTTCTCCAGCCGGTTGAGGACGCCGGTAACGGCGCCGGTGGTGAGCTGGGCACGTTCGGCGAGGTCGCCGGCGGCCATGGACTCCCCGGCCATGGCGGCCTCGATGACGAAGCCGAGACAGGTCAGGTCAGTGACGTTGAGCCCGAGCCGGGCGGCGATGTCCTGCTGGCCGAACTGGGCCAGCGCGATCATCCGGTCCATCGCGTAAAGCGCCTGCTCAGGGGTTGCCTGGGGGCGCGGCTTGCCCTTCACCCGGAGTCTCCTTAGTATCTAAGTTACTTACCTCGTGAGATAAACGATCGACTCGTCCACCACCACCCGTCCATCACACCAAACGAGGAGACATGGGCGCACACGGCGATCACGACATGGGGCACACCGTCGCAGGCTGGACCGGATCCGTCATCGCGATCCTCGGCTTCACCATCGCGGGCGCGGCCCTCATCCTGGCCTCCCCCACCGGACTCTGGCTCGGCGCGCTCGTCACCGCCCTCGGCGGCGTCGCCAGCTGGCTGCTCCACCTCGCCGGCCGGGGCAAACCCACCGGCCCACGGCCCCACCACCTCCGCCACTGGCGCACCCCCGACCCCGCCGGACGCCGGGGCCACCCCGACTGCCTCGGCTGCCGACTCGCCGGCCGCACCCCCGTCGCGGCCGGCGAGCCGGACACCTCCCCGGCGCCGGTGCCGGTGCCCGTGGCGCTCAGCGGCCAACGGCGCAGCTAACGACACTGCGACGTCCCGGCCGCGAGGCGGTCACGGGCGCCTTGTCGGGGCCCCGCCACGGGTACGGTCAACTCACGGTGCCCGTAGGCGAATTCCACCGGGGGAGACCAATGCGCCGCACCTGGACACTGTTCGTGCCGGCGGCCGTGCTCGTGCTCGGGCTGGTCGCCTGCGATCCGATGACCGACCCCGCCCACACCCTGCCGCCGGACGACCGGCCCGGGTACGCCATCCCCACACCGAGCCCGCCGAACGCCCCGATGCCCGAGCTGCGCGGCCAGACCGTGCTCGCCGCACGGGCGTTGCTGCCCCTGTGGTACCCGGTCAGCGTCCACGACGCGGATCCCCGCGGACGGACCGTGGTGGTGCAGTGGGAGTGGCGGGTGTGCTCGCAGAGCCCCGAGGCGGGGACGGTGCTCGCCGGGCAGGTGGTCGACCTCGCGGCGATGCGGGTCGAGGAGGCCTGCCCGTAGCAGGGCGGGCGCCGTAGGGCGGGCGCAGCAGCGTGCTACTTGCCGGTGTGCACCTGGGTGTTCTGGCAGGCGTGCAGCAGCCACCGGCCGTCGGGCTCGCGGGTCATCACGTACAGCGGGGTGCCCTCCGAATCGCCCTCCGCGGCGCCCCCCGGCACGTGGTAGACCTGCCGCACCTTGACGGCCGCCACGTCCGGCCGCAGGAACTGCACGTGCGCCACCTCGTACGTGACCTCGCCGTCCCAACTCGCCTGCGGCAGCACGCTGCGGGTGAACTCGGCGATCTCGGCGAGGCCGACGAGCACCTTGCCGTGGGCGGTGGTCCACAGTGCGTCGGGGTGGAAGAGGGCGAGGAACCCCTCGGCGTCCTGGGCGCGTTGGGTGCGCTCGATGGTGGCGACGATCTCCTCGATGGCCTTGAGGTCTTCGGCTTGGTTCACCTGGTTCGCCTGGTTCATCTGCTTCGCCTGGTTCAGCTGGCTCGTCATGCGGATCACTCTGGACCTTGAAGTGCACTTGAGGTCAAGTGCCGGGAGCCGCCGTCCTCGAGAGCTCAACTCCCGTGCGGTACAGCTCCACCAGCAGCGGACGCAGCGCCCGGCCCGCCACCGTCAGCCGGTACGAGGTCCGCACCGGAAAGCCGCGCAGGCGCTCGCAGGACACCAACTCCCGTTCTTCCAGGGCGTGGAGGCGATCCGCCAGGACCTTCGGACTGATCTCCGGCAGCCGGCCGCGCAACTCCCCGAAGGAGGCGGGTCCGTGCATCAACTCCCGTAGCACCAGGGTGGTCCAGCGGCCGGCCAGTGCCGACAGCGCCAGCTCCACCGGACACTCCGCCTCGGGCCGTGCCGTCCGGCCGCGACTGTCCGGCACCAACTCGGCATCCCACGACCGGCCGTCGTCGCTTCCCGTTTGGTGACCTACGCCGCGCCCGGCTTCACTGCTCGCTTGACTTCCTCCCCACCAGCCTCCCCCTCACCACCGACCCCGCACAACACCCGGCCGCCTTCGCCGCCGCGTTCAACACCGGCGACCCGGCCGCCGTCACCCAGGTCTACGAACCCGGCGCGGTCTTCGCCCCCACCCCCGGTGTCGGCGTCACCGGCCCCGAACTCACCCGCGCCAGCGCCGACTTCCTCGCCCTCGGCCTGCCCATCACCGTCCGCCCCCGGCACACCTACGTCGCCGACGACATCGCCCTCCTCATCGTCGACTGGACCATCGAGGGCACCACCCCCGACGGCACCCCCGTCCACCTCACCGGCACCGCCACCGACGTCGCCCGCCGCGGCCACGACGGCCACTGGCGCTACGTGATCGACAACCCCTTCGGCACCGCCCACCCGCCGGCCGGGGTATGACAGGCACTGCGGCCTCACCACGCCAGCCCCCTGCCGAGGCGTTTGCTCGGCGGGGGGCTTGCGCTTGCCCTGGGGTCAGACGGAGGCGGCGGGGCCGGTGGGGGGTGTGGTGCTGCCGGCGGTGGTGCCGAGGGTGCGTTCGACCTTGGCGACGGCGGTGCGGTACTGCATGGACGCGAGTTGGGAGGAGCCGGCCTCGCGCTGGAAGAAGCCGTAGGCCATGCCGACGGTGCCGAAGCGTTCGAGGCCGATGTAGGCGTTCAGCGGGACGCCCGCGATGGTGCCGTCGAGGCGGACGGCGGGGGCGTCGGGGCGGTCGCCGAGGACGATGGGGGTGACGGTGAAGGTCACCGCGTCGGTGGTGCCGGCGTTGAAGGTGAGGGAGTGGCAGCTCTTGAACGCGTCGCTGGCGGTGTTGAAGTCGGCGGTGAGTTTGGCCTGGTCCTCCGCGGTGAGGGACTCGGTCACCATCGGGTTGCCGTCCTGGCCGTCGAGTTCGACCTCGACGTGCGGGGTCGCCGGGCTGGGTTCGCCGGCGTGCTGGTTGATCAGGTTGCTCAGGGCGTCGCAGCCGCTGACCGGGGAGGGGTTCTCACCGGGGCTGGGGCTTTCGGTCGAGGGGATCTCGGTGTACCCCGGGCCGAGGTCGGCGGCGGTGAGCAGGGCCGCCTTGAGCTGCTCGGTGGTGGGCAGGTCCTGGGCGGCGGCGTGGCCGGCCGGGGCCAGGGCTGCCGCCGCGGCGAGGGCTGCGGCGGCGAGGACGTGAAGAGGCCTCGGGTGGGACATGCGGGCCCCCGGGAGAGAGGTGGGGCAGGGACTGCTGACCAGTGTCCCACCGGGGTCCACCCGGAGCGCGCGGGCAGGGAACGGCGCAGGTCAGGCAGGGTCCCCGGGAAGTGCGGCGAGGGTGTCGGCGAGCCACTGCACCCAGAAGGTCTCCAGGCCGATGCCGGCCCGCAACACCGCGTGCTGGAGCCTGACCCCGGTGTCGGCGCCGTCGGCGGTCCCGACAGTTTCGGCCGGGAAGTCGCGCCGCTCGATCTCCAGGTAGTCGTCCAACTGCGCGCGGTGAAGGGCGAGGTGGCGCTCCAGTTCCTCCGCCAGCCCGCCGGTGCCGACCACCGCCGCCGCCCGCAGCCGCAGCAGCAGCGGTTCGCGGACGGCGCGTGGTTCGGCGCCTTCGGCGGTCCAGCGTTCGAGCTCGGCGCGGCCCGCGGGCAGCACCTCGTACTCCTTCTTCTGCCCGCGGACCGGGCCGGTCTGCGGGAGGGCCCGGATGTGTCCGGAGCCCTCCAGCCGGCCCAGTTCGCGGTAGATCTGCTGGTGGGTGGCGGGCCAGAAGAAGCCGATCGACTTGTCGAACCGCCGGGTGAGCTCCAGCCCGGAGGAGGGTTTCTCCAGCAGGGCGGTGAGGATGGCGTGCGGCAGTGACATGGGTCGATCCTAGGCGGCCACCGACGGAGCCCCACCGAACGAGCCCCGTCGAACGAACCCCGCCGCGGGAGCCCTTCCGGAGGAACCCCGCCGGAGGAGCCGTCCGAGGGCTACAGCGTGGCGGCCAGCTCGGTGCCCTGCTTGATCGCCCGCTTGGCGTCGAGTTCGGCCGCGACGTCGGCGCCGCCGATCAGGTGCGGCTCCAGGCCGCGCTCGCGCAGCGCCTCGTACAGGTCGCGGCGCGGTTCCTGGCCGGTGCAGAGCACGATGGTGTCGACGGGCAGCAGTTGGCGTTCGCCGTCCACGGTGATGTGCAGGCCGGCGTCGTCGATCAGGTCGTAGCCGACGCCGGGGACCATCACCACGCCGCGGTGCTTGAGTTCGGTGCGGTGGATCCAGCCGGTGGTCTTGCCGAGCCCGGCGCCGACCTTGCTGCTCTTGCGCTGGAGCAGGTGCACGCTGCGCGGCGGGGCGGGCTGCTCGGGGGTGCGCAGGCCGCCACGGTCGCGGTACTGCGGGTCGATGCCCCACTTGGCCTGGAACACGGGCGGGTTGAGGCTGGCCTGGTCGCCCTGGTCGGTGAGGTACTCGGCGACGTCGAAGCCGATGCCGCCGGCGCCGAGGATGGCGACGCGCTCGCCGACGGGCGCGCCGTCGCGCAGCACGTCGAGGTAGCCGAGCACGCTGGGGTGGTCGATGCCGGGGATGTCGACCGGGGTCCGCGGGGTGACGCCGGTGGCGAGGACGATCTCGTCGTACTCCTCGGCGGCGAGCTGGTCGGCGGTGACGGTGGCGCCGAGGCGCTGGGTGACGCCCAACTCGGCGAGCCGGGTGCGGTAGTAGCGCAGCGTCTCGTCGAACTCCTCCTTGCCGGGGATGCGCCGGGCGACGTTGAGCTGTCCGCCGACGGTGTCGGCGGCGTCGTGGAGGGTGACGTGGTGGCCGCGTTCGGCGGCGGAGACGGCGAAGGCGAGGCCGGCCGGACCGGCACCGACGACGCCGATGCGCTTGCGCAACTTGGTGGGTGAGAGCACGAGTTCGGTCTCGTGGCAGGCGCGCGGGTTGACCAGGCAGGAGGTGATCAGGCCGCTGAAGGTGTGGTCGAGGCAGGCCTGGTTGCAGCCGATGCAGGTGTTGATGGCGGCGGCGCGGTCGCCCTGCGCCTTGGCGACGAAGTCGGCGTCGGCGAGCAGCGGGCGGGCCAGCGAGACCAGGTCGGCGTAGCCGTCGGCGAGCAACTGCTCTGCCAGTTCGGGGGTGTTGATCCGGTTGGTGGTGACCAGCGGGATGCCGACCTTGCCCATCACCTTCTTCGTCACCCAGGCGTACGCGCCGCGCGGCACGGAGGTGGCGATGGTGGGGATGCGGGCCTCGTGCCAGCCGATGCCGGTGTTGATGATGGTGGCCCCGGCGGCCTCGACGGCCTGGGCGAGCTGGACGACCTCGTCGAGGGTGGAGCCGCCGGGCACCAGGTCGAGCATGGAGAGGCGGTAGACGATGATGAAGTCCGTGCCGACGCGCTCGCGGACCCGGCGGACGATCTCGACCGGGAAGCGCATCCGCCGCTCGTAGTCGCCGCCCCACGCGTCCTCGCGCCGGTTGGTGGCGGCGACCACGAACTCGTTGATCAGGTAGCCCTCGGAGCCCATGATCTCGACGCCGTCGTACCCGGCGCGGCGGGCGAGTTCGGCGCAGCGGACGAAGTCCTCGATGGTCTGCTCGACCTGCTCGGCGGTGAGCTCGTTGGGCGGGAACGGGCTGATCGGCGCCTGGATCGCGCTGGGGGCGACCAGGTCGCGGTGGTAGGCGTAGCGACCGAAGTGCAGGATCTGCAGGGCGATCCGGCCGCCGGCGGCGTGCACGGCGTCGGTGACGACGCGGTGGCGGTCGGCCTCTGTCTCGGTGGTGAGCATGGCGCCGCCCTCCCAGGGGCGCCCGGCCTCGTTGGGGGCGATGCCACCGGTGACGATCAGGCCGACGCCGCCGCGGGCGCGCTCGGCGTAGAAGGCGGCCATCCGCTCGTAACCGCCGGGGGCCTCCTCCAGGCCGACGTGCATGGAGCCCATGATCACGCGGTTGGGGAGGGTGGTGAAGCCGAGGTCGAGCGGGCTGAGCAGGTGGGGGTAGGGGCTGCCGGGCGTGGCGCTCATCGACGTCTCCTGGGGGCGGCGGGGCTCGGGGGCGGGGCGGGCTTGTTACCGCAGGGTAAGGGACGCTCCGACCGCTATGCAACTAGTTGCATAAGAGAGTTCCGGCCGCACATCCGGGGGACGGAAGCACAGCGGGCGGCGTATGGTCGTGACTATCCGCCATGCCAAGATCGCGGTACGTGAGTACGTGGGACGTGAGAGGGGACGGTCATGCGGGGTGGCTCGGTTGCCGTGGTCGGCGGCAGCATCGCCGGAAGCGCGTTCGCCGGGGCCGCCGCCCGGCTCGGGGCCGAGCAGGTCGTCGTCCTGGAACGCAGCCCCGGCCGGCTGGAGGACCGCGGCGTCGGGATCTGCATCCAGAACGAGCGCTTCGACGAACTCGTCCGCGCCGGGCTGATCGGCGACGACGTCCGCCGCCACCGCCTCACCACCCGCCGCTGGGTCACCGCCTCCCCCGGCGAACGGGACCCGCGCGGACGGGAGCTCTGGCACCAGCCGATGCCGTTCCACTCCCACCACTGGGCCGTCCTCTGGCAGGCACTGCGCGAGCGCACCCCCGACACCGTGGAGTTCCGGCCGGGCACCACGGTCACCACGGTCGGCGGCGACCAGGACGGCGCCTGGGTCTCCGACACGGGCGGCGAGGGCGGCGGGGGCGGCGGGAGCAGCGCTGGGGGCGCAGGCGGCGCCGGCGAACGGTTCGACCTGGTGATCGGCGCGGACGGCTACCGCTCGGCGGTGCGCGCGGCGGTCTGCCCGGAGGCCCGGCCCGAGTACGCCGGGTACGTGTGCTGGCGCGGCAGCTACGACGCGGCCCTGCTGGAGGACGGCCTGCCGGACGGCGGCCGGGGCTGGCCGAGCGACGAGTGCACCACCGTCTGCTACCCCGGCGGCCAGGTCGTGATCTACCGCATCCCGGGGCTCCACCCCGGCACCACCCAGGTGAACTGGGTCTTCTACGCGCCCACGCCCGAGTGGCTGGAACCGGCCGGGCCGACCAGCATCCCGGCGGGGTCGCTCACCGACCAGCAGCTCGACGAACTGGACCGGCTCGCCGACCAGTTGCCGCCGTACTGGGCCGCGGTGGTCGGACTCACCCCGCGCGAACGGACCCTGCTCCAGCCCCTCTACGACCTGGCGGCCCCGCGCCTGGCCGCCGGACGCCTGCTCCTCGGCGGGGACGCGGCCACCGTCGTGCGCCCGCACAACACCAGCGGCGCGGTGAAGGCCCTCCAGGACGCGTACGCCTTCGAGCAGGCCGGGCGGGAGGCCGCCCGGACCGGCGGGTCGTGGTCGACGCTGCTGTCCGCGTACGACCGCGAACGGACCGCGGCCGGGCGGGAGTTGGTGGAGTTGGGCCGCAAGCTCGGCCGGGCGCAGGTCACCACCGCGACCGACTGGCCGGCCATGACCGAGCAGAGCATGTCCGCCTGGTGGCAGCAACAGCTCATCGGCGGCGGGGGTTTCGGCGGCCAGCCACTGGCACGGTCGCCGAAACCCCCGCAGGCCTGAGGTGTTGGGGCCCTGGGCCCGAGGCCTTGTGACCTTGGGCCGTGGGCTTCAGGCCTGAAGGATCAGACGTTGACGCCGTAGTCGGTGGCGATGCCGCGCAGGCCGGAGGCGTAACCCTGGCCGATCGCACGGAACTTCCACTCGACGCCGTTGCGGTAGAGCTCGCCGAAGACCATCGCGGTCTCGGTGGAGGCGTCCTCGCTCAGGTCGTAGCGGGCGATCTCCTGGCCGTTGGCCTGGTTGACGATCCGGATGAACGCGTTGCGGACCTGGCCGAAGTTCTGCAGCCGGGCGTCGGCGTCGTAGATCGACACCGGGAAGACCACCTTGGCCACGTCGGCCGGCACCCGCTCCAGGTCGACCTTGATCTGCTCGTCGTCACCGTCGCCGCCACCGGTCAGGTTGTCGCCGCTGTGCTCGACCGAACCCTCGGGGCTGCTCAGGTTGTTGAAGAAGACGAAGTGCTGGTCCGAGACCACCTTGCCGAGCGCGTTGCACAGCAGCGCACTGGCGTCCAGGTCGTAGTCGGCCCCGGTGGTGGTGCGCACGTCCCAGCCGAGGCCCACGATCACGGCGCTCAGACCGGGCGCCTCCTTGCTCAGCGAGACGTTGCCGCCCTTGGCCAGCGAAACTCCCACAATGCCCTCCTCGGATCTCTCCCTGCGGACGAATCTACAACACTGTAGAGATCACGAGAATCCACCTGCGGTCGGGCTCCGCCCCGGGAATTCCTCAGGGTCCCGGCCTAGACTTGCCGTGCCGGGGCGAGTGCTCCCCCGTGCCTCAGAGCTCCATGCCCCGCGCGGGAGGTTCCCATGCGCCAGCGGTACAGCTTCCACCTCGACCGGGCCGGGCACTCGGTCACCGTCAACATCCGCTCCGGGTGGATCACCGAGACCGAGCTGCTGGTCGACGGCAAGGAGTGCGCCTTCCACCGGGTCCACGGGCACGGCGACTACCCGCTGACGCTGGCGGCGCAGCTCGCCGAGGAGCCGTCCTCGCCACTCGCGGTGCGCCTGGAGCGCACGGGGGCGGCGGAGCATCCGCTGGCCTGCGTCCTGGAGGTGGCGGGGGCGGAGCACGCGATGCCGGAGCGGGTGGGGCGCTGAGGCGGGGGAAGCTCGGCCAACCGGGGAAGGTCGGCTGACCTGGGACAATGGTCGGATGAACGCCACCACCCCCGCCCCCGACGCCCCCTCCCCCGACGAGTTCGACGCGCTGCTCCAGGAGGTGCTGGCGGACGCCGGACGCTTCGGCCACCGCGAGCACGTCCGGCTGACCTGGCTGGCGGTCCGCCGCCACGGCAGCGCCGCCGCCCTCGACCTGGTCGGCGACGGCATCCTGCGCACCGCGACCAAGGCCGGCGCGCCGCAGAAGTTCCACGTCACGATGACCCGGGCCTGGGTCGAGCTGGTGGGCCACCACGCCCGCCCCACCGAGGACGCCGAGGCCGCGGAGGTGGCAGACGACTTCGACGCCTTCGCCGCCCGCCACCCCGAACTGCTCGACAAGGACCTGCTGGCCCGCCACTACCGCCCCGAGACGCTGGCGGGCGAGCGCGCCAAGACCGGCTGGGTCGAGCCGGACCTGGCGCCCTTCCCCTGGTCGCCCACCGCCGGCTGACCGTTACCAGGTACGCACCGTTACCGAGTACCCACCATTACCGAGTACCCACCGTTACCGGGTGCGCCAGGGCCGGCTGAACTCGTGCAGGGCCGCCGTGGCCGGGAGTGCCAGCGGCCCGCCGTCCGCGGGGGCGCCGGCGGGGTGGAGGAAGTGGTCCACCCCGGGCAGGACGCGCAGCCCGGGCCCGGTCGTACCGGCGTCGGTGAGCGCGGCCAGCAGCGGCGGGACGGTCGGGCAGGGGATGTTGGCGTCCGCGGTGCCGCAGGTGACGGTGACCCGGGTGCCGGGGGCGATGCGGCGGGCCGCCGCGGTCGGGTCGACGGCGTCGTCGGTGCGGACGAAGCGGGCGTTCTGCGGGTTGAGGACGCCGTCGAGGAACTCGGGGAGCTTGTCCGGCAGGCCGCTCGTGTCGACGGGCCGGCCGGCCCGGAAGTCGGTGACGACCTGGGCGATGCGCTGCCGGTAGCGCACCGCGTCGGCGGGGGTGACCGCACCGGCTGCGACGGCCTGGTCCAGTGAGTCGTCCAGCTGCCGCTCCAGGCTGTCCAGGAAGCGCTCGTCCTGGGGTGCGAGCAGGGCGAGACCGGCCGGCCGGGGGTGGACGTGCGGTGCGACCAGGAGCGCCCGCAGCGCGCCCTCGCTGTGGCCGACGATCAGCAGTGCGTGCGGGTTCGCCTCCGGCTGGGCGCGCAGCGCGGCGTACGCGCCTTCGGCCTGACGGGTGAAGGCGTCCATGTCCAGGTCGGCGCGGTCGTGGTCCAGGCGGCCGTAACCGGTCCGGCCGGTCGTGTACTTGTCGAACCGCAGGGTCATCACGCCGTCCTCGCCGAGGGTTTCGGCGATGCGGGCGAGGGTGCCGGGGGCGAGGTTCGGCGGTTCGTCGCCGTTGCGGTCGGTCCGGCCGCTGCCGGGTATCAGCAGGGCGGCCGCGAGGCGCCGTCCGGGGCGGTGGGCGGGGACGTGGACGGTGCCGTAGGTGGTGCTGCCGTCCGCGGTGAACTGCACTTCGCGGTCGACCGCGGGCAACAGGCCCTGGTGGGCAGCCGGTTCGGCCGCAGCGGCGGTGCTGCCCAACGCGGCGCAGGTGGCCAGGGCGATGAACCCGGCGAGGGCGCGGGTGTGGCGGCGCATGCTCTTCTCCGTTCGTCAGATGACTGTTCGTGCGGATGCGCGGTCAGCAGGACAGGTCGCCCAGCAGGTTGAGCGAGATCACGAGGACGCCGAGCAGGGCGGGCGGGAGCAGCAGGAACAGGGAGCGCGGATTGCCGAAGTTGAGGCTCCAGCCGAAGCCGAACCGCTTGGGGACGAGCACCGCCGGGTCCTCCCGGTTGACGTAGCACAGGCCGCCGACCCGCCAGCGGTCGTCGTCGTCCCAGTGCACCGCGGTGCGCTCCGCCGTGGGCTGGGCCTGCACCAGCACCCGCAGGCGGCTGCCGCCCTGCCCGGTGCGGACCGCGACGGCGATCACCCCGACGGTGCCGGCGAGCGCCGGGGCCGCGGTCACGGCGGTGTTGACGGTGGTGGCCCCGCCCCAGGTCTGCCAGGCGGCGACGAGGACGGTCAGATCGACGGCGGCCGCGAGGAGCTGCATCGAGATCGCGGTCCGGGAGAGGAACACGCGGTGCTGGAGCACGCTGGCCGCGAGGCGGGCGGGGTCGAGGTCGGCCCGGGCGCGGAAGACGAGCCGGGTCGTCCCGATCACGACGACGGTGAGCCCGATCTGCGCGAACACCGGCAGGAAGGCGCTGAACACGGTCTTGGCGGCGAGGCGGTCGACGGCTCCCGAAGCGCCGACGTGCAGCGGGAGGCGGTCCGGCATCGCCGGGTAGCGGATCACCCCGGCGACGGCGGTGGCCGCGATCACCACCAGGGCGGGCGTGCTCCAGCGCCACGGGAAGCGCTCCGGCCTCGTCCGCAGCGAGGTGTCCACGGCGACCGCCTGCCGCAGCCCGCCGTACCAGTCCTCCCGCAGCTTGACCGAGCGGATCGCGGACCGGGCCCGGACGAACCCGGCGACGCAGGCAGCGACCGGCCCCAGCACGGTCACCGGGCTGGCCAGGGCGTCCAGCAGGCCGGTCGGGGCGTCCACGGGGGCCGACGCGTCGGATCCGGCCGACGCGTCGCCGGCGACCAGCGCGAGCACGAGCCCCAGGCCCAGCGACCCCCCGCCCGCGGCGCCGACCCACCGGCGGTAGGCCCTGCGCTGCGCGGCGATCACCGGATCGGCCGCGTGTGCGGGCGGCACCCGGACGCCGAAGGGCAGCGTCGGGCCGGTCAGCGAGGGCACTAACCAGGCCGTGACCAGGAACAATAACGGGCCGAGTGCGCGGGGCAGCAGTTCTCCGGTCGTCATGCCGGCTCTCCTTGTCCTCTTGCGGTCACGGTGAACCGGGCGAGCGTCGACTCGCAGGCCGCGAGCGCCTCGCGGTCGCCCATGCCCTGGGCGACGGCCTCGGCCAGCAGGGTGCGCAGCCGCGCCGTCCAGTCCTCGGTGAAGTGGGCGGCCGGCGGGCCGGAGCTCGCGTCACGCTGCACGACCGCGCCGTTCTTGCGGTTGAGCAGCAGCAGGCCCTCCCGACGCAGCAGGTCGTAGGCCTTGTTGACAGTGTGGAAGTTGATGCCGAGGTCGGCCGCGAGCTGCCGGGTCGAGGGCAGCGGGCTGCCCACGGCGAGCTCTCCGGAGGCGATCGCCTCGACCACCCGGTCCCTGATCTGCTGGTAGATCGGGACCTCGCTGTTCAGGTCAACGCTCAGAATCACGTCCGCTCCCGCCTGTCTTCCTGCTCTATAAGATATAGAACAGCACACGGCGGGTGGCAAGGGGCAAGGGCTGCGGGGCCGTTCGAACCGGTCGGCTACGCCCCGGGGGTCAGGAGTCCTGGCACTCCCCCAGGATCTCCTCGACCGCCGCCCGGGCCCGGTCCGCGTCCTCGGCGACCAGGCCGATCCTGGTGCGGCGGTCGAGCACGTCCGCGACGTCCAGCGCGCCCTCGTGGGTGACGGCGTACGCGATCTCGGCCCGCGTCACGTCCAGGCCGTCGGCGATGGGCTCGGACTCCCCACCGGCCACCACCTCCCACGCCGCGCCGCCGTGCCGGGCGAACAGCGAGGCGGGCAACGCCCCGACCGGCACCGGGCGGCTGTCCCGGTGCCCGGGGGCGCCGACCAGCGGCAGGCTGTCCGTCCAGCAGGCCCGCGCCGACAGGCCCCGCAGCCGGACGGCGGTGTCCACCGCGTCCTCGGCCATCCGCCGGTAGGTGGTGAGCTTGCCGCCGACCACCGTGATCACCCCGGACGGCGACTCCAGCACTGCGTGCTCCCGGGAGATGTCGGCGGTGCTGCCGCCCCCGGTGTCCAGCAGCGGTCGCAGCCCGGCGTACGCGCCCCGGACGTCCGCCCTGGTCAGCGCGGTCTCCAGGGCGGCGTTCACGGTGTCCAGGAGGAAGCCGATCTCGCCCTCGGTGGGCACCGGCTCGTCCGGGATCGGGCCGGGCGCGTCCTCGTCGGTGAGCCCGATCGCCACCCGGCCCAGCTGCTGCGGCAGCGCGAAGACGAAACGGCTGGTCGAGCCCGGCACCGGCACGGTGAGGGCCGCCGTGGGGTGGCCGAGCGCGGCGGCGTCCACCAGGACATGGGTGCCCCGGCTGGGCCGCAGCTTGATCGAGGTGTCCACCTCGCCCGCCCAGACGCCGGTGGCGTTGACCACCGTGCCCGCCTCGACGGTCAGCGACTGCCCGGACACCGTGTCGACCAGCCGGGCGGAGGTGCCGGTGACCTGCTCGGCCCGCACCCTGGTCAGCACGCTCGCGCCGTACTGCGCGGCCGTCCGGGCCAGCGCCACCACCAGCCGTGCGTCGTCGACGAGTTGACCGTCGTGCGCGACCAGAGCGCCGGACAGCCCGGCCGCCCGGACGCCCGGCACCAGGTGCCGGGTCCGCGCCGCGTCGACCCGGCGCATCCGGGGCAGCAGCGCGCCCGGCGTCCCCGCGGTGAGCCGCAGCAGGTCCCCCGCGTGGAAGCCCGCCCGGATCAGCGAGGCCTGCCCGGGGCGCAGCAACCCCGGGAGCAGCGGCACCAGTTGGGGCAGCGCGCGGATCAGGTGCGGGGCGGTGCGGGTCATCAGCACGTCGCGTTCGACGGCGCTCTCCCGGGCCACGCCGATCCGGCCCGAGGCGAGGTAGCGCAGGCCGCCGTGCACCAGCTTGGAGCTCCAGCGGCTGGTGCCGAAGGCCAGGTCGCGGGCCTCGACGAGGACGGTGCGCAGGCCGCGGGAGGCGGCGTCCAGGGCGACTCCGGCGCCGGTGACGCCGCCGCCGATCACCAGCAGGTCGACGCGCGGGTCGTCGGCGAGCGCGTCCAGCTCCAGTCGGCGCCGCACGGCGTTGAGGCGGCTGGTGCCCGCGAAGGGCCCGGAGGCCGGCCCGGCGCTCCGTCCCCTGTTCCGGACGCCGTTCCGGTCGGCGTTCCGTCCGCCGTTCCGGTCGGCGTTCTGGTTGGCGTTCCGCCCGTCGTTCCGTCCGTCGGCCGTCGAGGTCATGGCGCGAGGTATCCGTTCAGTGCTCTGGCCAGCTCGCGCCGCCAGGCCGCCTCGGGCAGCAGGGAGGCGACCATGCGGTGCGACTGGACGGTGGACTGGGCGATCAGCAGGACCATCGCGGCCAGTTCGACCGGCTCGCCGGCCCGGACCGAGCCGTGCGCCTGCCCCTGCTCGATGCCGGCCCGCAACGCCTCCAGCAGGCCGCGCTGGCTGGTGCCGAGCCGTTCGACGACGTACTCCAGCAGCAGGTCGGAGTCGGCGGAGTGCAGCAGGGCACCGAGCACCGGGTGGTCGCGCAGCCGGACGGCGACCTCGACCACCCCGTCGACCAGGGTCTCGCGGTCGATGACGGCGCCGCGCCCGTGCGCCTCCAGGGCGACGCCCTCCGAGGCGGCGAGGATCTCCCGGGTCAGCAGCGCGCCGATCACCGCCCGGACGTCCGGCCAGCGCCGGTAGACGGTCGGGCGGCTCACCCCGGCGCGGCGGGCGATCTCCGCCAACTGCGTCCGGCGCACGCCGAGATGGACGATCAGGTCGGCGGCGGCGTCCAGGATCGCGTCGTCGGTGCTGCGCGGCTGCGTGGCGCGCTGAAGGTCGGCATGTTCGGCGTTACTACTTGACATGATGTGTGAAACTGTAACGCATGGCACCTGAGACGCAAGCGGAAGCGGCCGGCGCCGCGCTGCCGCTCCCCCCGATGAAGTGGGACGCCTGGGGCGACCCGGCCCTGGCCAAGGAGCTGTCCGCCGACATCAAGGGCCTGCTCGCCGCGGCCCTCGGCGTCACCGGCGACGCGGCCCCCGGACCCACCGCCGACGAGGTCGTACTGCACCCGTCGCGGCTCGCCGAGGACGACCTCAAGGCCCTCGCCGCCACCGTCGGCGAGGCCCACGTCAGCGCCGCCGACGCCGACCGGCTCCCCCGCGCCGGCGGCAAGTCCACCCCCGACCTGCTGCGCCGCCGCAGCCGCGGGCCGCAGGACGCGCCCGACGCGGTCGTCCTGCCCGGCGACGAGGACGAGATCGCCGCCGTCCTCGCGCTCTGCGCCGAACGCCGCATCGCCGTCGTCCCGTTCGGCGGCGGCACCAGCGTCGTCGGCGGCCTCGACCCCGAGCGCGGCGGGCTGCGCGCCGTCGTCTCGCTCGACTTGCGCCGCCTCGACCAGCTGCTCGACCTCGACGAGACCTCCGGCGAGGCCGTCCTCGGCGCCGGCCTCACCGGCCCGGCGGCGGAGGCGCTGCTCGCCGAACGCGGCTGGGAACTCGGCCACTACCCGCAGAGCTTCCGCTACGCCACCATCGGCGGCTTCGCGGCCACCCGCTCCTCCGGCCAGGACTCCGCCGGCCACGGGCGCTTCGACGAGATGGTCCGCGGCCTGCGCGTGGTCACCCCCGTCGGCGTGCTCGACCTCGGCCGCGCCCCCGCCTCCGCCGCCGGCCCCGACCTGCGGGAACTCTTCCTCGGCTCCGAAGGCACCCTCGGCGTGATCACCGCCGTCCGCCTGCGCGTTCACCCGCTGCCCGCCGTGAAGTCCTACGAGGCCTGGAGCTTCCCCGACTTCGCCACCGGCACCGCCGCGCTGCGCGCCGTCGAACAGCAGGGCACCGGCCCGACCGTCATCCGGCTCTCCGACGAGGCCGAGACCATGGTCAACCTCGCCACGACCGAGCAGATCGGCGGCGCCCCCGCCGTCAGCGGCTGCCTCGCCGTCACCGTCTTCGAAGGCACCGCCGAACAGGTCGCCGCCCGCCACCGGCTCACCGGCGACGCCCTGCTCGCCGCCGGCGGCACCACCCTCGGCGAGGCCCCCGCCCGCGCCTGGGAACACGGCCGCTTCAACGCCCCCTACCTGCGCGACTCGCTGCTCAACGCGGGCGCGCTCTGCGAAACCATGGAGACCGCCGCCGACTGGAGCCGGCTGCCCCACCTGCGGGTCGCCGTCACCGAGGCGCTCACCACCGCCCTGCCCGGCGCGCTGGTGCTCTGCCACATCTCGCACGTCTACCCGACCGGTGCCTCGCTCTACTTCACCGTCGTCGCCGCCCTCGGCGAGGACCCGCTCACCCGCTGGGCCGGCGCCAAGCGGGCCGCGGGCGACGCCATCATCGCCGCCGGCGGCACCATCACCCACCACCACGCCGTCGGCGCCGACCACCGGCCCTGGATGACCGAGGAGATCGGCGACCTCGGCGTGCGCATCCTGCGCGCCGTCAAGGCCGAACTCGACCCGGCGGGCATCCTCAACCCCGGCAAGCTGATCCCTTGACATCCTCCCCACCCTGAAGGGCGGGGATTCCTCCCGCGCCTGCGGCACGGACACCCGTGCTTCGCAGGTCGCCGAGGTGGGTTCCCCGTTCGACGGGCCGTGCCTGGCGTGGGATCGCCACGCCGGGTCTGACCGGCCCTCCAGGGGCGTTTAGCCTGTCCGCCTGCCCGGCGGCCAGGATATTTCGAGCAGCGTTGAGGTCACGGTCATGCAGCACACCACACGCACCACAGGCCCACTCGCGGACGGCGAGGGGCTTGGGTCCGTCACGGTGCCCGCACGCCGAGCACAGCTGGGAGGACGGGAAGGCGCGGTGCACAACGTGGACGGTGCGCCCGTAGCGAGCTGCCTTCTCTTCGAGCAGTCGCCGGAAGGTGGACCATCTGGCGTCGTGGACGGACTTGGCCAGACGGCCACGGGCGAGGCCGCGCACGTTCAGATCCTCCAGGTACACCGCTTGGGTCTCGCGGATGATCCTGGTCGTCTGCTTGTGCAGCCAGTCCATGCGGGTATCGGCCACCTTGGCGTGCGCCTTGGCGACCTTCCGGCGGGCCTTCTCCTGGTTCCTGCTGCCCTTGGCCTTGCGGGACAGCTCCCGCTGCGCGGCCTTCAGCTTCTTCTCGACCTTGCGGAGGAAGCGCGGGTTGTCGATGACGCTGCCGTCCGAGAGGACGGCGTAGGTGGTCAGCCCGAGGTCGATGCCGACCTCGGCATCGACCTCGGGCAGGTGGTCCGGCTCGACGTCCACGACGAAACTGGCGTGGTACCGGCCGGACGGGTCCAGCACGATCGTCACGGACGACGGATCCGCGGGCAGCACACGGGACCACTTCACCCGTACGTCACCGATCTTCGCCAGGTTCAACTTGCCGTTGCTCCGGATGCGGAACCCGTTGCGCGTGAACCGCAGGGACTGCCGCGCGTCCCGCTTGGACTTGAACCGGGGAAGCCCGATCGGCCGACCAGCCCGCTTGCCGGACACCGAGTCGAAGAAGTTCCGGTAGGCCGTGTCCAGATCCCGCAGGGACTGGATCAGCGGGTCCACACCCACCGACGCCAGCCACGCCCGCTCGGTGGTCTTCTTCGCCGCCGTGATCACGGACTTCTGCAAGTACGTGGCCTTCGGGTACGGCAGTCCGCTCCTGCGGGCCTCCTTCCGCGCCGCCAAGGCGTCGTTGAACACCACCCGAGCACACCCGAACGTCCGAGCCAGCGCAGCACGCTGACCCACCGTCGGGTAGATGCGAAAGGAGTACCGCAGATGCACGAGATCAACCTACCGAGGGCCACCGACAACAACTCACGTCAGAACCACCGAAGATCACTCCGCCGCTTCGCGGCTCCGGCCCAAGGACCCTCCCCCACCCTCCGGGCGGGGGGACCCCCACCTCCCCGGCCTGAAGGCCGGAGCACCCTGGGAGATCAAAGGTGAGCAACGACCCGAGACCAGCCGTCCGCCGGGTCGCCGTCCTCGGCAACCCGGCGGCCGGTGCCGGCCACGCCGCACCCGCCGCCCACCGGGCCGTCGCCCGGCTGCGCGCCCTCGGCCTCCAGGTGGACCCGCACACCGGCCGCGACCCCGAGGACGCCCTGCGCCTCGCCCGCGAGGCCGTCGCGGACGGCGTCGACGCGCTCGTCACCGTCGGCGGCGACGGCATGATCAACCTCGCCCTCCAGGCCCTCGCCGGCACCGGCGTCCCGCTCGGCGTCATCCCCGCCGGCACCGGCAACGACCACGCCCGCGAGTACGGCCTGCCCCGCGACAACCCCGAAGCCGCCGCCGACGTCATCGCGGCCGGGCGCGTCCGCACCGTCGACCTCGGCCGGATCACCGCCGCCGACGGCACCACCCGCTGGTTCGGCTCCGTGCTCGCCACCGGCTTCGACTCCCTGGTCAGCGACCGGGCCAACCGGCTGCGCTGGCCGCGCGGCCGGATGCGCTACAACCTCGCCATCCTCGCCGAGTTCGCCAACCTGCGCCCGCTGCCCTTCCGTGTCACCCTCGCCGACGGCACCGTCATCGAACGCGACCTCACCCTCGCCGCCGTCGGCAACACCCGCAGCTACGGCGGCGGCATGCTCATCTGCCCGGGCGCCCTCCCCGACGACGGCCAGCTCGACCTCACCCTCGTCGCCGCCATGCCCCGGCTGCGCATCGCCCGCTTCTTCCCCACCATCTTCAAGGGCACCCACACCCGACACCCGGAGGTCACCACCCACCGCACCCCGTCCCTGCGGATCGAATCCCCCGCCATCACCGCCTACGCCGACGGCGAGTTCATCGCCCCGCTCCCGGTGGAGGTGACGGTCACCCCCGGCGCCCTGCACCTGCTGGTGCCGTAGGCCCGGAGACGGCCGGCCGGCTTGGGGCGGGCGTCACGGGCGTGACGCCCTCATGGGTGTCACGGGCGTCATTGGCTTATGGGCGTCATGGGGCGTCACCCGACCAGTCGGCGGCGCCAGAGGAGGGAGTGGACCTCGATCGCGCGGGACGGGTCACCGTTCCAGCGTGTGGGCAGACCTGCGGCGGTGAGGGCGGCGACCACCTCGTGGCCGACCGCAGTGGTGGTCAGCGGGGAGCCGTCGAAGCCGCCGTACAGGAGGGACAGACCGTGACCGGCGGCGGCGGAGTCGGTGCACTGGGAGTGGAAGTAGACGAAGCCGCGGGCGTCGGGATCGCCCTCGGCGCCGATTTCGGCGTCGCCGCAGCTGCGGCAGCACGTGAAGTCCTCCCGGGCGGTGATGCCCGCGACCTCCAGGGCGCCGAAGGCACGGGTGAGGCGCTCCGGGTCGGTCTCGCCCAGCCAGCCGGTCTGCTCGCCGACCCGCTCCAGCCAGAGCCGGTCGGCGAGTTGCCCGGCCTGCTCGCGGGTGACCGGACGGCGGTCGCCCGCGACCAGGTAGTCCTCGGCCAGTTCGGCGAGCCGGGCGCGGGTGGTGTAGCCGCCGGCGAGGGTGAGGCGCAGGCGCTCCTCCAGATCCCCGGTCTCCTCGGCCGTGAGCACCAGCGGCGGGACGGGCTCGGGCGCGGGCCCCGTGTCGAGCCGCTCCCAGGCCAAGCCGTCGCCCCAACCCGGTTCGCCCTGCGCCCAGGCCGTCATCGCGGCGGCGACCGGCTCGGGCCCGTCGAGCCGCACCTCGAAGTGCCGCTCGGCGGAGCCGTCGCGGTGTTCGAGCGCGTAGTCGCCGCCCTCGGCGTGCCACACCTGGATGTAGACGTCGGGCAGGTCCGGTATCCGCTGGACGACCAGGAAACGGTCGCCGTCCGCACCGATCCGCCGCACCAGGCGCGCCAGTTCGTCCGCGCTCACCCGGAGGTGTCGCCCGTTGTTGTCCTGCACCGTGATCGCCAGCATGCCGTCACCCTTGCACACGGCACTGACATTGATGCTGATACTCAGGTTCCGGTGGTCGTGGCTCGGGCACTGACTGACGCCCTGCTGGGCTGTCCTCCGGTTGTCAACGACAGGCCGCCGGCCACCTCCTCGCCGCCGCCCAGCAGGACGGCACCATCCGCCCCGACGTCACCGCCGTCGACATCTTCGCCCTCGCCAACGCCCTCAGCTGGATCGCCGACCGGGCCCCCACCCTCGCCGACCGCCGCGACCACCTGTTCCGGCTGGTACTGGACGGCCTGCGGCCCCGCGAGTGATTCCCTGGCGGGAATTGTCGCCCCGCGGACCGGCCCGCAGGATGGGGGGCAGAGCCGATCACACGGAGGAACAGGACCATGAGCAACCACACCACCGCCCAGCAACTCGCCGACCGCTACGCCGCGTTGTGGACGGAGTCGGATGCCGGCCTGCGGCGGAAGGCGATCGAGGAGCTGTGGACCGAGGACGGGACGCATCTGCTGCATCCGCCGGTCGAGGTGCGGGAGGCGGCCGCGCGGGTCGGCTTCGACGAGCCGGTGCTGGAGGCGCGCGGGTACGAGGAGTTGGAGGTGCGGGTGACGCGGGCGTACGAGGAGTTCGTGGCGCCCGGGGAGTTCACCTTCCGGGCGCGGCAGGACGCGGTGCGGCTGCGGGACGTGGTCCGGTTCGGCTGGGAGATGGTGCCGACCAGTGGGGGTGAACCGGTCGGCGGCGGTGCGGAGTTCGTGGTGCTCGGGGCGGACGGGCGGATCGCCGCCGACTACCAGTTCCCGGGGTTCTGAGCGGGGGCGGCACCGCGCAGCGCCTGGGCGCTCGCCTCGTCGGCGGGGAGGAAGGCCTCCAACTTGAGCTCGGCGAGGGTGATGTCGACGGCGGTGGCGAAGGTGGTCACCGTCGTCATCAGGTGCAGCTCGCCGACCGAGGTGCGCAGCTGGAGCGGCACGGCGAAGCCCAGGTGCTGCTCGGTGACCTCGAGTTCGGGCACGTAGGTGGTCAACTCGGCGTGCAGTTCGCCGAGATGGGTCGTTCGTTCGAGGATGTGCCGGGCCCAGGCCGCGAAGTTGACGATGCGCGGGGCGAGGCCGTCCGGGTGGAGGGCGAGCCGGTAGGCGTTGGTGCCGGGGCCGACGAGGCGCGGGTCGGCACCCTCGGTCACCAGGTCCAGGGCCCGGTTGGCCGCGACGACCTCGCCCCGACGGTCCACCACCAGGGCGGGGTACGGGAGGTGGCCGGCCAGGATGTGGTCGATCGCCGTCCGGACCGGCGCCAGCGCGGGCCCGTCCAGCGGGCTCTCCGGGTAGACCGGGGCGTAACCGGCGGCCAGCAGCAGCTCGTTGCGGTCGCGCAGCGGCAGGTCGAGGGATTCGGCGAGCCGGACCACCATGCCCCGCCTGGGGACGGAACGGCCGGACTCGATGAAGCTGAGGTGCCGCTGGGTGGTGCCCGCCCGGGTGGCGAGGTCGAGTTGGCTGAGCCGGCGGTCGGTGCGGCGCTCGCGCAGCGCCTGGGGGAAGTCCACGAGGAGAGTTCTATCCCGGGCGCGCGCCGGCCGCCATTCCCGGAAGGGAATTGAGCCGACTCCCGCGGCGCGGGCAGGATCTGCGGCATGGACATCGGTGTTTTCCTTCCGACCGGCCAGGCCCAGTGGACGCCCGCCGGAGACCCCCGCGAGTTGATCGGATTCGCCCGCCGGGCCGAGGAGTTGGGGTTCTCCTCGATCTTCGTCAACGACTCCCTGCTCACCCCGCGGATCGAGCCGCTCACCATGCTGTCGGCCGTCGCCTCGGTGACGGAACGGATCACGCTCGGCACGGGGGCGCTGCTGCCCGTCCTGCGGCGCCCGGTCCTGGCCGCGCAGACGCTGGCCTCGATCGACCTGCTGTCGGGCGGTCGGCTGGCGGTCGCGGTCGGCGCCGGCTTCCCCGGGCGCTTCGGCCAGCCGCTGCACGAGCTGTCCCAGGTGCCGTGGGAGCGGCGGTTCGCCCGGCTGGACGAGACGGTCGACCTGTGGCGGGCCCTGTGGCGCGGGGACACGGAGTTCCACGGCGAGTTCCACTCCTTCGACGCCATCCCGCCCATGACCACCCCGTTCCGCCCCGGCGGGCCGCCGATCTGGCTCGGCGGCGCGACTCCGGCCGCGCTCGCCCGCACCGGGCGCCGGTACGACGGCTGGCTGCCCTACCCGCCCACCCCGCAGGGCTACGCCGACGGGCTCGCCGGCGTCCGGGACGCCGCACAGGGGGCCGGACGCGACCCCGGGGCCGTCACCCCGGCCCTCTTCGTCAATGTCCGGATCGACCGCGACGTCGAGGCCGCCCGGCAGACCGTGGACGCCTACGCCCTGGCCAACTACGGCCTGCCGCTGGCGGAGGTGGAGAAGATCCAGGCCTTCGCCCTCGGCACCCCCGAGGAGGTCGCCGCCACGCTCGGCCGGTACGCCGCGGCCGGTGCCCGGCACCTGGTGGTCCGCCTGGGGGCGCTCGACCTCCCGTCCCAGCGGGAGCAGTTGGAGCGGCTGGCGGCGGTGCGGGAGCAGCTGTTGCAGCCCGTCGGGTGAGGCCGCGGGGTCGCGGGGCCGGGCCGGTGGACGGGCCGGTGGACGGGCCGGTTGGCCGGGCCGCCGGGGCCCGGGCCGGCTCTCCCGGCCCGGGCCCCCGCCGGGTCAGATCCCCTTCGTCGCCGTGATCCGCCCGGCCTCGATGGCGGCGAGCAGTTCGGCGTGGTCGGCCACCGTCTGGTCGGCGTACTGGAGGGAGAAGTCGGCGATCGCGTCGGCGAAGGTGTCGGCCTTGCCGAGGTAGCCGGCGATGGCGATCCGGTCGCCGGTGCGCGCGTGCGCCCGGGCGAGGGTGCGGCCGCACAGGTCGGCGTAGGCGCGCAGGCCGGACGGGGTCATGTCGCCGACCTCGGCCGAGCCCTTCATGTCGCGCAGTTGGCGCCCGTAGAAGTGGCGGCCGGCCGGGCCGGTGGTCCAGCCGAGGAAGATGTCGCTGGCCGCCTGCATCAGGTGCTGCCCGGTGACCACACGCCGGCCGCCGTGGTGCGCGGCGACCTCGGCGTCGACCCGGGTGGGCGGCAGGTGGTCCTCGAGCACCGACCGCCCGGCCTCCTTGACCTGGAGGAACAGCGGGTCGCGCTCGTCGCGGCCCTCCAGCAGGAGGATGAAGCAGCGGGTGCCGACGCTGCCGACGCCGACGACCTTCATGGCACCGTCGAGGAAGCGGTAGCGGTCGAGGAGGACCCGGCGGTCCTCGGCGAGGGTGGCCCGGTAGTCGCTGAACACCTTGCCGACCTCGCGCAGTTCGGTCTTCTTCAGCGGTTCGATGAGCGGCGGGTCGTTGACGATGCGGCGCCGCCCGTCCCGCTCCTCGGTGAGTTTGCCGAAGGCATGGAGGCTGGTGCGGCGGCGGGCCCGGGCGAGGTTCTCCTCGACCCGCTTGCGCTGCTTGGCCTTGGGCACCAGCGGGAGCAGGTCCTCGGTGTCGATCCGGGCGTACCAGACGTCGAGTTCGCCCATCGCGGCCAGTCTGTGCATGGCGGTGGCGTAGCCCTGGACGGCGGTGCGGGCGGCGCGGTGCACCCGGTCGTCGTCCAGGCCGTTGTCGCGGGCGGCGACGGCCACGCTGGCGGCGAGGCGTTTGACGTCCCACTCGAAGGGCCCGGGATAGGTCTCGTCGAAGTCGTTGACGTCGAAGAGCAGCGCGCGTTCCGGGGAGGCGTACACGCCGAAGTTCAACAGGTGGGCGTCGCCGCAGAGTTGGACGGTGAGGCCGCTGTCGGGCACGGCCGCGAGGTCGGCGGCCATGACGGCGGCGGCGCCGCGCAGGAAGGTGAACGGGGTGTCGGACATCCGTCCGTAGCGGATCGGCAGCAGCCGGGTGACCCGGTCGGCCCCTTGGCGCACCAGGACGTCGATCGGGTCGGGCCGGTCGGCGGCGGGGATCCAGCGGCCGTGGGCGGAGCGGGAGACACGGTCGCGGGCCTCCCGGCCGTGCCGACGGCGTTCGGCGGGGGTGGTCATGCACGGCTCCTCGGTCGACGACGGGGTGGCGGGTGCACCCTCCCCCTGCACCTCCCTCGTGACGCTAGGGCACGGGTGCCGGGGGGCGCAGCGCACGCCCCCCGGCACCTCTGCCGTTCGGGTGAAACCCGGGCCGCCGGGAGCGCCGGGTTCACTCCGGTGACGGCACCGCCCCCGGGGCTCCGGGGGCCTCGGCCTCCGGGGCCCGGGCCGCCGGGATCACTCCACGACGAAGTCCGCCATCATCGACATGTCCTCGTGCTCCAGGTTGTGGCAGTGCAGCATGTACGTCCCCCGGTAGTCGGTGAAGCGCACCAGCACCTCCACCGCCTCGGCCGGCCGCAGGTCGACGGTGTCCTTCCAGCCGCCGTCGTACCGGCCCGGGTCCTTGCCGTTGCGGCCGAGCACCTGGAAGTGGTCGAGGTGGACGTGCACGGGGTGGTGCACGTCGCTGGAGAGCCGCCAGATCTCGGTGCTGCCGAGGGCGGGCCGGGCGAGTTCGCGGCCCGGTTCGTAGGCCTGGCCGTTGATGGTCCAGCCGTCGCCGCGGCTGCGCCGGAAGTTGAAGGAACGGGTGGTGACGGCGGCACCGGCGTCCAGGTGTTCGACGGTGGACAGCTTGTCCGGCACGGTCGCGTCGTCGTGGACCTGCCGGGAGGAGACGTCGAAGCGCATCACCTCGGCGGTGCGGCCGCTGCCGAAGCGGTTGAGCAGGCGGACGGAGGTGCCCGGCTCGTAGCGGGAGAAGTCGACGACGATGTCGAAGCGCTCGGCGGGGGCGATCTCCAGCGCGTCGTGGGCGACCGGGGCGTCCAGCAGGCCGCCGTCGGACCCGATCTGGACGAGGGCGTCGCCGCCGGAGGGCTGCGGGTCGAGTTCGAGGCGGTAGAGGCGGGCGTTGGAGGCGTTGAGCAGGCGCAGCCGGTAGCGGGCGCGGTCCACGTCGAGGCGGGGCCAGGGGGCGCCGTTGACCAGGATGACGTCGCCGAGGACGCCGTTCATGTACTCGTCGGTGACGCCGGGCACCGCGAGGGCGGCGTCGGTGGCGGGGTAGTGGAAGGAGCCGTCGGCGGCGAAGGCGCGGTCGGCGATCATCAGCGGCAGGTCGCGTTCGCCGCGCGGCAGTGGCAGGGCGTTCTCCTCGTCGTCGTGCACGAGGTGGAAGCCGGCCAGGCCGCGCCAGACGCCGGGGCCGGTGAAGCCCATCCGGTGGTCGTGGTACCAGAGGGTGGCGGCGCGCTGGTTGCCCGGGTAGGTGTGGGCGCGCTCGCCGGTGACGGTCTTCCCGGCGGCGTGTTCCATCCCGGCCATGCCCTCCATGCCGGCCGTCCCACCCGTTCCGGCCATCCCGGGCATGCCCGCGTGGCCGGCGGATCCGCCCGGGGAGCCGACGGGCAGCAGCAGGTCGACCGGGTAGCCGTCGCTGTCGGCGGGGGTGTGGCCGCCGTGCAGGTGGACCACGGAGGGGACCGGCAGCTCGTTGCGGTGCTTGATCACCACCGCCCGCCCCGACCGGGTGACCACGGTCGGCCCGGGGAAGGTGCCCCCGTACGTCCAGGCCTCGGTCTTGACGCCCGGCAGGATCTCCAGTTTGGCGACCCGCTGGGTGATCTCGTAGTAGTCGGTGGTGCCGTCGCTGCGCACGGGCTGGAGCACGGACGGCACCGGCAGCGGCACTTGGAACGGCTCCGGCAGGTCGAGTTCGCTGCTGAGCAGTCGGCCCGGGCGGCCTTCGGCGAGCAGCCGGGCGGCCGAGGGCACGGCGACCGCGGCCAGCGCGCCCGCGCCGAGGACGGAGGCGCCGATGCCGAGGAACCGGCGGCGGTTCACTTGGACACCTCCACCGGCCCGCCGGGACGCGGCAGCCGTCCGCTGCCGTCCGGCGCCGGCAGGCTGCCCGCGCGGGCGGGCAGCGGCAGCCGCCAGGCGCCGACCAGCCCGAACAGGATGCCGCAGACCAGCAGCACCCCGAGGGTGACGTGCACGCCGATGGCCCGGCCGTAGCCGGCGGCGATCTGGCCGATGACGGCGACGGTCAGCACGGCGGTGGTCCACAGCGGCCAGAGCGGGCCGCGGCCGGGGCGGCGGACCAGCGCGGCGACCACCAGCTGGACGACGACCACCGTGCCCAGCGTCATCGCGGTGCCCTCGTGGTCCTTGAGCGACTCGTAGGTGCCGTTGAGGAAGCTGCCGGCCAGCATCACCTGGAGCAGGGCCAGCAGGCCGAGGGTGGTCGCGGTGATGCGTAGCAGGATCAGCGGCCAACGGGGCGCGGTGACCGCGGGAGGACTGCTCATTGTCGGGCTACTCTCTCTGCTCGGCGGGTCGGGCGGGGCGGGCGAGAGCGTAGCTGATCCGACATCACGATCAGTTCCAATAAAGAGCTTTGGCGTGATCCACCACCCCATTGCGCCTGCTCGGACCAGGTTCGTCACCCGTACGAGGGACGCTCTGGTGTGGGCCTTGAGCGATCCTCGACCGGGGCGGCATGGCCGGGGCAGCATGACCGGGCGGCTTGACCGGGGTTGGCATGACCGGGGTGCTGCGCGGGTGCCGGGGTCCTGCTGACGCCACGCGCCTACAGCGGGTCGGCGGCGATCGCCCGGTAGGTCGCGGCGAGCTCGGCGACGGCGGGGTGGGCGGGGTCGAAGGCCGTACCGTCGACGGACGCGACGGGCCGTACGCCGACGCCCGCGTTCACCGCGAACGCGGCCACGAAGCGGTCCAGGCCGACGGCGTCCACCGGCTCGCGGGACTGCTCCCCCGGGTGGGCGGCCGCCAGCAGCGCGGCGGTGACGCCGGGCAGGCTCGGACCCTGCGGCCAGACCAGCCGGCGGCCGTCGTGGAAGCCGATGTTCCAGGTGGCGCCCTCGGTCACCCGGCCGACCGGGTCCAGCAGCAAGACGTCGTCGAAGCCGGCGAGTTGGGCACTGCGGCGGTGGTGGACCAGGCCGAACAGGCCGACGTGCTTCACCTCCGGGAGGTCCCGGCTGTACGTCGCGGTGCGCACCCGCAGCGGGCCGGGCGCGGCCGCCGGCGCCGGGCGGGTGGTGACCAGCAGACGGGGCGCGGCGGGGCCGGCGGGGCGCTCCAGGCCGAGCCCGGGGTCGTACACGGTGGCCCGGACGATCAGCGGTGCGCCGTCGGCGGGGAGCACGGCGCGGATCCGCTCGCGGACCTCGGACCGGTCCAGGTCGACGGCGAACAGCGTCCGGCAGTCCCGGACCAGGCGGTCCAGGTGCAGGTCCAGGCCCCGGACCCGGCCCGCCTCGACGCGCAGGGTGGTGAAGTGCCCGTAGTTCAGCAGCCCCAGCGCGGCCACCTGCGCCACGTCGGCGGGGGCGCCGTCGATCTCGATCTCAGCCATCCCCCGAGTCTGCCAGCCGCCCGACGGCGGGGCGGGGTGCGGTGAAGGGTCCGCGCGGGGCGGGGTGGTGCGCGGTGGGGTGGCGGAGGGCCGGGTGGTGGACGGCGGGGTCGTGCGGGGCGGGGTCGTGGGGGGCGGGCCGTTCCGCGGGCGTCGGGCGGTACGGGCTGACGACCCGCCGGCCGGCCGCCCGGGCGGTCCGCTCGAAGTGCCCGATCTTGTACGCCAGGCCCTCCGGCTCGCCGGCGTCCGACCAGCGCCACGCCTCCGCCCACCACTGCGGGCCGCGCACCAGGGGGCGGCCGGCCAGCGCCAGGTACAGGGCCAGCGTCGAGCGCGCGTAGCCGTGCACCCAGCCGTCGGCACCCCGGTAGTCGGCCGTCTCGTCGAGGCGCAGCCAGCGGTCGTCGGGGGGCTGCGCGACCTCGGGGACGTCCGGGGTTTCGCCGCCCGCCCGGGTGCCGGCGCTCCGGCAGCCCACCCGGCCCTCGTAGCCGGCGGCCAGCAGCGGGACCCAGCCGCGCTGCCGGTCGGCGATCCGCAGGACCAGCCGGTCGTCCTCCTCCCGGACGCGGTAGGGCGGGAGTTGGGGCATCCGGGCCAGCGCGAGGGCGTGCTTCCAGCCGACCACCCAGAGGCCGCGCCGCAGGTAGTAGCGGACGGCGTGCTGCCAGGTCCAGTGCGCCTCCAGGCGGAAGCCGGGCAGGCCCTCGGCGGTGGCCGCCGCGTACACCTCGTCCAGCGCGGCGGCGGCCAGGCCGCGGCCGCGGGCCTCCGGGCTCAGGTAGAGGGAGGAGACGGCGAGTTGGCCGGGCCCCTTGGTCCAGTTGTCCACGGCGACCGTCCCGGCCACCGTACTGCCGTCGGTGTCGAGCACCCAGTACCGACGCCGGTACAGCTCGCCGCCCGGCCACTCCCGGCCGCTCTCCCCCAGGCGTTCGCGCCACTGCCGCTCGGCGGGCGGGGCGAGCGCGTCCGGCGCCACCCGCTCACCGAGCTCGCCCTCCACCAGGGACGCCAAGTCCCAGAGCGCGAAGCGCCGTTCGTCCCCGTCGGCCGCCGACCGCAGCCGCGGCCCCGCCGCCAGCCGGTCCTGCGCCCGCTCCACCGCAGCATCCCACGACCTCACCACGCGGCCACGATAGCGGGGGTCGGGGACTTTCCGTAATTCAGTGGACACCGAACGTCAGATCGGATACGAATTCAGCTGTCCGATCGTCCCGGTTCCGGCGGTGTTGTCCGGGGTCGACCGAGGGGAGGGAGTCACATATGGGCGTGCTTGGTGCGGTGGTTGGCGTTCTTCTGGTGCTGGCTCCGCTCGGGCTGCGGGCGCGGCTGCGGGCGGGTGAGCGCGACGGCGGCGACCACGGCCGCGCCGCCGAGCAGGGCGTTCCAGCGGACCGACTCGGAGAGGAAGGCCGCTCCCAGGGCGGTCGACCAGAGCGGCATGACGTACGTGACGGCGGAGGCCACCGCCGTGCCCGCGGCCCGGACCAGGCCGAGGTTCAACAGGTACGCGAAGCCCGTACCGACCGCGCCCAGCACCAGCAGGGCGGCGGCCGGGCCCGCGCCGGGCCAGTGCGGGGCGCCCGCGGCGAGCGGTGCGAGCACGCCCAACTCGGCGGTGGCGCAGGTGATCTGGACGGCGGAGAGGGTGGTCACCGACTCCGGCCGACCGGCGAGGTTGCGGCGCAGGTAGGCGAAGCCCGCACCGTAGCAGCAGGCGGCGGCCAGGCAGGCCAGGCCGCCGACGGCCTCGCCCGAGCCGATGCCGCGCCACGCCCCGAGGACGGTCAGCACGCCCACGAACCCGAGGGCCAGGCCGGCCAGCCGGCGCCCGCCCGGGCGGCGCTCCTCGGCGACGGTGAGCACCGCGAACAGCAGGGTGAACAACGGGGTGGTCGCGTTCATCACGCCGGCGAGCACCGAGCTGACCTTCGTCTCGCCGAACGAGAACAGGGTGAACGGCACGGTGTTCAGCAGCAGCGCCACCACCGCCGAGTGGCGCCAGAGCGCCCGGTCCCGGGGCACCCGCTCGCGGCGCAGCACGAGGACGGTCCACAGCGTGGCGGCACCCAGCACGCAACGCCAGCACGCCACCCAGACCGGCGGCACCCCCGCGTCCACCGCCACCTTGATCAGGGCGAAGCTCGCGCCCCAGATCGCCGACAGCATCACGAAGCCCGGCCACCAACGCCGCACTCTCGACCACCTCCGCACTCGTCCACGGTTCTCCACCTGGACAGAGGGTGGCCCGGGCACGGAACATGAGTCCAACAAGTGACGGTGCCGGACAGATGAGGAAGACTCATGGCCTCGGACAACAAGGAGATCAACCTGGCCCAGCTGAGGGCGCTGGTCGCGGTCACCGACACCGGCGGCTTCGGCACGGCCGCCGACGAACTGGGGATCAGTCAGTCCGCCGTCTCCCACGTCATCGCCGCCCTCGAAAAGGCCCTCGGCGCACCCGTGTTGAGGCGCGGCAACCCGGCCCGGCCCACCCCGCTGGGCGAGGAGATCCTCCCCCACGCCCGCACCGCCGTCGCCTCCGCCGCCGCCGTCCGCACCATCGCCACCCGTCACTCCGGCGGGCTCGCCGGCACCGTCCGGCTGGCCGCCCCGACCACCGTCTGCCAGGCGGTGCTGCCCGGGCTGCTCCGCGACTGGAAGGCCGCCTACCCCCGGATCACCGTGCACATCTTCGAGGGCGAGGACGCCGAACTCGGCGCGTGGCTCGAAGCCGGCACCGTCGACGCCGCGGTCCTCGTCGACGCCGGCGCGGTCGCGCCCGGAGCCATCCCCCTCGGCGCCGACTCCATGCACGCCCTGCTGCGCCGCGACCACCCGCTCGCCGACCAGGAGACCATCCACGTCGGGGAGTTGGAGGACGACGACTTCCTGCTCTCCGAAGGAGGCTGCGAACGCCACATCCGCGAGGCCTACCGCCGCTCCGGCACCCGCTTCACCCCACGGCACCGCATCCGCGACCTCAACAGCCTCATCGGGATGGTCCACGCCGGCGTCGGCGTCTCCGTCATTCCCGCCCTCGCCCAGACCATGCTCCCGCCCGGCTGCGTCCTCATCCCCATCCGCCCCGCCGTCCACCGCACCCTCACCCTCACCGGCCCCAGCACCCGCCCCTGGACCCCCACCGTCAGCGAACTCCTCTCAGCAGTGGGCCCCGACGTCCGAGTGACCACGACACCCTGACCCCCGCCCAGGGCCGGCGAGGGCAGGCACCCCACCACAAGCGGCCCCTCCCTGCGGCAGGCGCCAGCGCCCCGGTGGCCGCAAGCCCCCTGACGCCCACCCGGGGCCGGACAGCGGGCCCCGCGCCCAGCGGCACCGCGCAGCCCCGACCTGCTCGCCTGCACGCCCGGCAGGCACCGACGGACCGGACACGCCCCTGGCTCCCGCCCGCTGCCTGCCGCTGAGCAGCGGGCCGCCAGGGGCCGCGGAGCGGGCCCCCGCACCCGGCGGCACCGCAGCGCCCTCGTACCGCGCGGCACCGGCCCGCGCGCCCGGCAGGCGCTGAGGGAGCAGACGCCTGTGGCTCCGGCCCTCGGCTTGCGGCTGGGCGGGTGGCCTGGCGGGTGGGGGTGGGTGGCGGATTTCGGGGGTGAGGGGTGGGTGGATGGCAGAAATCATCGGGTGGGGTGGCTCCGGCTGGATCGGGGGGTGGGGTGGGCGGAGGGTGGGCGGCGGTCCGGTTGCCGGGGTGGCGGCCGCTGTCCGTGGGAGGTCCCATGTCCGTACACCCGCGCCGCTGGGTGGCGCTCGGTGCGCTGCTCACCGCCGAGGCGATGAACCTGCTGGACGCGACGATCGTGCAGGTCGCCGCGCCGCGGATGCGGGAGGAGTTGGGTGGGGCGCCGTCCGCCGTACCGTGGCTCACCTCGGCGTACACGCTGCCGTTCGCCGTCCTGCTGCTCACCGGTGGGCGGCTGGGCGACCGGTACGGGCGGCGTCGGGTGTTCCGGTACGGGGTCGCGGGCTTCCTGCTCGCCTCGCTGGCCTGTGCCTGCGCGCCGACCCTGGGCACGCTGATCGCCTTCCGGGCCGTCCAGGGCGCGGCGGCGGCCGTGATCATCCCGCAGACGATCGGCCTGATCAAGGCCATGTTCCACGGCGCGGAAACCGCCCGTGCCCTGGGCACCATCGGCCCGGTGATGGGGCTCGCCGCGGTCCTCGGCCCGGTGTTGGGCGGCGTACTCACCCACGCGGACCTGTTCGGCTCCTCCTGGCGCGCGGTCTTCCTGGTCAACCTGCCGCTCTCGCTCGCCGTCCTGGCCCTCGCACCGCTGCTGATCGAGAACCGCGCCCCTC
Source organism: Kitasatospora sp. NPDC097643 (assembly GCF_040302625.1). Lineage (NCBI taxonomy): Bacteria > Bacillati > Actinomycetota > Actinomycetes > Kitasatosporales > Streptomycetaceae > Kitasatospora > Kitasatospora sp. NPDC097643. The sequence goes on along the minus strand of NZ_JBEOSA010000064.1, from coordinate 22,361 downwards.
GGCTTCCCGGTCTCGACCCGGCCGGCACCGGCCTCGCCGTCCTCGCCACCGGGCTGGTCGTCCTCCCGCTGCTGGGACAGGGCGCAGGCGTGCCGGACGGTCCGGCCCTCGCGGCGATCGCCGCCGGGGCGACCGTCGCGGTCGCCTTCGCGGCGCAGCAGCGGCGCGGGGCCCGGCGCGGCGCCGAGACGCTGGTCGAGACCAGCCTGTTCGCCACCGTGCGCTTCCCGGCCGCGCTGGTGAGTTCGGCGCTGTTCTTCGCGGTCACCACCGGGCTGACGCTGGTCGTCGTCCTCCAGCTGCAACTCGGTTCCGGTGCCGATGCGTTGACCTGCGGGCTGACCCTGCTGCCGTGCTCGGCCGGGATGGCGGTGGCCTCGTGGTGCTCGGGGGCGTACCTGGTCCACCGGTACGGGCGGCGGGTGACGGCCGCCGGGCTCGGCGTCCTCGTGGCAGGCCTGCTGGCCGCCGTCGGCGCGTACCGTACGGACGGTCAGCCGACCCTGCTGGTGGGTGCGCTCACTGTGATCGGCATCGGGCAGGGGCTGTTCACGTCGGCGTTCTTCACGGCGGCGCTGCGGCCGCTGCGGCCGCAGGAGATCGGTTCGGCGGCCGGTCTGCTCAACGCCGTCCAGCAGCTCGGCGCCACCCTGGGAGTCGCCGTGCTCGGCCGGGTCTACCTGTCCTGCCCCGACCCGGTCGGGGCGCAGCGGGCCTGCTGGGTCGCCGTCGGCGCGCTCGCGCTGGCCGCCGTCGCCACGCGGCTGATGGACCCGAGGCCGGCGACCCCGGACAGCCCGGCGGAGCCGGCGGGCCCAGCGGAGACCGGCACGGCGGGAGAATCGGATCCCGTCGGCCGACACCTGGGAGCCCCGCATGCTCGATGAGCTCGACCGCGCGCTCGTGCACGCCCTGCGGATCGACGGGCGGGCGCCGTTCAGCCGGATCGCCGCCGTCCTGGACGTGTCGCCGCAGACGGTCGCCCGCCGCTACCGGCGGCTGCGGGCGGAGGCCGGGCTGCGGGTGGTCGGGCTCGCCGAGGCGCACCGGGCCGGGCGCGTCCAGTGGTTGGTGCGGCTGACCACCGCCCCGCACACCGCGCAGAGCCTCGCCCAGGCGCTGGTCCGGCGGGGCGACACGGCCTGGGTGAAGCTCACCTCCGGCGGTACCGAGATCACCGCCGTCGTCGAGACCGCACCCGGCCCCGAGGCCCACACCCTGCTGCTGCGCGACATCCCCCGGACGGCCAGCGTCACCGCCGTCTCCGCCCACTGCGTCCTGCACACCTACCGGGGCGGCCCGTCCGTCTGGCCGGGCAGCACCGAGGCGCTCTCCGAGGAGCAGCAGGCCCGACTGCGGCCGACACCGGAGACGGCCGCGAGCACGGGCGCCGGTCGGACGGGCGGCGAGCTGGACGAGTCCGACCGCGCGTTGCTCGGCGCGCTGCACCGGGACGGCCGCACCGCCCTCGGCGAGCTCGCCGCCGCCACCGGCCGGACCCCGGCCACCGTCGCCCGGCGGCTGGCCGAACTCCGGGCGGACGGCACCGTGTTCCTCGACCTGGAGATCGATCCCCGGCTGCTCGGCGCCGGTCTCCAGGCCCTGCTCTGGATGACCGTCGCCCCGGCCCACCTCGACCGGGTCGGACAGGCCCTCGCCACGCACCGCGAGCTCGCCTTCGTCGCCGCCACCACCGGCCCCAGCAACCTCGCCGCCACCGCCCTGTGCACGGATCCGGCCGACCTCCACCGCTACCTCACCCAACGCCTGGGCGCCGTCCCCGAGATCACCGCCCTGGAATCCGCCCCGATCCTGCAGACCCTCAAGTCCGCCGGCCCCGTCCCGGCCCACCCGCCCGCGGTCCGCCCGCCCGTGGTCCGGCCGACCGCAGTCCACCGCGCACCGCACGCCCGCACCGGATGACGGGCGCTCCCGGGGGTTGACCACCCGCCAAGGAGAGGTCTATACCAGTGACAGCCCATGGCAACCATCGCACGCCACTGGGCAGTTCGGCCTGCACCACGCCTCCCCCACCTCCGGCGTGAACAGGCCCTCCCCCACCGCCGTTTCCTGGAAAGGCCTTCCGATGGAACGCGCTCGTCCAGCACGTCCGACTCCTGCACTCCCCGCTCCCGCACGCCCCGCTCCCCCGCACCACGGCAGACCCCGCCGCACCGCCCTCGCGCTCGCGCTGGCCGGGGCCCTCGGCCTGGCCGTCGGCGCCGCCGCCGCGCTGACCGGCACCGCGGCCGCCGGCACCACCGCGGCCGGCACGGCGGCGGACCTCACCCCCGCCACCGCCCTCGGCAGCAACTGGTACGCCTCCGCGCCCTACCTGATGCCCGAGGACAACAGCCCGCCGGACGCCGCCGCCGTGATGGACGCCACCGGCCAGAAGGCCTTCCAGCTGGCCTTCATCCTCGCCCAGGGCAGCAGTTGCGCCCCGGCCTGGGGCGGCACCTCCTCGATCGACTCCGACACCACCATGCCCGCCGTCATCCAGGCGGTCCGCGCCAAGGGCGGCGACGTCTCGGTGTCCGTCGGCGGCTACGGCGGCACCAAGCTCGGCCAGACCTGCGGCACTCCGGAGGCGACCGCCGCCGCGTACCAGAAGGTGGTCACCAAGTACCAGCTCAAGGCGGTCGACTTCGACCTGGAGGAGCCGGAGTACGAGAACAGCGCCGCGATCCACAACGAGATCGGCGCCGCCCGGATCCTCCAGCAGAACAACCCGGGCCTGTACGTCTCGATCACCACGGCCGGGACCAACGCCGGCACCGGCTGGTTCGGCACCCAGATGCTGAACGAGGCCAAGTCGCAGGGCTTCACGCCGAACAACTACTCGATCATGCCGTTCGACGGGGGCTTCAACGGCGCGGCGGCGCAGACCGACGCGCTGGTGAAGTTCAACCAGATCCTGCAGACCACCTTCGGCTGGTCCGAAGCCACCGCCTACGCCCACGAGGGCGTGTCGATGATGAACGGCCGCACCGACGCCGCCGAGTACTTCCGGCAGGCGGACTTCCAGACCGTGCTGGACTTCGCCACCGCGCACAAGCTGGCCCGGTACACCTACTGGTCGGTCAACCGCGACCGCCAGTGCCCGGGCACCGTGGACCCGGGGCTGTCCGGCTCCTGCTCCAGCGTGGTGCAGAACGACTGGGACTTCACCAAGTACACCGTGAAGTTCGCCGGGGCGACCCCGCCCACCACTCCGCCCACCACTCCCCCGACCACCCCGCCCACGACCCCGCCGACCAGCCCGGGCAGCTGCACCGACCCGGCGTGGAGCGCGAGCACCACGTACACGGCGGGCAACAAGGTCTCGTACAACGGCCACAAGTACCACGCCAAGTGGTGGACGCTGAACGAGGTACCGACCGCCAGCGGCCAGTGGGGCGTCTGGGCGGACGACGGACCCTGCTGATCGGCCGGTCACCTGGTCAGCCGGTGACGTGATCAGTCGGTGGCGCGATCAGTCGGTCGCGACAGGGGGCGGGCCCGGGGTCGACCGGGCCCGCCCGCAGCGCGGTTCAGTCCTGCCCGGCGGCGATCCGCTGCCGCAGCTCGGCCAGGATCTGCGCCCCCTCCGACAGCCCGACGGCCTCGCAGCGGGCGATGCCGGCGGTCAGCCGGGCGACGGCCGCCTCGCGGCGGCCGAGGTCGGTGCCCTCGATCAGCGCGGCCAGCCGCAGCGCCTCCGCGCGCGGCGCCTCGAACCGCTGCCCGCCCTGCTCGTACACCGGAATCGCCAGCTCCAGCTGGGCCAGCGCCTCCTCGAACCGCCCGGCCATCGCCAGGCAGCGGCCCCGCTCGAAGTGCGTACCGCCGCGCAGGTGCCAGGAGTTGTACTCCTGGCCGGACTCCTCGGCGCGCCGGCCGACCGCCTCCGACTCGGCGACCAGGGCCAGCGCGGCGTCCAGCCCGTCCGCGCCCTCGTGGTGCATGGTCAGCCGGGCGAACTCCCGCAGCGTGCCGGCCATCTGCTCCACCTGCGGCGCCTCCGCGTGCGCCGCCAGGGCGCGGTCGAGGGCGGCCCTGGCGGCGTCCCAGCGGTCGGCCTGGGCCAGCGCCAGCGAGGCCTCGCAGGCGACCATGGTGTGGGTGCTCTGGTCCTCCCAGCCGGCGACGGCGTCGGCCAGCCGCAGGTACTCCTCGGCGGCGGCCCGGTGCTCGTCGAGCTCGCCGAGGCCGCGGGCGAGGTCCAGCCGGGCCTGGGCGAGCATCCGCTCGTCCAGCTCCGCGGCGGAGGCGTCCAGCAGCACCGACTCCAGCACCGCGACGGCGTCCGCCGCGCGGCCGGATTCACGCAGCACGTCGGCGAGTTGGAGCCGCACCTGGGCGGCGTCCTCGGCACCCTCCCGGCCCTTGCGGTCGAAGCGCGCGGCGGCCTCGGACAGCGCCCGGATCGCGCCGCCGCGGTCCTCGGCCAGCATGCTGGCGTGGCCGAGCATCATGTAGGTCGGCGCGAACGGGTAGGAGTCGTCCTCCCAGCGGGCCGCCTCGGCCAGCGCGCGGTGGAACACCTCGACGGCCTGGGCGCCCTGGCCGCTGTGCAGCAGCACCTGGCCGAGCAGGCCGAGCACCCGCGGGGTCTGCCAGGGCAGCTCGGCGGCGTCCAACCGGGCCAGCACCTCGCGCAGTTCGGCGACGGCCTCGTCGATCCGGCCCTGTCGGGCGGCCGCGTCGGCCGAGTACTGCCGGGCCGTGGCCGCCCGGCGGGCGGAGCCGATCGCCTCGGCCGCCTCGCGGTAGCCGCCGACGGCCGCCTCGAAGCGTTCGGCCAGCTCGGCGGGCACCTCGGGCAGCGCGCCGGTCAGCTCGTGGTGCGCGGCGTAGGCGCGGACCTGGAGCACGACCAGGTAGCCGTCGTCGGACAGCCCGGCGTCGAGGGACGTACCGCCGTCGGCGCGCAGTTCCTCGGCCCGGCGCAGCGCCTCGTCGAGCGCCGCCCAGTCGGCCGTCGCGCCCTCGGTCTCGCCGAGTTCGACGATCAGCGCGCGGGTACGGGCGGTGAGCGCCCGGCCGGGCACCCCGGCCCGGTCGAACAGCTCGGCGGCGGCCAGCAGGCCGGCCTTGCCCGCCGGGTGGTCGCCGCGCTCCATCAGCTCGTTGGCCCGGTGCGCGGCGATCTCGGCGCGCAGCCGCTCGGGGCTGCCGACCTCGGTGTCCTCGGGGTGGGTGTGGTCGTCGGCGGCGACGCGTTCGCCGATCCGCCGCCAGAGCCGGTCGGCGTCCGGGTGGCCGCTCCGGTCCAGTTCGCGGGCGCGGACCACCAGGGCGGTGAAGTCCTCCGGCTCCGGTTCGACGGCCCGGCGCGGCGCGGGGACGGCGGCCGAGGCGGCCTGGGCGGCGGCCAGTTCGGGCGCGGCGGCGGCGCGGACGCCGAGCGCGAGCGGTTCGGCGAGCAGCGGCTCGCGCACCAGCCGCTCGCGGCGGGCGGCGCTCACCGCGTCGGTGCCGTTGCGGGCGTCGAAGCGGGCGGCCAGCGCGTCCGCCTCGGTGCGCAGGTGGGCGAGCAGGGTGTCGACCGTCCAGGCGGTGCCGGGCGGGCCGCCGACCGCGAGCCCGCCGTGACCGGCCCGGGCAAGGGCGGCGATCAGCACCTCGGCACCGGTGAGGAAGTCGAGCCGGCCGATCGGGTCGCCGGCGCCGTCGAACAGGTCGCGGTTCTCGGCGAGGATCTCCAGGCCGCGCGGCTCGTTGCCGGACAGGGCGCAGAACTCCAGGTGCCGGCCGAGCGCCCGGCCCTGCCCGGCCTTGCCGCGGGCGTAGCGGTAGCCGACCAGGTGGCTGGAGCGGGCCTCGTCGAGCCGGCCCAGGCGCAGCAGCGGCAGCAGGGCGGCGGCGTGGCTGAGGTACGGCTCCTCCTCGCAGCTGCTGCGGCCGTCGAGGACCGGCCGCCAGACCTCCAGGGCCCGGGTGTCGTCGCCGGCGCGGACGAAGTGCTCGGCGCGGGCGCGGGTCTCGCAGGCGTGGCAGTCGCTGAGCTCGGAGCGCGGGCGGGCGGTCCACAGCTCGTAGGCGTCCTGGACGGCGGTGCCGGTCTGCGCGGCCAGGTGGTAGCGCTGGGCGTAGTACGGCTGGAGGTCGAAGTCGGCCGCCCGGTAGCGGTCGCGCAGCTCGGCGTGCCAGCGTTCGACGGCGGCGAGCGGGACGTCCGGGGTGCCCTGGAGCGCGGTGGCGACCCACTTGAAGCGCCAGAACACCTGGTGCCGGGCCCAGTCGCCGAAGCCGTCCGGGTCGGTGTCCCAGAGCTTGAGCACGCGGGCGAAGACCACCGGCGACTTGCTGCGCTCGCCGTCGTACTCGTACGCCTCCATCAGCTCCAGCAGGGCCATCGCACGGACCCTGGTGTCCTCGAACTGCTCGGCGGCGTCGACGAGTTCCTCGGCCGTGACGGTGCGCTGGCGGCCGTACGGGCGGGCGTCGTTCTCGCGCAGCGCGGCCATCACCGCGTCGGGGGTGTCCAGCATCACGCCTCCTTCGGGTCGGTGCCGGAGCCGGTGCCCTTGCCGCTATCGGTACCGCTGCCACCGGCCGGGCCGGCCGCCTCGTGGCCGAGCATCGCGTGGTCGAGCAGGCTGATGAACGAGCGGTTGAGCAGGGCGCTCTCGCTGGCCTTGAGCGGCCGGCGGGTCATCAGCACGGCCTGCCCGTACAGCGCCTCGACGGCGGTGACGGCCAGCTCGCGGCTGGTGACGGACGCGGCGCGGCGCACCAGCGGGTTGAGGTGGTTGAGCACCAGTTGGGCGCGGGGCACCTCGGCGCGCAGCGAGCCGAGGATGTCGGCCCACAGGCCGTCGGCCTCGTCGGCGAGTTGGGCGCGGGTGCGCTCGTGCCGGGCCTCCCGGTTGTCCAGCAGCAGGGCGGGGGCGCTGGTGGGGTGGAAGCTGCGCAGGGCCACGTCGCAGTCGAAGCGGCCGACCACCTCGCGGGCGATGGTCAGGAACGCGTTGGCGGCGAGTTCGGCGGCCGGGTCGACGGTGTCCAGGTGTGCGGTGACGGTGCCGGGGTCGAGGTCGGCGACCGAGACGCCGGGGCGGATCTCGGGCAGCCGGTGCACGAGGTCCCGGTCGTAGGTGTAGCCGCCGTTGACCACGCCGAGGCCGGCCGCGCCGGCGATCGGGGCGACCTGGCGGAACTCCTCGACGGTCCGGGTGACCAGCACCACCGGGTGGCTGCGGGCGAACTCGTCCAGGGTGACGTTGCCGTCGGTGGTCTCGAACGGCAGCCAGGGCAGCATCATCCGCAGCAACTCGTCGTCGTAGCGGGCGAGTTCCTTGACGGCCAGGTGGTGCACGGAGAGGAAGCGGTGCAGCAGCGCCGGGTCGCTCGCGGACAGGCCGGTCAGCCAGTCGCGGATCCGGGCGCCGAGCGCGTCGCGGACGGCGGCCAGCGTCTCGTCCGCGTACAGGCCCTCACGGGAGGCGGTCGGGCGCAGGCCGTCGGTGTCGACCACGCAGCGGACGAAGAACGCCCACTCCGGCAGGAGTTCGTCGGCCTGGTCGGAGAGCAGCATGCCCTTGAGGTGCACCCGGTGGCCGGAGCGGCGCGAGGGCGGGGCGGCGTCGGGCAGCACGTACGCGACGCCGCGCAGGCCGACCAGCGGCAGGTCCAGGTCGATGGTGTCGAGCGGGGTGAAGTCGAAGGCGGCGCGGCAGTACTCGGTGAGCGCGTCGCGCCGGGCCAGCGGGGAGGCGTGCTTCTCCGCCCACGGCGGGGTCCGGTTGATCCGGTGCTCGGTGCCGTTCGGGTCGACCACGGTGACGTCGTGGCGCAGCAGGCTGCCGAAGTCCCGGGCGAGGCCGAGGACGCGGACCGGGCTGGTCCACTCGGCGGCGTCGGCGCGCGGGGCGAGGGTGACGGTGGTGCCCGGCTCGGGCTTGGCCTCGGCGGGCAGGGTGCGGATGGTGTAGCGGCCGTCGGAGCCGCCGCGCCACTCGATCACCGGGGCGTCCGGGGTGGCGGCGGAGCGGGTCACCACGGTGATCTCGTCGGCGACCACGAAGCAGGCGAGCAGGCCGATGCCGAACTGGCCGATGAAGTCGCCGCGGGCCTTGGCCAGCCCGGCGCCGTCCAGCCGGCCGTCGGCGTCGCGCTTGGAGCTGCGGCCGATGGTGGCGAGGAAGGTGTGGACGTCGGCCTCGGTGAGACCGATGCCGGTGTCGGTGACGGTCAGCTCGTCATCGGCGCGGACGGTGATCCGGGCGGGCGCCTCGGGGTCGAGCGCGCGGCGGGCGGAGATGGCGTCCACCGCGTTCTGCAACAGCTCGCGCAGGTAGACCCGCGGGCTGGAGTACAGGTGGTGGGAGAGCAGGTCCACCAGGCCGCGCAGGTCCACCTGGAAGGTGTGCGCGCTCGTCGGGCTGTCGGATGGGGACACGGACACCGGGGGCTCTTTCGATCGCGTGTGGGTGACGGGGGCTGACGGGGGCTGACGGCCGGGTGCGGGTGCGGTCAGCGCGCGCAGCGGTCGCGGTGGGCGCGGTAGGCCTTGACCGGGTCGCCGGAGAGGTACTGCCAGGGCGCCTGGGTGACGACGCCGTCCAGCGCCTCGAACAGCAGGTGTGCCGTCTTGCGCTGGTCGGCCAGCGAGAACACCATCGCGAAGGTGTTGAACGCACCCTGCCAGCCGCGCACCGGCGTGAAGTCGGGGTGCAGGACGGACCGGAAGGCGGCCTCCTGCAACTCGGCCAGCACCGTCGGGCTGGTGAGGTAGGCGTGGTCCTCGCCGTCCGGCAGGTCCAGCCAGCGCTCGATGTGCGCGAGCGCGACCAGCTCGCCCAGCGGACTGCCCTCGGGCGCGGCCAGCATCGCGGAGCGGGCGAACTCGTGCATCTCGTCGTGCGAGCCGCCCCACTTGGCGGACAGCTGCTGCAAGCGGCTGCGGTGCGAGGCCGGATGCCCGGGGACGCGGCGCACCGCGGCCTCGAAGCGGCAGGTGGCGACCTCCGGGCCGAGCGAGGCGCCCATGGCGCTGGTCTGCAGGAAGTACCAGGGGGCCAGCCAGGACGGCTCGCGCTCGGCGACCTCCAGCAGCTGCTCCTCGGCGACGCCGAGGCGCTGGTGGAAGACCTTCCACTGCTCCTCGGTGACCTGCTTGGCGCGCGCGCCGGTCCGGGCCGCCCAGGCCCAGTAGACGTGCCGGGCGCCGGACAGCAGCAGGGCCATGGTGTCCTCGGGCCGCTCGGCGAGCACCCGGGCCGTCCACTGGTCGACGCCGCGCACGTCGGCGAGCGCGGCCACCGTCAGGGTCAGCTCGGCCTGGTCCCCGATCGCGGCCAGCGCCGGGCCGAGCACCGCCCAGTCCCCGGCGGCGGCCTGGTCCAGCATCAGCCGCAGCGTCTCGTCCCCGTACGCCGGGTCGAGCCTGGGCACCGCACCGCCGCCGGACGGCGCGGACCGCTCGGCGCTACGCCGGCCGAAGCCGAACCCGCGCCGCCCGGCCCGCTCCTGACCGGCCTCCTCGCCGGATCGGCGTCGGAACAGCGCCATGTGTGGCCCCCTCGCACTTCATCGGTATCTCTCGCATGGCCGCACACCGACCACCCCGGTGGAGTACATATCACGCTCGACTGACATCCGTTCGCCCAGCCCAGCCCGCTCGGGCGCCCCGCGGCCGGACGCCGATACGGCAGGGCGCCGGTACGACAGGACCCCGGCACGGCAGGGCGCCCCGGGCCTGACCCGGCCCGGGGCGCCCGGTCCGTCCGTGACCGGACGGGGACTCAGCCGACGCCGAGGCCGGCGTCCGGGGTCTTGCCGTTCTGGGCCTGCTCGATCCGCTTGACCAGCATCACGGCGAACTTCCGGGTGGCGGCCACGTCGACCGGCCCGCCCTCGGTGGTCACGCTCGCCACCACGGTGCCGGAGCGGATCACGATGCCGACGCCGTCACTGGCGGCCAGCTTGCCCTGGAAGGCCTTGCTCTCGCTGCCCAGCGCCGCGGTGTCGACGGCCGTGAACGGGCCGGCGGCGTAGGAGGCGTAGGTCTCCTTGAGTCGGTCCTTGGCGGCGTCCCGGCTGGGCAGGGTCTCGACGATGAAGCGGGTGACGAGGTCCCCGGAGGAGAACCGGACCGAGCCGCTGAGCGGCTTGCCGGTGCAGGGGGTCTTCGCGGTGCAGGTGACGGTGTGGTCGGCGGTGTCGACCTTGCGCTTCTCCTCCTCCCAGCCGGCCATCACCTTGGGGTCGGGCAGCACCTGCGCGACGACCTTGTCGTCCAGCAGCGTGGCCTCGGAGTCCGCCCGGGGTGCCGGGGCGTCGGCCGCCGCGGTGCCGCCCGGTGCGGGCGTCGACCCGCCGCCGGTGCTCCCGGTGCCGCCGGTGCCACCGGCCGCCGGGGCCGACGCCGAGGCGACCCCCGGCGCGGCGGGCGTGCCCGCGCCCGACCCGGGCGCCGTCGCCGTCGCGGAGCCCGCGGCCGGGGCGGTGGCCGCCGCGCCACCCGCCGCGCCGGCCGCGCCCGCCGTCGTGCTCGACGACGCCGCGGCGCCCTTGGCCTGTTCCGAGCCGCTCGACGAGCACCCGGCCAGCACGCCCACCAGCACGCCCACCGCCACTCCGGCGGCCACCCGCCGACCCGCCACCATCCCCATCGCCCGCTCCCTCCGGCTGTCCGTGACCCCTCAAGATAGCCCCCCGCCCGGACACTCCCCCGGCCGGGTTCGCCCTGCTCAGCCGGACGCTCACGGGGAGACCGAGGCACGGGGAAGCCGAGGTGCCGGGAGGCCATGGCCCCGGAAGGCCGAGGCGCGGGGTTCCCCGGACGAGCCGCCCCTCGAGGGCGACCGGGCCGCCGCCGGGCTCGGCCGTCAGACGGCCAGCTGCGCCAGCCAGGCGTGCCCCGGGTGCACCCGGGCCAGCAGGGTGGCCAGGGTGCGGCGCCGGGTGTCGTCCAGCAGCGGGAGGGCGCCGGTGAAGTCGTGCCGGTCCTTGGGCCGATCGGCCTTGGCCTTGAACAGCAGGACCAACTCCGGGGCCAGGTAGGGGATCCCGTCCGGCGTACGACGGACGACCTCGGCGTACGGCAGCCGGATCGACGGGTCGCGCCGGCAGATCCAGGTCGGGCCGTCGTGCGGCTCGCGGAACACGTCGAGCAGGAACTCCCCGGTCGCCGGGTCGCGCAGCCAGGTCTGGTGGGTGAGGTCCCAGACCTCCGGCGCGGGCTCCTCCCAGAGGTGTCCGGACGACACGATGTCGAAGGCGAAGCCGGGGAACCGGGCCCGGATCTCCGGGAAGTGCGCGGCCGGGACGGCGATCTCCAGGTCACCGTGCGGGCGGGTCTGCCGCCCCCGGAACAGGTCGACGGCCCAGCCCCCGGCGACGCACCAGGGGGCGGACACCCCGGCCAGCCGGTCCGCGACCTCGGCGGGGGTCCACGCCGTCGTCCACCGGGCCACGGCCTCGGCCTCGGTCATCGGGACACCGCCCGGGGGGAGTTCCTCGGTCATCCGACCAGGCTAGGGCCTGGCCCGCGCCGGGCGTCCGGTAACGTCCAACCGACCGCGAGGACGGCCGTCGAGGGGGCGACATGGCAGGGGCGGCGAGCGCCGCGTCCGGGGTGCCCGGGCAGCGCCTGGAGCCGGCGGAGTTGCGCGCCCTCGTCCAGGAGGCGCAGCAGGGGGACGCGCTGGCGCTGGACGAGCTGCTGACCGTGCTGATGCCGTACGTCGGCCGGGTCTGCGCCCCGATCGCGCTTCAGGACGCGCCGGACGCCGCGCAGGAGGCGATGATCGCGATCGTCCGGCACCTGCACCAACTGAAGGCACCCGAGGCGCTGTTCGGCTGGGCCCGGGCGATCGCCGCACGCGAGGCGGTCCGCTTCGCGACCCGCGCCTCGGGCCGCACCCGGCACACCGCCGCCGCCGAGCCGGCCGAGGAACCCGACCTGCGCGACGACGAGTTGGCCGCCGACATCCGGAACGTCCTGGAGCGGCTGCCGCCGGACCACCGAGCCGTTCTGACGCTTCGTCATGTCGAGGGGCTGGACGAGCAGTCGGTGTCCGAGATCCTCGATCTGCCGCTCGGCACGGTCCGTTCCCGGCTGTTCCGGGCCCGGCAGGGCTTCCGGACCGCCTGGGGCACCGGGGAGGGCTGAACGGAAACCGCGAACGGAAAAAAGTGTCGGCGGGCAGGGATTGCCCGGCCGTCGGCCGCCCTCTTCATCTCCCGAAGGCCCCCGTCAGCACCGGCCGGGGCCGCGCCGAGAGGTCGAGGAGAGGTCCCGATGGACGATCAGCTGCCGACGCACCGCCCGCTGCCCGAACTGCCCGGGGTGCGCCACCGCGTGGTCGAGGCGGACGGCGTCCGGCTGCACCTGGCGGAGGCCGGGGTCGACACCGGCACGCCGCTGCTGCTGTTGCACGGCTTCCCGCAGCACTGGTACGCCTGGCGGCACGTGCTGCCGCTGCTGGCCGGGGAGTTCCGGCTGCTCTGCCTGGACCTGCCGGGCTTCGGCTGGTCCGAGGCGCCGCGCCGGGGCTACACCACGGACGACCGGGCCGACCTGGTGCTGGCCGCGCTGGACCGGCTCGGGCTGGAGCGGGTCGGGCTGGTCGGGCACGACTGGGGGGCCTGGACCGGCTTCGAGCTGGCGCTGCGCGCACCCGGGCGTTTCACCGGACTGCTGGCCCTCAACATGACCCACCCCTGGCCGCGGCAGCGCGCGCTGCTCGGGACGGCCTGGCGGTTCTGGTACACCGCGCTGCTGGAGTACCCAGGCATCGGCCGCCGGGTGATCCGGCACCGGCCGGAGCTGCTCGGCTACCTGTTGCGGCGCGGCGTGCCCGCCGAAAGCCCGTGGCCCGCCGAGGAGTTGGCGGAGTACACGGCGGCCGGCCGGGAGCCGGGCGCGGCCCGTGCCGGGGAGCGGCTGCACTGGGGCTTCGTGGTGCGGGACATCCCGCGGCTGGCCCTCGGCCGGTTCCGCCACCGCCGGCTGACCGTGCCGACGCTGGTCCTGGGCGGCGACCGGGATCCGGTGACCCGCCCGGCCCTGCTCGCCACCGCCGGGGCGCCCGCCGACGACCTGCGGGCCGAAGTCCTGCCCGGCTGCGGGCACTTCCTGCCGCACGAACGCCCCGAGGAGGTCGCGGCCGCCGCCCGCCGCCTGTTCCGGCCGTGATCAGGGGGTGGCCGCTGTCAGTCGGCGGCGGCCGCCCGTTCGGCGACGCGGCGGTCGAGCCGGTCGAGCAGCACCTCGCCGCGCCGGTCGGCGAGGCCGCCGAGGAAGCGCTGCACCGGGCCGGAGCCGGGCAGCCGCAGGGTGCCGAGCAGGGCGAACCTGGTGCCCTCGCCCTCGGGGACGGCGGCCATCCCGCCGAGCAGCGCCCGGCTCTGCATCAGGCACCAGCCGCTGCGCAGCACGATGCCGAACCGTTCGCGGTGCCCGACGACGCTGACGGCCACCCCCGCCAGTCTCCCCGGCCGGCCGCCCTGCGCCGGCTGGACGTCGAAGGTGCGCAGCCCGGTGATCAGCTTCGGCAGTTCGCCGGAGAGGTCGCTCGCCACGGCCCACACCTGCTCGAAGGGGGCCGCGACGTGCCGTTCGGCGAACAGCGGACGCCCGGCCCCGGAGGCCGCCAGCACCCGCAGCCGGCGGATCGGGTCGAGTTCGACCGTCGGCCACCCGCCGGGCACCCGCCCCGCTGCCATCTCCATCGGTTCCCCCTCGGGCCTTCGGCGCTGCCCGGCCAGCCTGCCACCCGCTGATCACGCCGGGCAAGGCGAGCAGGCCCGGGGGGGCGGGGCCCGGGGTCGGCCCCTGGCCTCGGTGGAATAATGAGCCGATCTTCCGGAGCAAGGGGTACCCGCATGGCCAGCCGACTGAGGGTGCTGAGGACGCAGAACCGGCTCAGCCTGGAGGCCCTGGCGGCGCAGGTCGGGGTGACCAAGAGCTATCTGTCCAAGGTCGAGCGCGGGATCAGCGACCCGTCCATCTCGACCGCCCTCAAGCTGGCGCACGCGCTGGGCGTGGACGTCGGGCGGCTGTTCTCGGACGAGGTGGAGCCGGAGCTGGTCACGGTCGTGCGCGCGGACGAGCGCACCCCGCTCACCGCCGCGACGGAGGTGGGCGAGGAGGGCCGCGAGGCGCCGAGGTACGAGGGCATCGCGACCGGTCTGCCGGGCAAGCGGATGGCGCCGTTCGTGATGTACCCGCCGACCGGCCGGGGCCCGGCGCCGTTCAAGTCGCACGCGGGCGAGGAGTTCCTGTTCGTGCACGCGGGCAGCGCCGAGCTGGAGTTCCCGGAGCGGACCGTCCAGCTCGGTCCGGGTGACAGCGTGTACTTCAACGCGGCGCTGCCGCACCGCTGCCGCAGCACCGGGGCGGAGCCCGCCGTGGTCCTGGTGGTGATCCACGACGAGCCCGCCGAGCCCGGCGACAAGGTCCCCCCGCTGCCGTAGGACGTCCTGCTCAGGGCCGTCCGGCGTCCACGGCCGCCAGCAGGGAGGACAGTTCGGCCGTCCGCTCCTCGTCGAGCGGCAGCAGCGGCCGCCGGGGGCCGCCCGCGTCGAAGCCGCGCAGCGCGAGCCCGGCCTTGACGGTGGTCGGCAGCCCGCCGCGGACGATGAACTGCAGGACGGCCAGCTGCTGCTGGAACACCTTGAAGGCGGTCTCGAAGTCCCCGGCGCGGACCGCGCGGTGCAGCTCCAGGGTCGCCCCGGGGATCAGGCAGGGCGCGGCGGTGCACCAGCCGGCCGCGCCGGCCATCAGGGCGGCGAGCGCCAGCGGGTTGCTCCCGTTGTAGAACGGCAGCTCGCCGCCGGTGAGTTGGAAGAGCCGGTGCATCCGGCCGAGGTCGCCACTGCTCTCCTTGACCATGGTGACGTTCTCGATCTTCTCGACCAGCGAGACCATCAGCTCCGGGGAGAGGTCGACCCCGGCGGTGGCCGGGTTGTTGTAGATCATCACCTCGATGTCGACGGCGCCGGCGACCTCGGTGTAGTGCCGGACGATCTCGCGCTCGTCGAGCCGCCAGTACGACAGCGGCAGCACCATCACCGCGCTCGCCCCGGCCCGTTCGGCGAACTGCGCCCGCCGGACGGCGCTGCGGGTGGTGAGCTCGGCGATGCCGACGACGGTCGGCACCCGCCCGGCGACGGCGGCGATCGAGGTCTCGGCGGCCTCGCACCACTCGTGCTCGTCCAGGTAGGCGCTCTCGCCGGTGGAGCCGAGCGGGGCGACGGCGTGGCAGCCGTCCGCCACCAGCCGCTCGACCAGGGCGGCCAGCCGGTCGACGGCGACCCGCTCGCCGTCGGCGGTGAACGGGGTGACGGGGTAGCCGATGATGCCGTCCAGGTTCAGCGCGCTCATCTCAGTCGCCCTCCTCGGGAGCGGTCGCGGTGGTGGTGGTGCCGACGGCGTCGGTGTGCCCGGCCCGCAGGGCGCGGCGGGCGTAGTACGCGAAGGTGGCCTGGCCGCGCTTGGGGGTGGAGATCCAGTCGTGGGCCTCCTTGGCCAGCAGCTCGGGGATCTCCTGGATCCGCCCGGCGGCGCTCGCCAGCAGCTGGAGCTTCGCGGCCCGCTCGAAGAGCAGGGCGAGGGTGCAGGCCTCCTCGACGGTGCCGGTGGCAACCAGCTGTCCGTGGTGTGCCAGCAGCAGGGCCCGTTTGTCGCCGAGCGCGGCCGAGATGAGCTCGCCCTCCTCGTTGCCGACCGGGATGCCGGGCCACTTCTCCAGGAACGCGCAGTCGTCGTAGAGCGGGCACATGTCCATGTGGGAGACGACGAGCGGGGTTTCCAGCATGGAGAGGGCGGAGATGTGCAGCGGGTGGGTGTGGATGATGCAGTTGACGTCCGGGCGGGCCCGGTAGACCCAGCTGTGGAAGCGGTTGGCGGGGTTGGCCATGCCGTCGCCTTCGAGGACGTTCAGGTCCTCGTCGACGAGCAGCAGGTTGGACTCGGTGATCTCGTCGAAGCCGAGGCCGAGGCGCTGGGTGTAGTAGGTGCCGGGCCGGTCGGCCCGGGCGGTGATCTGCCCGGCCAGGCCGGAGTCGTGGCCGGCGTCGAACAGGATGCGACAGGTCAGCGCGAGCTTCTGCCGCACCGTCCAGCCGTTGTCCCGGATCGCTTCGCGCATCCGCTGGTGGGCGAGGTCGACCAGGGCCGCCTTCCCCGCCGCGAAGGTGTCCGCCATGTGCGTGGGTCCTCCTTGCGACTCGTGAGCACGGTGACTCGTGAACACGCCGTTCACGATAAGACACGTCGTGTCCTGCTGTCGACACCCCGGCCCGGGCGACGGACCCGCGACCGGGCGCACGAAAAAGCGGCGGGGCGGCAACCACTGAGGTTGCCGCCCCGCCGCCGGGACTACACGGGACTACCGGGCCTACCGGAGAACCGCTACCGGATCACCGGACGGTCAGACCGCCGGCACCGGGTACGTCGGGTACTCGACGCCCGAGATGTACTGGACGACCCGGACGACCTGGCAGGAGTAGCCGAACTCGTTGTCGTACCACAGGTAGAGGATCGCGTTGTCGCCGTCCACCTTGGTGGCGCCGGCGTCGACGATCGAGGCGTGACGCGAGCCGATGAAGTCGCTCGACACCGCGTCGGGCGAGTCGGTGAAGTCGATCTGGCGCTTCAGCGGCGAGGTCAGCGAGACGCCCCGCAGGTAGTCCAGGACCTCCTCGCGGTTGGCCTCGCGGGCCAGCTGGAGGTTGAGGATGGCGATCGAGACGTCCGGCACCGGCACGCGGATCGAGCTGCCGGAGATCTTCGCCTTGAGGTCCGGCAGGGCCTTGGCGACGGCCGAGGCGGCACCGGTCTCGGTGATCACCATGTTCAGCGGCGCCGAGCGGCCACGACGGTCGGCCTTGTGGTAGTTGTCCAGCAGGTTCTGGTCGTTGGTGAACGAGTGGACGGTCTCCACGTGGCCGCGCAGCACGCCGTACTCGTCGTCCATGGCCTTCAGCGGCGGGACGATCGCGTTGGTGGTGCAGGAGGCGCAGGACAGGATCTGCTCGTCCGGCTTGATGGTGTCGTGGTTGACGCCGTGGACGATGTTCGGGACGTCGCCCTTGCCCGGAGCGGTCAGCACGACCTTGGCGATGCCGGGGCGCAGGTGCTTGGACAGGCCCTCGCGGTCGCGCCAGCGGCCGGTGTTGTCGATCAGGATGGCGTCCTTGATCCCGTACTCCGTGTAGTCGACCTTGGTCGGGTCGTCGGAGTAGATCACGGTGATCTCGTTGCCGTTGGCGATGATCTTGTTGTTCGCCTCGTCGACGGTGATCGTGCCCTGGAACTGGCCGTGGATCGAGTCGCGGCGCAGCAGCGAGGCGCGCTTCACCAGGTCGTCGCCGCCGCTGTTGCGCACGACGATGGCCTTCAGGCGCAGGCCGTTGCCCGAGGCCTTCTCGATGAGCAGGCGGGCGACCAGGCGTCCGATCCGGCCGAAGCCGTAGAGGACGACGTCGCGGGCGTCGCGGCGCTCCAGCTTGTTCTCGCCGGTGGCACCGACGACGGCCTGGGCGGTGAACTCCTCGACCGACAGGCCGCGGTCGTCGGCCTTGTACGTCGCGGCGAGCATGCCGAGGTCGATCTGGGAGGGGCCGAGGTCCAGGGCGGTCAGGGCGCTCAGGAACGGCATCGTCTCGGTGACCGAGAGCTCCTCGCCGGCGATCTGGCGGGCGAAGCGGTGCGTCTTGAGGATGCTGACCACCGACTTGTTCACCAGGGAACGGCTGTGCAGCAGGACGGTGACGTCCCGCTCGCGGTGCAGTCGCCCGATGATCGGGATCATCGACTCCGCGATCTCCTCGCGGTTCTTCCAGTCCGTGAACACGTCGTCGTTGACAGTCACAAGTCCATCTTTCGAGCTGAGGGTGTTGCCCACATGGTAGCTTCGCCGATTTTCGAACATTCGTTCGGTCCCTCCTCGACGCCTCCCGGCCCGTCGCGGTGGCCGCCGCGGGCCGCTCCCGCCATCAGGCCCCGGACCTGCGGATTCGTCTCCGGAGCGGCTCCGGAACGGCCGCCGAGGCCGGGCCCGGGGCCACCCCGGCGCGGGCGGAAGGGTGACCACCGCCACCTCCTGGGCCCCACCCGCACCGCCGGCGACGGGGCGGCACCCGAACCGGAACCGAACCGGAACCCGAACCGGAGCAAGAGCCGACGCGAGGGCCGGAGCGGCGGCCGGGAGGCGCCCGGCCGGAATCCTGACAGATGGCCAAAAACCATCGCAGGATCGACAGTTCGGCCACGTGTGACCGCCGCCGCAGTGGATAGGCGTTGAATGTGCACGGTCGATCCGTCTACGGTGATCGACGTGGTTGAACACGCGCCGTATCCGCAGCAGCCAGACGATTCCCGGACGGCCGCGGAGGCGACGGGGGGCGAGCGGCTCCGCCGGATCGCCCCCGCCCGCACGCTGGAGTTCGGCGAGCACCGACTCACCTACCTCCCGGACGGCTTCGTCCAGCTGATCCCCGGCGCCTGGTTCCCGGAGACGGGCGGCGCCGACTGGCAGCGGCACACCGGGCACCTCGACGACGCCGGCTACCTGGTCGCCTCGGTCGGCGGCCTGCTGGTCGAGCACCGGGGCCGGGCCCTGCTGATCGACACCGGGTACGGGCCGCGGCGCACCGCGCCGGCCGACAGCTACCCCTTCCTCGGTGCCGAGGAGGGCGGACGGCTGCCGGCGGCCCTGGCCGCGCACGGCCTGGCGCCCGGGGCGGTGGACACCGTCGCGTTCACCCACCTCCACGAGGACCACACGGGGTGGGCCTTCGCCCCCGACCCGGCCGGGCCGGGACTGCTCTTCGGCGCCGCACGGTTCGTCACCTCGGCCACCGAGTGGCAGGGCTGGTACGGGGCGCCCTCCCCCGCCGCCGCGCGGCACCTGCGGGAGCACGCGGTCGGCGCGGCGGACGGCCAGGAGGTCTTCCCGGGCGTGACGGCCTGGAACACCCCCGGCCACACCCTGGGCCACACCTCGTACGTCATCTCGTCCGGTGGCCGACGGCTCGTCGTCATCGGAGACGCCCTGCACAGCGCCGTGCAGGTGGAACGTCCGGACTGGCGGGTCCTGGTGGACTCCGCCCGGGACGTCTCGGTGGAGACCCGGTTGCGGATCCTCCGGGAGCTGTCCGTTCCGGACACACTGGGTTTCGGCGGCCACTTCGCGGACGTGCAGTTCGGCCGGGTCGTCACGGACGGTTCGCAGCAGCGCTGGGAGGCGCTCGACCACCAGGGGTGACCACCGGCGGACGCCGCCCGAGGGCCGCGCCGCGCCGTCCCGGAGGGGCCGTTCGCCGCCGAACCGCACGGTCGGCCGCGGACCCGTGCCTGCACCCCATCCGTTACACCCAGTTGACAGACAGCGACGTTGTTGCGCTTATGATCGACAAGGCATGTCGGTCGTGACTGGCTCGAGCGGAGCGCCGGTCGTGAACGAACGGGGGAGTGTAGTGGCAGCCACAACATCGTCCGAAGCCTGCGGGCTGGAAGAGGTCGTCGACGCGGCCATCGTGTCCTACGCGGAGGCGCTCCGAGCCGCGGACAGCCTCCTCGTCCTGGACGAGACCGTGTGGCCGGAGTGCGAGCAGCAGGCGCGCGACATCATGGCCGACTGCATCAGAGCCATCCACCACGGCCCCTGCTCCGACGTGCCCGCGCCGCTCGACGCGGAGTTCAGCTCACTGGAGCTCGGCGCCCGGCGCGCGCTCCAGCACATCCCGGCCATGGAGTCGCTCCGGGCCGCCCGGATCCTCACCGGCGTCGTCCTCGACGCACTGCCGGACCTGATGGCCGGCCTGCCGGACGACGTGGCGCTGGCCCGGATGCAGTACGCGGTGCGGACCCTGCACCACAGCATCGACAGCCGGGTGCGGGCCGCCCTGATCGGCTACGACGCCTTCCTGATGCGCGGCGTCAACCGGATCAACTCGGCCGAACGGGCCCGGCTGGCACGGGAGATCCACGACCGGATCGGCAGCAGCCTGGCCCTGGCGATGCGCTCGCTAGAACTCCACGAGCTGGAGGAGGGCCACTCCGGGCAGGGGCTGGAGCGGGTCGTCGAGGCCAAGGCCGCGCTCCAGGACACCTTCGGGTTCGTCCGGGAACTGGTCAACGGGCTGCGCGCGCCGCGCAGCCGCACCAACTTCCACACCCGGCTGCTGGATTACGTCGAACTCTCCCGCCCGGCCGGGACGGCGGTCGACATCCAGGTCGAGGGCGGCACCGCGCAACTGACCGCCCTCCACCACGACGAGATCTTCCTCGTCATCCGGGAGTGCCTGCGCAACGCCTACCGGCACTCGGGCGCCACCAGCGTCCGGGTGGAGGCGATCATCGGCAAGGGCGTGCTCGACGCCCACGTCACCGACAACGGCATGGGCATCGACGTCTCCGGCCCGCAGTTCGAGAGCGGCAACGGCATGGTCTCCATGCGGGAGCGGATCACCGCCATGGGCGGCACCCTCTCGGTCACCAACCTCGGCGGGAAGGGCACCAGGATCCAGTTCCACATACCCCTTCCGGCCGCCAACAGAGCAGGCGAAGACCTTTCATGAACGACACCCAGGTCCGCGTCCTCGCGGCCGACGACCACGTCCTGCTCCGCACGGCGCTCTGCAACCTGCTGACCAGAGAGCCCGACATCACGGTGGTCGGGGAGGCGGGCGACGGCCCGATGACCGTCCACCAGGCGGCCGAGCTGCGGCCCGACGTCATCCTGCTCGACCTCGAAATGCCCGGCCCCGGCCCGCTGGAGACGGTTCGTCAGCTCAAGGCGTCCGTACCGGACACCCGCGTCGTCGTGCTGACCATGCACGACGACGACGATCTGGTGCACGCGCTGCTCTCCGAGGGCGCCTTCGGCTACCTGCACAAGTCGGCCACCAGAGAGGTGCTGCTCGCCGCGGTGCGCAGCGCCGTGGCCGGCGGCACCACGCTGTTCACCCCGCACCGGCCGACCGCCCGGCCGCCGCGCGCGGCCGAGCGGCCCGAGCCGCAGAACGTGCTCACCTCGCGCGAACTGGAGGTGCTCGAATGCGTGGCCGAGGCCATGAGCAACCGTCAGATCGGCCGCCAGCTGGGCATCACCGAGGGCACCGTCAAGCGGCACCTGCGGAACA
Source organism: Kitasatospora sp. NPDC097643 (assembly GCF_040302625.1). Lineage (NCBI taxonomy): Bacteria > Bacillati > Actinomycetota > Actinomycetes > Kitasatosporales > Streptomycetaceae > Kitasatospora > Kitasatospora sp. NPDC097643. Next base: position 1,277 of record NZ_JBEOSA010000064.1, on the reverse strand, counting down.
TCTTCGCCAAGCTGGACGCGACCACCCGGCTCGACGCGGTCAACAAGGCGCTGTCCGCGCGGCTGATCGGTCGCTGAGCAGCTGATCGGAATCACCCTCCGACGAGGAGGCCGGCGGCCAGGCCCGTGTTCGCCGCGTACTGGGTGACCATGAACGCCCGGTACGGGCCGCGGGCCCGGTTCGCGTCCGGCCACAGGCAGCGCAGCACGACCCAGCCGGCGCCCAGGGCCAGCGGGACGGCGCCGGCCAGCAGCGCGGGCCCGGTGTGCAGGCCGAGCAGCAGCCCGGCCCCGCCCAGCACGACGGCCGACACCGCGGCGAACATCCGGGCCGCCCGCTCGCCGTACACCACGGCGATGGTGCGCCGGCCGCCTGCGCGGTCGCCGGTGATGTCGCTGAGGTCCTTGGTGACGGCGCCCACGAAGCCCATCCACAGGGCCAGCAGACCGCAGAACAGCAGCGGGCCGCGCGGGATCTCGCCGCCCGCGGAGACCGCACCCGCCAGGTAGCTGGAGGCCCCCAGGACGATCACGGTGGCGGCACTGGTGGCGGTGCGCCGCTTCGCGGCCAGCGGCGGCACCGAGTACGCGTACCCCATGCAGAGCGAGAGCGCGACCAGCCAGAACTCCCCGGACACGAAGACCGCCAGGAACAGGGCGACACCGGAGAGGAACCACACCACTCCGGCCGCCACCCGCACCGGCAGGTCGCCACGGGCGATCGGGCGCTGCGAACCGTTCGCCCGGTCCTCGGCGATGTCCATCACACCGTTCAGCAGGTAGGCCGCCATCACGGCGCAGGTCATCGCCAGCGCGCCGACCAGCACCCCCGGCACCGACCAGTCGTCGCCGTCGCTCACCGCGCACACCGCCCCCACCACGAACCGCATCAAGAAGACGATCTGCACCACCGGACGGGACTCGGCGAGACAGTGACGGACCACCGAACGGAGACGCTGGACGCGGGGCGGGCTGGTGAGCGGTGCGGTAGTCATGTCAGGAACTCTAGGCGCGTCCGGGTGAAGGCCCTGGTCCGAGCCCTTCCCCGGGCCCGCTGCCACGAGCTGCGCCGAAGCGGTCACCTGCTTCATCAGGAGGCCTGCACCGTCCAGGTGTCGCGGCCGGTGAGCAGGGTGGCCAGGTCGCCCTGGCCCTGCTCGCTCTCGGCCTGGGTCAGTTGATCGGCCATCAGCTCGTCGTAGACGGGGCGTCGGACGGCGCGCAGGACGCCGATCGGGGTGTGGTGGAGGGTGTCGGCGTCGGCGATCCGGGACAGCG
>NZ_JBEOSA010000063.1:0-56329 GCF_040302625.1 Kitasatospora sp. NPDC097643 | reverse complement strand
ACATTTTTCCCCACCCGCCCCCACTCCCTATCTCCCACCGGGGTTTCTCCTTCGTTCTCTGCCCCACACCCGCACGCGCGGGCGGGGGGGACGGGTTCGATCGAACCCGTCCGCCCCTCGGCGTATGTTGGGCCCATGCCTCCCAAGCCCCGTACCTACCAGCCGGCCAAGGTGCGCGCCGCGCTGGCGGCGCAGACCGGCGCGCTGCGCGAGACCGTCCGCCGGCTCTGCGAACGACCCGACGCCGAGCAGCAGTTGGCCCGGCCGACCCGGCTGGGGGAGTGGACGGTCCGCGAGCTGGTCGCCCACCTCGCCGTCCAGCTGGAGTGGGTCCCGGCGCACCTCGACGACCCGCTGGAGGGCCGCCCGCCGCTGGACCTGCCCGGCTGGGTGGCCGCGGTCGGGACGGTCGCGCCGCTGCTCGACGAGCAGGCGCGGGAGCGGGCCGCCTCGGTCGGGTTCGCCGGTGATCCGGCCGCCGTGGCGGAGGCCTTCGACCGGTCCGCCCAGGCGCTGCTCGCCCTCCTCGACCGGCCCGAAGCCGCCGACCCCGCACGGCGGTTCGAGATCCGCCTGGGGTCGATGGCGCTCTCCGACCTGCTGGTGACCCGGCTGGTCGAGACCGTCGTGCACGCCGACGACCTGGCCGACGCGCTCGGCCTCGACGCCTTCCCGCACGACAAGCAGGCCGTCGCCGCCGTCACCCGGCTGCTCGCCGACGCCTTCGCCGACCGGGCCCCGGGCGGCGCGGTGGAGCTGCGGATCCCGCCGTACGCCGTCGTGCAGGCCGTCGAGGGCCCGAAGCACACCCGGGGCACCCCGCCGAACGTGGTCGAGACCGACCCGCTGACCTGGATCCGGCTGGCCACCGGGCGCACCGACTGGGCGGCCGCGGTGGACGCCGCCGCGGTGTCGGCCTCCGGCGAGCGCAGCGACCTGCGCGGGTACCTGCCGGTGCTCGGCTGATCCGTCCGGCGGGGCTACTTCAGCTGGGCGGCCAGGGCTTCCGCGGCCTTGCGCAGCGGTTCACCGGTGAGGGTGGGCCGCGGTGCGCCGCCGTCGGGCTCCTGGGAGAGCACCAGGACGATGTCGCCGGCGCCCCGGGGCGCGATCCGGGCGACGGCCGCGGTGCCCTTGCCGCCGGGCACGAGCTTGGTCCGGCCGGCCCCGGGCTGCTCGGCGGCGGCCTGTTGGATCTGGTCGCTCCCGATCCCCGCGACCCGCTGGATGCGCGGCAGCATCAGGTTGAACGCCGTCCCGTTCTGCGGCACCGCCAGCAGGTCGATGTCCACATGGGTGTCGTCGACCTTGTACCCGCAGCTGATCTCCGCGGTCGGCGGCGTGGCCGGGATCGACGGCATGGCCGGCGGGTGGCTCACGCTCGGCGGCCAGGGCTCGGGCGGCCGGCCCTCGCCGACGTCACCGGTGAGGGAGGTCCCATCCTTGGGGTCGGGGCCGACCGATCCGGGGATGCCGGCCGAGCGCAGCGCCTTGTCCAGGTCGAGTCCGAACGGGCAGGCGCCCGCCTTGCCCGTGCCGATCTCCTGGGCGGTCGACCGGACCTGGTCGTAGCTGAGCGAGCCGGCGCCCGGGAGGCTGCCGCCTGACGACGTGCAGGCGGCCGCGCCGAGCAGGATTCCGGCGGAGGCCAGAACCAGGGTGAACCTGGGAAGTCGGGCAGCTGTCATGACCGCAGGTTACGGCGGAGGCGTCGTGCCCGGTTGCCGATTGGATTCAACTCTGTTCCGAAATGGCCGGGTTCACGGCACCGACGGCCCGCGCAGGTACGTCCCGTCCGCCGAGTACGGCCAGGCGTTGGGCGCGCAGCCCTTGAGCCCGTAGATCTGCTGCATCATCGCGGGCGCCGGCTTGCCCGGGCCGGGGCAGGTCTCGTGCCCGTGGCCGATCCGGTGGCCGACCTCGTGGTTGACGATCAGCGCCCGGTACTCCTCGATCGGGCCGCTGAACTGCGGCGAACCGGTGTTCCAGCGCTTGGCGTTGACGAGCACCTGGCTGCCGACGTTGCAGTTCACCTCGCCGTGGGTGTCCAGGCCGGACGCGCCGCAGATCTTGTCCACGGTGGCCGGGGAGGCGATCTTCACGGTGAAGTCGTACGGCCCGCCGGCGACCAGCTGGAAGCCGTTCTTGTGGTCGTTGGTCCAGCCGCGCCGGTCGCCGAGGATGCCGTGGATCTGGGTGGCGGCGGCCGAGGCGTCGATCCCGATGCCGTCCTCGACCTCCACCCGGTAGCGGCGCACCGTGCCGCGGCCGACGGCCTGGGCGACGGCGGGGGCGACGGTGAAGGTGCCCGCGCCCTGGCTGGGGCCCGGGTCGGGCGCGGTGGGCGTCGGCGTCGGGGCGGGCGTCGGGGTGGCGGCCGGGGCCGTGGTGGTGGCGGGCGCGCGGGTCTCCTCGGCCGGCGGGGCGACCCGGGCCTGGGTGGTCGGCGCGGGGGCCGGCCGGTCCGCGGGGCTGATCAGCATGACCGCCGTTCCGCCCAGGACGGCCACCGCCGCGACGAGCGCGGTGAGCATGCCCGGCCCGAGCCCGCGGCGCGACCGACGGCGTCGGCGGCCGCCACGGGCACTCCGGCGCTGGGCTGATCGGGCTGCGGGCACGGTCGACACCTTGGCACGGCGAACGGGTGAGTGTCCACATACCGGGTATGCAGGAGCGGGCCCCGGCAGGTCGGGGAGCGCACCGCGGTCGACCCTCCCGCGCAAGCGGGGGTACCCCCGGCGGCTGCGGATGGCAGACTGCCTGCATGGCGATTCACAGGAATCTTCTCGACGGCCCCGAACCGACCCTCCTGCCGGAGGACGAGCAGCCGTACCGGATGCTGGCCGAGGAGTCGGCCTCCCCGACCCAGGTGGCCGCAGACTTCCCGGCGTTCTGCCTCGCCTGGGCCATGCTCGCCGACGACTCCTACGCGGCCGGCCGGTACGTCGAGTCGTACGCCTACGCCCGTACCGGCTACCACCGCGGCCTGGACGCGCTGCGCCGCGCCGGCTGGAAGGGGCACGGGCCGGTGCCGTGGGAGCACCGCGGCAACCGCGGCTTCCTGCGCTGCCTGGCGGCCCTGGCCCGGGCGGCCGGCGCGATCAAGGACACCGAGGAGGAGACCCGCTGCTGGCAGTTCCTGAAGGACAGCAGCGAAGAGGCGTACGCGGAGCTGAAGCAGTAGCCGCCAGCAGTAGTCCGTCCAGCAGCCGAGACGGGTGCGCCCCCGGTGGAAGTCCACCGGGGGCACACCCGCGTCCGGGCCGGGTGTCGGTCCACCCGGCCGCCGGGCTCACTTCAGGCGGTTGCCGGCCGAACGCAGCTGCTGTGCGGCCTCCAGCACGCGGGCGGCCATGCTCGCCTCGGCGAGCTTGCCCCAGGTGCGCGGGTCGTAGGTGTTCTTCTTGCCGACCTCGCCGTCGACCTTCAGCACGCCGTCGTAGTTGCGGAACATGTGGTCCGCGACCGGGCGGGTGAAGGCGTACTGGGTGTCGGTGTCCAAGTTCATCTTCACGACGCCGTTCTCCAGCGCGGTGGCGATCTCCTGGGCGGTCGAGCCCGAGCCGCCGTGGAAGACGAAGTCGAACGGGTCGGTCTTGCCGTACTGCTTGCCGATCGCGTCCTGGAGCTCGCGCAGCAGCTCCGGCTTCAGGACGACGTTGCCCGGCTTGTAGACGCCGTGCACGTTGCCGAACGAGGCGGCCAGCAGGTAGCGGCCCTTCTCGCCCAGGCCCAGCGCCTCGGCGGTGCGCACGGCGTCGTTGACGGTGGTGTACAGCTCGTCGTTGATCTCGTGCGTGACGCCGTCCTCCTCGCCACCGGTCGGGGTGATCTCGACCTCGAGGATGATCTTGGCGGCGGCGGCCTGGGCCAGCAGCTCCTGGGCGATCTCCAGGTTGTCGGCCAGGGTCTCGGCCGAGCCGTCCCACATGTGCGACTGGAACAGCGGGTTCTGGCCCTTGGCCACGCGCTCGGCGGAGACCGCCAGCAGCGGGCGGACGTAGCCGTCCAGCTTGTCCTTCGGGCAGTGGTCGGTGTGCAGGGCGACGGTGATGTCGTACTTGGCGGCGACGATGTGCGCGAACTCGGCCAGCGCCACGGCGCCGGTCACCATGTCCTTCTTGTGCTGGCCGCCCAGGAACTCCGCGCCACCGGTCGAGATCTGGATGATGCCGTCGCTCTCGGCCTCGGCGAAACCGCGCAGCGCGGCGTGCAGGGTCTGCGACGAGGTCACGTTGATGGCCGGGTAGGCGAACTTGCCCGCCTTGGCCCGGTCCAGCATCTCGTTGTAGACCTCGGGAGTTGCGATGGGCATGCGATCCGCTCCTGTCGGGTTGCGGCGTACGGACGGTGCTGTCCGACGCTGTGTACGCCTTCGTGACGACTCCGGGTGCCGGCCGCCGACGCGGCGCTGCGGTGGGGCTCCACCGGCACCAAGGTTCGAGGCGACCTCCGCGGCACGACAATGAGGGTGGTGTGCCACCGCGGGCCGGGCGCCGGTGTCATCTTCCCAGACTCGTGCCCGCAGGTCAGCAGGAGCCCGCCAGTCGAAACGGTCGTCCGGCGCGGGCGCCGGTGCCCGGCGGGCGGCCTCCGGTGCGACCAAGGAATGACATCCGCTCCACCCGGAGGGCGAAGCCGCCGTTCAGACGGGCCCGATATTCTGCGCCCGTGGACTACAACCAGCTGGCCGTCAACCTGCTCGACGCCAAATCCCTGATCTCGTCCCTCGGCGCCATCGGCCTGATCGCGATCATCTTCGCGGAAACCGGTCTGCTGGTGGGATTCTTCTTCCCGGGCGACTCGCTCCTGATCCTCGCCGGCGTCGCCGCCTCGAACGCCGCCTCCTCGGTGCTCGGCGAGGGCACCAAGCTGCCGATCGGGGTCCTGCTCGTCGGCACCCCGATCGCGGCGATCGCCGGCGCCCAGCTCGGGCACCTGATCGGGGTGAAGGTCGGCCCGAAGATGTTCGACAAGCCCGAGTCGAAGATCTTCCGCCGCGAGTACGTGGTGAAGGCGGAGGAGTACTTCAACAAGTTCGGGCCCGGCAAGGCGGTGGTGCTGGCCCGCTTCATGCCGATCGTCCGCACCTTCCTCAACCCGGTGGCGGGCACCCTGGAGATGCCCGCCCGGACGTTCTTCGTGTGGAACGTGGTCGGCGGTGTGCTGTGGACCGAGTCCATGCTGCTGATCGGCTACTTCTTCGGCGACGCGCTCGCCCCGGTGATCGACAAGTACCTGATCCCGGCCGTGTTCCTGATCGCCCTGCTGTCGGTCACGCCGATCCTGGCCGAGGTCCTGCGGGAGCGTAAGAAGAAGAAGGCCGGCGTCGTGGACGCCATCGGCGGCGAGTCCGTGCAGAGCGCCAGCGGGCGACACCGTCGGGGCTGAGCACAGCGGGACGAACGGGGAGGGGCCGGGCTCCTGTTTCACGTGAAACAGGAGCCCGGCCCCTTTCGGTGTCCGGGTGTCGGGCTCAGAGGCCCAGGTCGTCCAGGGTGTACGCGGTCACGTACGGCAGGCCCTGCGCCTCGACGGCGGCGGCGCCACCGCGCTCCACGATCACCGCGACGCCGACCACCTCGGCGCCCGCCTCGCGCAGCGCCTCGACGGCGGTCAGCACCGAGCCGCCGGTGGTGGAGGTGTCCTCGACGGCCAGCACCCGGCGGCCCTTGACCTCCGGGCCCTCGATCCGGCGCTGAAGGCCGTGCGCCTTGCCGGCCTTGCGGACCACGAACGCGTCCAGCTCACGCCCGCGCGCGGCGGCGGCGTGCAGCATCGCGGCCGCCACCGGGTCGGCGCCCAGGGTCAGACCGCCGACGGCGTCGTACTCCAGGTGGGAGGTCGCGTCCAGCATCACCCGGCCGACCAGCGGGGCGGCCTGGCCGTCCAGCGTGATCCGGCGCAGGTCGACGTAGTAGTCGGCCTCCTTGCCGGAGGAAAGGGTGACCTTGCCGTGCACGACGGCCTTGTCCTTGATCTGTGCCAGCAGGGCGTCGCGGTCGTTGCTCATGAGCGTCCAGTCTAGGGCCTGGCTGCGAACGCCCGCCTGCCGGGCGTGCCGGGCCCTAGCGGCGGCGCAGGGCCCTGACCAGGACGACGGCGCCGCCCAGCAGGGCCACCCCGCCGCCGATCACCCACGGCATCGTGCTGCGGCCACCGGTACCCGGCACCACGATCCCGCCGACCTCGCCGCCCCAGCGGGACGCCGCCCGGGCCCGGGCGCTGCGGGCCGGCAGCGCCGGGGCGTAGCGGCCGCGCGGCGGGGCGTGGTCCACCTCCTCGGCCGACCGGCCGACGATGCTGCGGCGGACCGGGCCGCTGAGCACCGGCTCGTCCTCGTACTCGAAGAGCGGCTCGGCGGGCAGCTCCTCGGCGACGCCCTCCGGGTGGTCGTCCTCGTCGGCGGAGCCGGTCGGCAGGCCGAAGCGCTCGGCGTCGGCGTCGGAGAAGGCGATCAGGTCGGAGAGGTCGTCGTCGAGGTCGTCGCCGGGCTGGTCCTGGTGCTCCTCGATGAAGAGCACGTTGGGCTCGGGGGCGGTGCTGCTCTCCGCCTCCGCCTCCGCGTCGGTGTCGGACTCCGTGTCGGCGTCCGTGTCGGCCTCGGCGTCGGTGTCCGGCTCGGCGTCCGGGGAGACCAGGGCGAGCGCGAAGCGGTCCAGCAGGCGGCGGCCGGTGGAGCCGAGGGTGTCCTCGTCGAACTCGGTGAGGCGGCCGGTGGCGCTCAGGTCGCCGGTGAAGCGGATCACCGCGGTGTCGCCCTCGGCCCCGTCCGTGACGCTGACCCGGACGGTGGCCGTCGCCTCGCCGCTGCCGCGGGCCTCCTGGCCCTCGGCGAGCACGGTCAGCACGCCCTCGCGTCCCTCGATCAGGGACAGCACGCCCCGGTAGGTGATGGTGGAGCCGCCGATCCGCAGCTTCAGCCGTCCGCCGATCTCCTCGGCCGGCCCGCCACCGACCGCGGCCGGCTCGGTGCTCAGCCCCGGCACGCTCCGGGCCAGCAGAGCCGGATCCTGCAAGGCCTGCCGCACGAGCTCGGCGGACATCGGGACGACAACCTCATGCTCCATGCCACGGAGCCTACCGACCCAACCCCGCCCGGTCCCTACCCACCACCACCCGACTTCCGCCACCCCACCCGGACGCCGACCGTCGCCCGCCACCGGGGGTGGCCGGGGGGTGGCGGGGAGTGGGGTTCGGGGGTTCGGCCGGGGGTGGTTGGCAGGGGTGGCCGGGTTCCGCCGGGCGCGGGTCCGGGGGGCCCGCTGTGGCGGGGCCGGGGTCAGCGGGGGCTGAGGAGGGTGAGGGCGGCCGGGGGGTGGGTGGGGCGGAGGGTGGTGAGGCGGGTGGTGGAGGTGCGGAGCGCGTCGGGGGTGAGGGCGCGGGGTGGTGGGGCGTCGGGGGCGAGGGTGAGCGGGGGCTGGGCGGCGGCGGCGAGGAGGAAGTTCTGGGCGGCGTCGGGCGGGGTGGGGCGGCAGCCGGCGGCGGCGCCGCCCGGGACGGCGTACGGGACGGTCTGGAGGCCGGCCGCCCGCAGGCCGGACTCGATCCGCCAGACGCCGTCCGGGTCGCCGCCGGCCCGGACGGCGATCCGGCCGCCGGGGGAGAGCAGCCGGGTGGCGAGGCCGTAGAACTCCTGGGTGTGGAAGGTGGCCGGTCCGCCCTCGGCGGGGGCGGGCAGGTCGGCGAGGACGACGTCGTAGGTCCGGTCGGCGGGGGCGCCGCGCAGCCAGGCCATCGGGTTGGCGGCGGTGGTGCGGACCCGGGGGTCGTCGAGGGAGTGGCCGGCGAGGGCGGCGAGGCCGGGGTCGGTGCGGGCGAGCCGGGTGACGGCGGGGTCGGTGTCGACGAGCTGGACGGAGCGGACCCCGCGGTGCCGGAGGACCTCCCGCAGGGCGAGGCCGTCGCCGCCGCCGAGGAGCAGGATCCGGGCGTCCGGTCCGGCCGCCATGGCGGGGTGCACCAGGGCCTCGTTGCCGCGGTACTCGTCGGGGCCGCAGACCGCGAGCCGTCCGTCGAGGTAGAGCCGGAGCGGGCCCTCGGCGGGGCCGGTGAGCACGATCTCCTGGTGGCGGCTGCGGGTGGCGTAGCGGACCTGGGCGCCGTAGAGGGCGTGCCGGGCGGCGCGTTCGACGGCGTCGGAGCCGGCGGCGGCCGCGCCGAGCACGGCGAGGACGAGGGTGCAGCCGCCCCAGAGCAGCAGTCGTATCCGGGGGGCGGGTTCCTCGCGGAAGAGCCAGAGCACGACGGCGGCTCCGGCGACGGCGTTGACGGCGCCGGTGACCAGGGCGCCGGTGCCGGGCCCGAGGCCGGGGAGGATGAGGAAGGGGAAGGCGAGGCCGCCGATGAGCGCGCCCACGTAGTCGGCGGCGAAGAGGTCGGCGGCGGCGCGGCCGGCGTCCTCGCGGCGGATCCGCTGGATGAGGGTCATCAGCAGCGGGATCTCGGCGCCGATGAGGATGCCGATGAGGCAGGTGAGGCCGACCATGGCGGCCTGGTAGCGGCCGATCCAGGCCCAGCAGGAGTAGAGCGCGAGGACGGAGAGGCCGCCGGTGAGCGCGAGGGCGCACTCGACCAGGGCGAAGGCGGTGGCTGGTCGGCGGGTGAGGCGTTTGGCGAGCAGCGAGCCGAGGCCCATCGCGAACACCATGACGGAGAGCACCACGGAGGTCTGGGTGACCGAGTCCCCGAGCAGGTAGTCGCCCAGTGCCACGAGTTCGAGCTCGTAGACGAGCCCGCAGGCCGCGCAGACGAACGCGGCCAGCAGGACGACCAGCCGGGCCAGCCGGGGGTGGGAGCGCAGCCGGGATCGACGGCGGGCGGGCAGCGTGCTGAGGCCGCGCGCGAGCCGGGGTGGGGTGCCGTCGCCGAGGTCCGCTCGCGGGTGCGCGGGCGGACGGGCCGGATGGTTGATCACGAACAAACGCTAGGCGACGTTCGGGACGGATAGCTGCGCCCATTCGACGGACAGTGCGAGACGTCGGGTTGACGAATCGTTCCTGCGTACGATTCAGCGGCTGTGGGTGGAGGGGTGCACCCGTTCGGGTCGGTGGCGCTCATGCCCCCGACACCACCAGCGAGGAGCGCGTACAGACCAGCTGGCCCTCCTGCGGGTAGGCGTGCCAGGTGCGCCAGAGCAGCCGGTCCACGCCGCCCTGGGTGACCAGCGCGGTGAAGGCGCTCGGGTCGCCCGGGAAGATTCCGGCCAGGCCGCGCGGGTGCCCCTCGACCAGGGCCAGCAACTCCTGGGCGCGGGCCGCGAAGTCGTGCGGGGGCAGCGCCTCGATCCGGGCCGCGAACTCGTACTCCCAGCCGCCGACCTGCTTGGCCACCCGGGCCGGCAGCGGGGTGCGGCGGCCGGGCAGGCAGGCGACGGTCTCCAGGCACTCGCCCGGGCCGGCCGCGATCAGCACCTGGTGCGACGCGCCCAGCAGCCGCAGCTGGAGGGTGCCGGACGCTCCGGGGCGGCCGCCCCCGTGGAGTCTCAGGTCGCGTACCGCGAGAGCGGGCAGCGGTTCGCCGCCCAGGCACCAGGCCAGGTCACCGGCCCGGGAGTCCGTGTAGGAGGTCTGCAGTGTGGTGAGCATGCTCGGCTCCGCGTTTCAGCTCCGTGCGCGCCCGCCGAGCAGCAGCGAGTAGGCCTAGGCGATGGCGAGGCTGTTCGTGGCTGTGCGGCCCTGGGCGCGGCCGACCGTGGAAGGAAGGATTCCGGCTGGAGATTCAGCAGCAGAGAAGCATGAATACGCCGGGTCCGCCGGTGATTTACCCAACTTTGTCAAGCATTCACCGTTTCGGGCATACCTGCTTCCCGGCTCTGATCGACCCGGTGTGCGACTCTGCACAGCGCGCGCCCGTCCCACCGGTTCGCGCGCCGTGCGCGCCGGTTGTGCGCCGTCTGCGCGCCTCGCGCGCCGCCACCCCTCACGCGCCGGGCGTGAGAGGCGGCGGGATTCGCCAGGGAGGTCGGTGGAATTGCCTCGGTGGCAGCAGAAAAGCGCCGCGGGAAAGGGAGTTGACGGAGGGTCAGCCAAATCCGCGGGCCATCATTGGTCCCCTCCCGGACGGGCGCGCTCAGGGCGCCCGGCGCGCTCGGGCGGCTCAGAGGCGTTGCAGGCGGGCGACCGCCTCGGTCAGCACCTCGTCCTTCTTGCAGAAGGTGAACCGGACCAGCGGGCGGCCGGCGTCGGCGTCGTCGTAGAAGACGGCGTTGGGGATGGCGACCACGCCGCAGCGCTCGGGGAGGGCGCGGCAGAACTCGACGCCGTCCTTCTCGCCGAGCGGGGTGATGTCGGTGGTGACGAAGTAGGTGCCCTCGGGGGTGAAGACCCGGAACCCGGCCGAGGTCAGGCCGTCGACCAGCAGGTCGCGCTTGCGCAGCAGGTCGGCGCGGAAGCCCGCGAAGTACTCGTCGGGCAGCCGCAGCGCCTCGGCGACCGCGTACTGGAAGGGGCCGGCGCTGACGTAGGTGAGGTACTGCTTGGCGGTGCGCACCGCCGAGACCAGGGCCGGGCTCGCGGTGACCCAGCCGACCTTCCAGCCGGTGAAGGAGAAGGTCTTGCCGGCCGAGGAGATCGAGACGGTGCGCTCGCGCATGCCGGGCAGGGCGGCGATCGGGTGGTGGGTGACGCCGAAGACCAGGTGCTCGTAGACCTCGTCGGTGACCACCAGCAGGTCGTGCTCGACCGCGAGGGCGGCGATGGCGGCCAGCTCCTCGGCGGTCAGCACGGTGCCGGTGGGGTTGTGCGGGGTGTTGATCAGCAGCAGCCGGGTGCGCGGGGTGATCAGCGCGCGCAGCTCGTCCAGGTCGGGGCGGAAGTCCGGGGCGCGCAGGGTGAGCGGGCGGCGGACGGCGCCGGCCATCGCGATGCAGGCGGCGTAGGAGTCGTAGAAGGGTTCGAGGGCGATCACCTCGTCGCCGGGCTCCAGCAGGGCGAGCAGGGCGGCGGCGATCGCCTCGGTGGCGCCGGCGGTGACCAGCACCTCGGTGTCCGGGTCGTACTCCAGGCCGTGGAAGTGCTGCTGGTGCTCGGCGATGGCGGTGCGCAGTTCGGGGATGCCGGGGCCGGGCGGGTACTGGTTGCCGCGCCCCTCGCGCAGGGCCCGGACGGCCGCCTCGCGGACCTCCTCGGGCCCGTCGGTGTCGGGGAAGCCCTGGCCGAGGTTGATCGAACCGGTGGCCGTGGCCAGGGCCGACATCTCGGCGAAGATCGTCGTCCCCATGCCCGCCAGCCGGCGGTTCAGAAACGGCCTCGTACCCATCAACGGCTCCTCACGGCTCGTAGTCAGGGCCATCCTCCGGGTCGGGGCGGGCCGCGACAAGCCCGTCCCGGCGCGCGTCGTCCGGCGGGCGGCGGGACGGCGTCGACAGTCCGTGGGCGCCGGGGCTAACGTGTCCGCCCGGAAGATCGTCTTCGGTGGAACGCCCGCCCGGCGGGCGGGTTCGGGGGTTTCGTGAACGGTCGGGACGTCGAGTCGGTGGTGCGCTACGAGAAGCGCGGCCGGGTCGCCTGGATCACCCTGGACCGGCCGGCCGTGCTGAACGCCATGAACCTGCGGATGCACGAGCAACTGGCCGAGGTCTGGGACGACTTCGAACAGGACGACGACATCTGGGTCGGCGTGCTGACCGGGGCCGGGGAGCGCTCGTTCTCGGTCGGGCAGGACCTGAAGGAGCTGGCGGAGCGCAACCGGCACGGCATCCGGCCGTCGACCTTCGGCAGCCGCGGGGCGCCGGGCTGGCCGCGGCTGACCGAGCGGTTCTCGATGGCGAAGCCGCTGCTGGCCCGGGTGAACGGCTACGCGCTCGGCGGCGGCTTCGAACTGGCGCTGGCCTGCGACATCGTGGTGGCCGCCGAGCACGCCGTGTTCGCGCTGCCCGAGGTGCGCCGGGGCCTGGTGGCGGGTGCCGGGGGCGTGTTCCGGCTGAGCTCCCAACTGCCGTTCAAGGCCGCCCTCGGGTACCTGCTGACCGGCCGGGAGATCTCCGCGCAGCGCGGGTACGAACTCGGGCTGGTGAGCGAGGTCGCCCCGGCCGGGGAGCTGGACGCCTGCGTGGACCGCTGGGTGGCGGACCTGGTCGCGGCCGCCCCGCTGGCGGTGCGGGCCACCAAGGAGGCCGCGATGCGGTCCGCGAGCCTGCCGGTCGAGCAGGCCTTCGCCACCCGGTACCGGTGGGAGGAGCAGCGGATGCACAGCGAGGACGCCCTGGAGGGCCCGCGGGCCTTCGCCGAGAAGCGGGAGCCGCGCTGGCAGGGCCGCTGAGCGCGGCTCCCCCTCCCGTCGAAGGCCCGACGGTCCGTCAGAGGAGGCTCTCGACCAGCCGGGCCAGCCGCTCGACCCCCTCGTCGATCTGCTCGGGCACCAGGTAGCTGCACGAGAGCCGCAGCTGCCGGGTGCCCCCGCCGCCGAGGTGGAAGTGGCGCATCGGCGTCCAGATCACCCCGAACTCCCGGGCCGAGCGCTCCAGCAGCGCCTCGTCGGCCTCGAACGGCAGGGTCATCACCAGGAAGAAGCCGCCCTCGGGACGGTTCCAGGACAGGCCGTGGCGTTCGCGCAGCTCCACCGGGAAGCGCCGCTCCAGGGCGGCCAGCAGGTGGTCCAGGTTGCGCCGGTAGAACTCCGCCTTCTCCTTGGCGACGGCGCCGAGGGTGCCGCCGTGCTCCAGGATCATCCCGCCGACGACGGCCTGGCTGATCGGCGAGGTGTTCACCGTGATCATGCTCTTGATGGCCGTCAGATGGGCGGCCAGGTAGCGGAGTTCGCCGTCCGGCTCGCGGACCGGCTGGTCGGCGACGACGAAGCCGACCCGCGCGCCGGGCACGTGCACCTTGGCGAAGGTCCCCAGGTAGACCACCCGGCGCCGCTCGTCCATCGACTTGAGCGTGGGCAGGGCGGTGCCGGGCTCGGCGGTGAAGCCGTACGGGTTGTCCTCCAGGACCAGCAGGTCCTCCTGCTCGGCCAGGTCGAGCAGTTCGCGCCGGGCCTGCGGGCCGAGCCGTTCGCCGGTCGGGTTGGCGAAGTCCGGCACCACGTAGAAGGCCCGGGGGTTCAGGCCCTCGGCGCGGGCGGCCCGGCAGGCCCGGCGCAGGTCGTCGAGGTCGAAGCCGCCCGGGGCGTGCTCCACGGCGCGGATCCGGATGCCCAGCAGCCGGGCCGCGCCGACGATGCCCGCGTAGCAGGGGTCGACGACCAGCAGGACGTCCTCGGGGCGGGCGCAGACGGCGCGCAGGGTGATGAACATCGCCTCCTGGCAGCCCACGGTGATCACCAGGGCCTCGGGCGGCACGTCGATGCCCTCGTCGGTGCGCAGGGCGTCCGCGACCAGGCCGTTGATGTGGCCCGCGGTCGCCCCGTACTGGAGCAGCAGGCGCTGGGCCTGCTGTTCGGTCAGCCCGCGGTCCTCGCGCAGGTGCCGGACGTAGCGGTCGAGGCAGCGGGCGACGTCCACCTCCTCGAAGAACCCGGCGAAGGGCGCGCCGGGGGCGAAGGAGACGGCCTGCGGGAAGCGGCTCATCACCTCGTTGAGGAAGTTCATCGAGCCCAGGACGGGGTCGCCGACGGAGGCGTGCAGGCGGGAGCGGTCCAGGACGGCCGCCGCGCCGGTGGTCGGCTCAGCCACGGCCGCCCCGCTTGATCCAGGTGCGCTCCAGGATCTCCATCACGTCCTCGGCGTACAGGCGTTCGGACTGCTCCAGGGCGAACCGGGCCAGGTATTCGCGGAACTGCCCCAGGGGCTCGTCGACCAGGTTGAGCATCCGGCGGTTGCTGACCACCGACGGGGCCTGGAGCCAGTCGGCGGCGGCGTCGACGGCGGCGTCGATCCGCTCGGTCTCGACCACCTCGTCGCAGAGCAGCCGGGCCTCCGGGTCGGTGGCGTGGATCTTCCGGCCGCCGAGGATGACCTGCCGGGCCAGCCGGGGCCCCAGGATCCGGCTCAGCCGGAAGTTGGCGGCGCCCGGGATGATGCCCTCCTGGACGGCGGGCAGGCTGAAGTAGGCCGCCGGGTCGGCCACGACGTGGTCGAAGGCGAGGGCCAGCTGCATGCCGCCGCCGATGGCGAAGGTGTCGACGGCGGCGATCCACGGCTTCTCCCGGACCTCCGGGACGGCCGGGTCGGGGCCCTCGGCGGGGTCGGTGACGTCCAGGCCGTGGATGATCTTGCTGATGTACCCGAGCTCCCGGCGCAGCAGGAAGTCCACCAGGGAGATCCGTCCGTGGTACAGGTCGGTCAGGTTGATGCCGGCGTTGAACACCCGGCGGTCCAGGTAGCGCGGGTGCGTCATCGGCGCGCCGCGGACCACGCCGACCTTGAGGTCGTCGTCGAGGAGCACCAGGTCGACCGCGGTCTCCAGGTCCTCGGCCAGGGTGTTGTCCTCGGCGTTCAGGCAGGACAGGTTCCGGACGGTGATGTGGCCGGCGGTGCCCCGGCGGTCGAGCGTGACCACGCCGAGGTCGGCCGTGCCCGAGCGGCGGAAGCCGGGCAGCAGCCGCTGCGCCCGGCTGGTCGGGCGCAGCATCGCGCGCTGGATCCGGCCGCCCGAGCGGGCCGAGCGCAGCAGGCCCCAGAACAGCACGCCCTGGTCGGCCTCCCAGCCCTCCTTGGCGGGCTGGCTGTGGGTCAGCTCGGCCGCGACGGTCTCCCGGCCGGGGGTCAGGCCGGGCACCAGTTCGGCGGCGCCGTAGGCCAGTTCCGGGAGCCGGGCGAGGGCCCGGCCGCCGTCGGTGAGTTCGTCGTGCAGCCGGTCGCCGTGCCGGTGGACGAAGCCCCGGCGCAGCCGCCGGCCGGCGGTGTGGACGGCCCGGGCGAGCGCCTGCTGCTCGGGCGTGCGCTCCGGCCGGTCGGGGAGGTCCGCGAGCAGCTCGGTGCCGCGCCCCCAGTACGCCGTGGCCGCGGTGGAGTCGGCCGTGAAGTCGCCGCCGAGCTCCGGGGCCGTCGCGGCCCAGCGCTCGACGGTGGCGACGGCGGTCGCCAGTTGTGCCGGCATGACACCCTTCCTGTGCTGTGCGGGGTTCGGATCAGGCGTGGAGCGCGCGGCGCTGGGCGCGGTCGGCGGCGGCCAGGTGGGAGCCCAGCGCGTCGTCGAAGCCGGTGGCGGCGGCGTCCATCAGCAGCCGGCGGCGGACGGCCAGGTCGCCGTGGCGGGCGCCGGCGAACAGGGTGCGCCGGGCCGCCAGGGCCTCGGCCGGGTCGGCCGCGACCTCGTCGACCAGACCGGCGCGCAGCGCGGTCGGAGCGTCGACCTCGGCGCCGAACAGGGCGAGCCGACGGGCGCCGGCGACGCCGAGCTGGGTGGCGAGGCGGTACAGCGCCATGCCCGGCCAGGTGGCGCCGCCGGCGCTGGGCAGCCGCAGCCGCAGGCCCTCGCCGGCGATCCGGTAGTCGGTGGCCAGCAGCAGCTCGGCGGCGGCGCCGGTGCAGACCCCGTCGGCGAGCACGACGGTGGCGACGGGCAGCCGCTCGACCCGGCGCAGGGCGCGCTCCCACTTGTTGATCAGGTGGACGCCCTCGGCGTGGGTCTCGGCCTCGCCGTCGGCGGCGCCCGCGGCCCCGGCGGTGAGGTGCAGCACCAGCAGGTCGCCGTCCGCGGCGTCCTCGACCCGGTCGCAGACGGCGTTGAGCTCGCCGATCAGGGCGGCCGAGACCGGGGCGGTGCCGGCGGCGGTGAGCGTGAAGTCGGTCTCAAGCAGGGTGTTCATGGCTGTTCCTGTCGTGTGTGCGGTGGGCGGCCGGCTCGTCACGGCCAGCGCAGCAGGGCGGTCTCGATCTGCGAGCCGGGGCCCATGGTCATGAGGACGGCGTGGTCGCCGGGGCG
Source organism: Kitasatospora sp. NPDC097643 (assembly GCF_040302625.1). Lineage (NCBI taxonomy): Bacteria > Bacillati > Actinomycetota > Actinomycetes > Kitasatosporales > Streptomycetaceae > Kitasatospora > Kitasatospora sp. NPDC097643. The sequence continues at coordinate 40,517 of NZ_JBEOSA010000063.1, read as the reverse complement.
GACCGACTCCTCGCGCAGCAGCCGCTGGTAGGAGAAGAGGAAGGACCCGCTGGAGAGGTTCCCGTAGTCGCGGAGCACCGAGACGGTGTGCCGCAGGTCGTGCCCCTCCAGGCCGAGGTTGACCTTTACCGCGTCGATGACCTTCTTGCCGCCGGAGTGCACGATCCAGTGGGCGATGTCGCTGCGGCGCAGGCCGGTGCCGTCGAGCAGGGTGTTGACGGCCTCCTCGGCGTGCGCCCCGACCACGTACGGGACGTCGCGGTCGATGAAGAAGCTGAACTTGCCCTGGGCGTCGTCCCAGTCGTAGCGCATCGCCTCGACGGCCTCCGGAATGATCCGGCTGGCGAACTTCAACACCCGCGGCCCGGCGGTCTGTTCGGCACCGGCCAGTACCCCGACGGCGGCCGCGCCGTCACCGAACAGGCCGTTGACCACGGCGGTGCGCATCGAGCCGTCGAAGACGTACGCGGCCGAGCACACCTCGACGCAGATCATCACGGCGAGCTTGCCGGGGTGCGCCGCGGCCCACGAGGCGGTCGCGGTCAGGCCGTTGAGGCCCGCGTTGCACCCCATGCCGACGACGTCGAGCCGGCCGCAGTCGACCCGCAGGCCCAGCTCCTTGACCAGCCGGGCGCTGAACCCGGGGGTCATCGCGCCGGTGGAGGTGACGCAGCACAGGTAGCGCACGTCGCTGAGGTCGGCGCCGGACTCCTTGAGGAAGGAGGTCAGCGCGCGGGAGGCGAGTTCGATGCCGTCGGTCCGGTGCTTGGCCAGCAGTTCGCCCTGGCTCTCCATCACCGGGACGCCGTCCGGGCCCGGTTCGGGGATGTGCAGGTACCGCTGGTCGATGTGGCCGTTGAGGAAGAGCGAGCGGATCCGCTCGTCCTCGATCCGGTACAGGTCCAGGACGTCCTGCTGGGTGTAGGCGGTCGGGGGGTTCGCCGTGGCGACCCCCACGAGCCCCGGTGCCGTCGCCGGCGCCAGAGTGGTCATGCTGTTCCTTTCAGCCTGGGGTGAGCGGGGGAGAGGCTCTGCCGCCCGACTACGGCCTGCGCTTGAGGCGCGAGATCCAGGAGCCCTTCGCCTTCGGCTCCGACGGGGTGGACGCCGACGCGGTGGCGTCCGGCGCCGCGGGGGCCTTCGGCCCGAAGCCGGCCAGCGGCGGGGTGCTCGGGGCGCAGTCCGCCAGCTCGACCGGGTCGCCCATGGCCACCAGGATCTTGCGGTCGCCGCGGAAGGAGTCCCGGGCGTGCGCCATCAGCAGGTTGTCGACGATCATGACGTCGCCCGGTTGCCAGGTCTCCCGGAGGGTCGCCTCGCGGTAGGCGCGGTCGATCATCTCGACGTCCTCGCGGGCGACCGGGTCGCCGTTGCCGAAGGCGGTCCGGAACGGCAGGTTCTCCACGCCGAGGTCGCCGACCAGCACCTCGCGGGTGTCCTCGTCCAGCGACCACTCGTTCCAGAACACCATGTGGTTGAACCAGACCTCGTCGCCGGTGCGCGGGTGCCGGATGGTCGCCGGGCGGCGCTGCACGGTGCGCAGGTTGCCGTTGTCCAGCCACTCGTGGGCGATCAGGTTCTCCCGGCAGTACCGCTCGACCTCGGCCCGGTCCTCGGTGTTGAAGGCGGTCCGCCAGCCGAGGCTGATGTGCTCGCCGTAGTTGCGCACCAGGCCCCAGCCCTGCGCGCGGAAGCGGTCGGCGAGCGGGGCCGGGACGTCCCGCAGCACCTTGCGCACGTCGGTGACCGGTGTGGCGCCGCCCTGGTGCGGGGCGATCAGGCAGCCGAACAGCAGCAGGCCCGGGAACTCGAGCGCGTAGCTGTTCTCGTTGTGCGGGCGGATCGACTGCTGCGGCGGCAGGTCGGTCGAGGAGTAGACGTCGTTCCCGAAGTGGCTGCGCGGGGTGGCCTTCTCCCGGTAGCCGGCGCGCTCCACGATCAGCGCGTCCCGGACCAGGCCGAAGTCCTCGGTGCTGCGGACCGGCAGGCCGCGCAGGAACACCGCGCCGTGCTCGTCGAGCCCGGCGCGCAGTGCCTGCCGGTGCTCCCGGAGCCAGGCGCAGGCGTCCGCGAGGTCCAGCTCCGGCACGGTGGTGCGGGCGGGGCGGCCGGGCTCCACGACCCAGTCGATCGAGTCGGTGGCGGCGGTCGTCGTTTCCATCAGCTGTGGTTCCCTTCTGCGTGCAACGACTGTGGGCGGGTCAGGACTTGCGCTGGACCTCGGCGAGGCCGACGACGTCGTCGGGCAGTGCGTCCTGGACCTCGGTGTCGAACTTCGCGACCGGCCGGACCAGGCTCACGGCGGCGACCAGCGCCACCACCGCCAGGCCGCACACCAGGTACAGCAGGCCGATGCCGCGCCCCGGGCCCGTCCCGATCAGCGCGCCGACACTGCCGGCCAGCGCGCCGTCCGGGGCGACCAGCGGCGCCAGCAGCTGCGTCCCGTACGGGGCGAGCAGGCCGAAGCCGATCGGCACGGTGGCGCCGGCGATCATGGTGTTGATGGCGAAGACCCGGCCCTGGTAGCGCTGGGGCACCTTGACCTGGACGATCGTGCTGATGACGGCGTTCACCAGGGAGACGCCGAAGATCATTCCGAAGGCGCCGACGCCCACCAGCCAGACGTTCGGCCGCAGACCGGCGATCAGCACCGAAACGCCCAGCACCAGCGCGGCGACCCGGACACCGTCCATCCGGCGTCGCGCCGGACCGCCCCACAGGCTCATCAGCAGACCGCCGCAGATCGCGCCGGCCCCGGCCGCCACGGACACCCCGGCGACCGAGGAGAGCGTCGAGAAGGACAGCACCAGCGGGGCGAGCATCACGAACAGCGGCGAGATGAACAGGTTGAGCGCCGCGAAGAACACCAGCATGCTGCGGAAGTTGCGGTTGCCCAGCGAGAACCGGAAGCCGTTCGCGATCTCCGAGGCCATCGACTCCCGGCGGGTGAAGGCCAGCGCCGCCGGGAAGCGGACCAGCAGGACCACCGCCGCCGCGAAGGCGTAGCTCAGCACGTCGAACACCAGGATCCCGCGCAGCCCGATCCCCGCGAGCACCGCCACCGCCACCAGCGGCACCAGGAACTGGGCCACACCGGTGGCCAGTTGGACCACGCCGGCGGCGTGCCCGAGGTAGCGCTTGGGCGCCAGCTGGGGCACCGCGGAGGCGTAGGCCAGCCGTTGGAACACCACCGCCACCGACAGCAGCGCGACCAGGACGTAGATGTGCCAGACCTGGAGCGCGTCGGCCAGGACGAGCGCGAGCATCACCGCCTGGATGCCGCCGGACACCAGGTCGCCGGCGATCATCACCCGGCGCCGGTCGCAGCGGTCGACCACCGCGCCGGCCAGCGGCGCCACGAACACGCCGGGCGCCACCGCGAGCAGGGCCATCAGGCCGAACCGGGCGAGCGAGCCGGTGTTCAGGAAGATCCAGACCGGGAGCGCGAACTCGGTCAGCGCGGAGCCGGCCATCGAGACCAGCTGGCCCGCGGCGACCGTCAGGAACCGGCCCATGCTGGGCTCCGGCGCGGCCTTGGGCGCGGCCGGGGCCGCGGCCTCCTCCGCCGGGGCGGCGCTGCGCTCCCGGTGTGCCTGGAGCCACCAGGTGGCGCCGTCCGGCCGGTTGGCGGGCGTCAGCTCCGCCGTCCGGCCGTCCAGCACGGACCGGTGGACGGTCGTCACGATCTCGGCCAGCTCCGCCGGACGGTACTTCGGGAAGAAGTGCCCGGCCTCGGTCAGCACCACCAGCGAGGTCCGGTCGCTGAGGAAGCCCCACTCGGTGTAGCGCTCCTGCGAGAACTCGGTGGTCGGGTCCTGCTCGCCGATCACCGAGATCACCGGCGCGTCGAGCTTCAGCGCCCCGCCCGCCAGCACCTCGGTGAAGTAGTCCTCGGCCATCCGGCCGTCGTTGCGCATCGCCTGGACCATGAAGCGCACCTGCTCCTCGTCCAGGCCGGCGACGTCCGCGCCCAGGCCCTGAAGCGCGGTCGCGTGCACCCGGTCGCTGCGCAGCCGGTCCAGCGCGGCGAACCGGCTGAGCGGCCCGAGGATCCGGCCGGTGGGCCGGGCGAACGGGAAGACCCCGCCCAGGTACAGCGCCTCGATGTCCCGGCCGGCGGCCTTCAGCCGCTGCGAGACGGCCACCGCCAGCGCGCTGCCCGGGCCGCAGTGCCCGTACAGCACCAGCGGTCCCTTGACCCGCGCCAGGATCTCCGCCACGCAGAGGTCGGCGGTCTCATCCAGCGGCAGCAGCTCCTCGATCACCCCGACCTCGTGGCCGGGCACGGCCACCGAGTAGAGCGAGTAGCCCTCCGGCAGGGCGTCGGCCAGCGGCTGGTAGACCACCGCGTCCGCGCCGCCCTGCGGCATGCAGACGTAGCTGGCGATCCGGCGGTCGTCGGCGACCGGCGGGGTCAGCTCCTGGAGCAGCTGGCGGGCCTGCGGCTCGGTCGCCGCGCTGCGCTCGGCCAGCAGGTCGGCCAGCTTGGCGACGGTCGGGTGCTGGAAGAGGTCCACCACCCGGATCTGGTAGTCGGAGCCGGCCAGCGCCCGGCGGGTGCGCGCGACCACCTGGGTGGCGAGCAGCGAGTGGCCGCCGAGGCTGAAGAAGTCGTCGTGGATGCCGACCCGGTCCAGGTCCAGCACCTCCGCCCAGATGCCCGCGAGGGTGCGGTGCATCTCGGTGACGGGCTCCTGGTAGCCGGTCGTCTGCTCCGGCCGCTCGGCGTCCGGGTCGGGCAGCGCCTTGCGGTCCACCTTGCCGTGCGCCTGGAGCGGGAAGCGGTCGTACCAGGCGAACCGGGCCGGGACCATGTACTCCGGCAGCCGGTCCAGCAGGTGGGTGCGCAGCTCGGCGGCGGACGCCTCGTGGGCGCCGTCGGTCTTCTCCAGGTACGCCACCAGGCGTTCCTGGCCGTCCGAGCCGCGCAGGTCCACCAGGGCCTGGCCGACGCCGGGGAAGTCGGTCAGCGCCGCCTCGATCTCGGCCAGCTCGACCCGGTAGCCGCGGATCTTCACCTGGTGGTCGCGGCGGCCGCGGAACTCCAGGGTGCCGTCCGGCAGCCAGCGCACCAGGTCACCGGTGCGGTAGAGCCGACCGCCGGTGCCGAACGGGTCGGCGACGAAGCGCTCGGCGGTCAGGCCGGGCTTGCCCAGGTAGCCGCGGGCGTGGGTGCGCCCGCCGACGTACAGCTCGCCGACCGCGCCCGGGGCCACCGGCCGCAGCCGGTCGTCCAGCACGTACAGCCGGACGTTGGGCAGCGGACGGCCGATCGGGGCGCTCGCACCGGTGGCCGGGTCGTCCGCGTGGATCCGGTGCACGGTCACGGCGGCCACCGTCTCGGTGGGGCCGTAGCTGTTGACCACGGCGCAGCGGCCCAGCGCGGCCAGCTCGCGGGCCCAGGCCGCCGGGGAGGCCTCGCCGGCGAGGACCAGCGCGCGGCGCGGCAGCAGGCTGCCGAGCTCCACCTCGGCGGCCAGCGAGGCCAGGTGGGAGGGCGTCATCTTCAGGTAGTCGAGGCCGATCCGCTCCACCGCCTCGGCGAGTTCGAGGCCCGAGCTGCGGCGCGGCAGCAGGTGCAGGCAGCCGCCGGTGGCCAGCGGCAGGTAGAGCATCAGCATGCTGAAGTCGAACGACAGCGACTGCAACAGGCCGTAGTGGGCGCCCGGTTCGGCGCCCAGCACGGTGCCGATCGACTCCAGGTAGTCGACGATCTCGCGGTGCTCGACGCCGACGCCCTTGGGGCGGCCGGTGGTGCCCGAGGTGTAGATGACGTAGGCCAGCGCCCGCGGCTCGGTGGAGGTGTGGGCGGCGTCGTCCTCGGCGGCGATGCTCGCGCGCTCGGTGTCCAGCTCGACCACGATCCCGTCGAAGCCGGGCATCTTCGCCCGGTGCGCGGCATCGGTGACCAGCAGGGCGGCGCCCGAGTCGGCCAGCACGTACTCCAGGCGGTCGCGCGGCTGCTCGGGGTCGACCGGCAGGTACGCCCCGCCGGCCTTCAGCACGCCCAGCACGACGGTCGCCAGCTCCAGCGACTGCTCCAGGCAGATCGCGACCCGGGTGTCCGGGCCGACGCCGAGGCGGCGCAGCCGGTTGGCGACCTGGTTGGCCCGGCGGTCGAGCTCCCGGTGGGTCAGCGTCTCGCCGCCGAAGGCCAGCGCGGGCGCGTCCGGGGTGCGGGCCGCCTGCGCGGCGACCAGCCCGTCCAGGGTGGCGTGCTCGGGCTCCCGGCTCTCCGTGCCCGCCCAGGCGCCGAGCAGCCGCTCGCGCTCGCCGGGGAAGAGCACCGGCAGGTCGGCCAGCCGGACGTCCGGGTCCTCGGCCGCCGCCTTCAGCATCAGCTCCATCCCGGCGGCCAGCCGCTCGACGGTGGCCGGGAGGAAGAGGTCGGTGCGGTAGGTGAAGCAGCCGGCCAGCCCGTCCGGCGTCTCGCTCATGTAGAGCGCCAGGTCGAACTGGGTGTACGTGACCTCGGAGGCGAACGGCTCGATCCGCAGCCCGCCCGCCGACAGCACGCCGTCGCCGTCCGTCGCCGCCGGATCGGCCAGGTTGTTCAGCGCGAAGGTGGCCTGGAACAGCGCGGAGCGGCTCGGGTCGCGCTCGACCTTCAGCTCCTTGACCAGCTGGTCGAACGGGGCCTCCTGGTGCGCGAAGGCGTCCAGGGCGGTCTCCCTGGTCCGGGCCAGGAACCCGCCGAAGGTCAGCTCGTCGTCGAGCCGGGCCCGCAGGGTCAGCATGTTGACGAAGGAGCCGACCAGCCCCTCCAGCTCCTTGTGCGGGCGGCCCGCGACCGGTGAGCCGACCGCGAAGTCCTGCTGGCCGCAGGAACGGCCCAGCAGCGCCTGGAAGCCCGCCAGCAGGGTCATGTAGAGGGTGGTGCCGTGGCGGCGGGACAGCGCGTTGACCGCCGAGGCCGTCTCGCGGTCCCAGCTGAACAGGTGCATCGCGCCGTCGAAGCGCTGCTCCACCGGGCGGGGGTGGTCCGAGGGCAGTTCGAGGTGCGGCAGGTCCGCCAGCTGCTCCCGCCAGTAGTCCAGGTCCGGGCGCAGCGCCGGGCCGGCCAGCCGCGTGCGCTCCCAGAGCGCGAAGTCGCCGTACTGGACGGGCAGTTCCGCGAGCTTCGGGGCGGTCCCGGCGTGCCGGGCGGCGTACAGCGCGAACAGCTCGCGCTCCAGGATGCCGATCGACTGGCCGTCGCTGATGATGTGGTGCATCGCGAACAGCAGGACGTGGTCGTCCGCGCCCAGGCGCACCAGCAGCGGACGGAACAGGCGCTCGGCCCCCAGGTCGAAGCCGCGGGCGACCTCGGTGGTCACCAGCGCGGCGGCGCGCTCCTCCCGGTCGTCCGCCGCGGTGTCGCTCAGGTCGACGACCGGCAGCTCCACCGGGGCTGGCGCGTCGATCAGCAGCTCCGGCTGCCCGTCCGGGCTGGTCGGGAAGCGCATCCGCAGGCTCTCGTGCCGCTCCGCCAGCGCGGCCAGCGACTCCGCCAGCAGCGCCACGTCGAGGGCGCCGTGCAGGCGCCGGACGAAGGTCACGGCGTAGGCGGCCGTCCCGGGGGCGAACTGCTCCATGAACCAGAGCCGTTCCTGCCCGCTGGACAGCGGGACGACGGCGTCCGCCGCCCGCACCGGCACCGTGCTCGCGGCCTTCGCGCGGCCGCGCAGCCGCTGCGCCAGCACGGCGCGCTTGTCCTCGGACAGCGCCGCTGCCCGCTCCGACACGTCAGTCATTCGTGCACACCTCCCACGGTGCCGCCTGCTTGGGTTGTTGGGCCTGCTGGGCCGGTCGGTCCATGTCTTCTCTCGTCAGGTGGGGTGGCCGCCCGTCCCGGGGGCGGCGGGGAGTGCCGGGGGCGGGGGTGCCGGGGGCCGTCACGCGGGCCCGTCGCCGAGCAGGTCGCGCGCCTCGTCGTCGGACAGCTCCTCCAGGTCGGCGATCAGCAAGGCCTCGACGGCGTCGGCCAGTCGGGCCAGCACGGGGTGGGTGAACAGGGTGCGGACCGGGACCTCCAGGTCGATCGCGTCGCGCAGCCGGGAGACCACCTTCATGGCCAGCAGCGAGTTCCCGCCGATCGCGAAGAAGTCGTCGTGCGCGCCGACCCGTTCGAGCCCCAGCACCTCGCACCACACCTCGGCGACCAGCACCTCGGCGTCGGAACGTGGCTCGACGTACCCGGCCTCGTCGCCGGGCTGGGTCTCCGGGGCGGGCAGGGCCTTGCGGTCCACCTTCCCGTTGACGTTCAGCGGCAGCGCGTCCAGGAGGACGAAGGCCGAGGGGACCATGTAGTCCGGCAGGGTGGCGGCCAGGTCGGTGCGCAGCCGCCGGGGGTCCGGGGTGGTTCCGGCGGCCGGCACCAGGTAGCCGACGAGTCGTTTGTCCCCGGGGCGGTCCTCGCGGGCGATGACGGCGGCCTGGGCGATCTCCGGGAGGGCGGTGAGGGCGGCGGCGATCTCGCCCGGTTCGATCCGGAAGCCGCGGATCTTGACCTGTTCGTCGGCGCGTCCGACGAACTCGATGGCGCCGTCCTCGCGCCACCGGACGACGTCGCCGGTGCGGTACATCCGGCTGCCCGCCGGGCCGTACGGGTCGGCGACGAAACGTTCCGCCGTACGGGCCGGCTGGTTGACGTAGCCGCGGGCCAGGCCCACCCCGGCCAGGTACAGCTCACCGGGCACGCCCGGCGGGACCAGGCCCAGGCGTTCGTCCAGGACGTACGCCCGCAGGTTGTCCATCGGCGCGCCGATCGGGACGGTGCGGCGGTCCAGGTCGGCGGGCTCGACGCGGTGGCGCAGGGCGAAGGTGGTGGTCTCGGTTGGCCCGTAGACGTGGATCACGGTGGTGTCGGGCGCCTGACCGAGGACGCCGCGCATCGCGGGCGTGGAGACCGCCTCGCCGCCGGTCCAGACCTCGCGCACGGCGGCGAGCGCGTCCGGCGCCTCCTCGGCCAGCAGGTTGAACAGGGCGGTGGTGAGGAAGGTCGCGGTGACCCGGTGGCGGGTGATGGCGTCGCGGAAGGCGCGCGGGTCGAGGTCGCCGGGCGGGGCGACGACGATGCTGCCGCCGGAGAGCAGCGGCGTCCACAGCTCGTAGGTGGAGGCGTCGAAGCTGTGGGCGGCGTGCATCAGGACGCGCCCGTGGGCGTCCCGCCAGCTGCGGTCGAGGGCGAGGGCGGCGACGTCGGTGTGGGTGATGCCGATGCCCTTGGGGGTGCCGGTGGAGCCGGAGGTGTACATCACGTAGGCGAGTTGCTCCGGGTGGACGGCCACCTGGGGGTCGCTGTTGTCCGGGCCGGTCAGTTCGGCGACGGTCGCCGTGGGGACGCCCGCCGGGGCGGGGTGGGTGTGGTCGGTGACCAGGAGGGCGGGCCTGGTGTCGTCGAGGATCGCCTGGATCCGGGCCTGGGGGGCGCGGACGTCGAGGGGGACGTAGACGCCGCCGGTCTTGGTGATGGCGAGCAGGGCGACGACGAGGTCCAGCGAGCGCTCGTGCAGGACCGCGACGGGGGTCTCGGCCGTCACGCCACGGCTGAGCAACTGGTGGGCGAGGCGGTTGGCCCGGCCGTTCAGTTCGGCGTAGCTGAGCTGCTGGTCGCCGAAGACGACGGCGACGGCCTCGGGCGTCTTGGCCGCCTGGACGGCGAACAGCTCGGGCAGCGACCTGGTGGGGAGCTCGTGGGCGGTGTCGTTCCACTCGGACAGCACCGTGACCCGCTCGTCGGCGCTCAGGACGTCCACCGCGCCGATGGCCGTGTCCGGGTCGGCGGCCAGTGCGCGCAGGACCAAGTGGAGCCGCTGGACGATGAGTTCGGCGGTGGTTGGGTCGAACAGGTCGAGTGCGTACTCCAGTTGGGCGGCGATGCCGGCCGGGGCGCCGCCCGGGCCGAACTCCTCGCGCAGCGTGAAGGAGAGGTCGAACTTGGCGGTGTCGGTGCGGACTTCGCCTGCGGCGGCGTGCAGACCGGGCAGCTCGAACGCGCCCTCGTCGGTGTTCTGGAAGGCGACGGCGGTCTGGAACAGCGGGTGCCGGGCCGCCGACCGGACCGGGTTGACCGCCTCGACCAGCTGGTCGAAGGGCAGGTCCTGATGGGCGTAGCCGTCCAGGTCGACGGCGCGGATCCGGTCGATCAGTTCGCGGAAGGTGGGGTTGCCGCTGGTGTCGGCGCGCAGCACGAGGGTGTTGACGAAGAACCCGGCCATGGCGTCGAGGGCTTCGTCGGTGCGGCCGGCGACCACGGCGCCCAGTGGGATGTCGGTGCCGGCGCCGAGGCGGGTGAGCAGGGTGGCGATCGCCGCCTGGACAACCATGAACGGGGTGGACCGGGTGTCGCGGGCGGTGGCGAGCAGGGCGGCGTGCAGCTCGGCGTCCACGGTCAGCGGGACGCTGCCGCCCCGGTGGGTCGGGGCGGCCGGGCGGGGGCGGTCGGTCGGTAGGTCGAGCTCCTCGGGGAGGCCGGTCAAGGCCTGCTGCCAGTAGGCGAGTTGCTGAGCTGCCCGGCTGGTGGGGTCGGTGGGGTCGCCGAGCAGGTCGTGCTGCCAGAGGGTGTAGTCGGCGTACTGGACCGGCAACGGCTCCCAGTCGGGGGCGCGGCCGTCGAGGCGGGCGGCATAGGCAGTGCCGAGGTCGTGGCTGAGCGGGGCCATGGACCAGCCGTCGCCGGCGATGTGGTGGATCAGCAGCAGCAGCGTGTGGGCATCCTCGGCGGTGCTGAACAGTGCGGCCCGGATGGGGAGTTCGCTGGTCAGCGCGAAGGCGTGCGCGGCGGCCCGGCTCAGCGCGGCGTCGAGCTCGGCGGCCGGCACCGAGGTGGCCGTGAACGGCACCTCGACCTCGGCCGGGTCCAGCACGTGCTGGTAGGGCTGCCCGTCGGCCTCGGGGAAGACGGTCCGCAGCGCCTCGTGGCGGGCGACGACGTCGGTGACGGCGGCGCGCAGCGCGTCCTGGTCGAGGGCGCCGGTGAGGCGCAGCACGAGGGGCATGTTGTAGGTGGCGGAGGGGCCTTCCATCCGGCCGAGGAACCAGAGGCGGCTCTGGGCAGCGGAGAGCGGGAGGCGGTCCGGTCGGGGGCCGGCGGCGGTGAGCTGCGGGCGGGCGCTGCCCGCGTCCTCGATGCAGGCCACCAGCGCGGCGACCGTCGGGTGGGTGAAGAGCTCGCGGATGCCGATCTCGGCGCCGAGCAGGGTGCGGGTGCGGCTGATCAGGCGGGTGGCGAGCAGCGAGTGGCCGCCGAGGTCGAAGAAGTTGTCGTCGATCGAGACCTGGTCGGCTCCCAGCACCTCGGCGAACAGGCCGCAGAGGATCTCCTCGCGCGGGGTGCGCGGTGCCCGGCCCTCGCCGCTGCCGCTCTCGGGCGCGGGCAGGGCCTTGCGGTCCAGCTTCCCGTTCGCGGTCACCGGGAGCGTGTCCAGGAGGACGAAGGCCGAGGGGACCATGTAGTCCGGCAGGGTGGCGGCGAGCGCGGCGCGCAGTCGGCCCGCGTCGAGGGCGGCGCCGGCGGCCGGCACCACGTAGGCGACCAGCCGCTTGTCCCCGGGCCGGTCCTCGCGGGCGATCACGGCGACCTGGGCGATGCCGGCCAGCGCCGCCAACGCCGCCTCGACCTCGCCGAGTTCGATCCGGAAGCCGCGGATCTTCACCTGCTCGTCCACCCGCCCGACGAAGTCGAGCAGCCCGGACGCCGCCCACCGGACCACGTCGCCGGTGCGGTACATCCGGCTGCCCGCCGGGCCGTACGGGTCGGCGACGAAACGTTCCGCCGTCAGGGCCGGCTGGTTGACGTAGCCGCGCGCGAGCCCGGTGCCGGCCAGGTACAGATCACCCGGCACACCCGGCGGGACCAGGCCCAGCCGCTCGTCCAGGACGTACGCCCGCATGTTCTCCATCGGCGCGCCCATCGGGACGGTGCGGCCGACCTGGTGCGGCGGGAAGAGGACGTGCTCGGTGGCGAACAGGGTGGTCTCGGTCGGGCCGTAGGTGGGCCGGACGGCGGTGTCGGGGCAGGTGTTGAGGACCCTCTGGACGCCGGTGACGGAGATGACGTCGCCACCGGTCAGGACCTCGCGCAGGTGGGCGAAGGTCTCCGGCTTCTCCTCGGCGATGACCCGGAACAGCCCGGCGGTGAGCAGCACGCTGGTGAGGTCGTTCTCCTCGATCAGGCGCTGGAGCACGTGGGTGTCGAGGTCGCCGGGCGGGGCGACGACGATCCGGCCGCCGGAGAGCAGCGGGGCCCACAGCTCGTACGTCGACGCGTCGAAGGCGACCGGCGCGTGCAGCAGGATCCGGTGGGGCTGCTCGAAGCTGTGCAGGCTGCGGTCGAGGGCGAGGGCGGCGACGTCGGCGTGGGTGATGCCGATGCCCTTGGGGGTGCCGGTGGAGCCGGAGGTGTACATCACGTAGGCGAGCTGGTCCGGGTGGATGACCACCTGGGGGTCGCTGCTGTCGTTGTCGCCGTCTTCGGCCTCGGTGACGTCCATCGTGCGGATGCCCGCCGGGGCGGGGTGGCTGCCGTCCGTGAGCAGCAGGGCGGGCTCGGTGTCGTCGAGGATCGCCCGGATCCGGGCTTCGGGGGCGCGGACGTCGAGGGGGACGTAGACGCCGCCGGTCTTGGTGATGGCGAGCAGGGCGACGACGAGGTCGAGCGAGCGCTCCTGGAGCACGGCGACGGGGGTTTCGGTGCCGACCCCGTGGCGCAGCAGCCGGTGGGCGAGGCGGTTGGCGCGCCGGTTGAGTTCGGCGTAGCCGAGCTGCTGCGCGCCGAACGCGACGGCGACGGCCTCGGGGGTCCGGGCGGCCTGGGCGCTGAACAGCTCGGGCAGACTGCCGCCGGGGAGTTCGCGGGCGGTGTCGTTCCACTCGACGAGCAGGCGGTGGCGTTCCTCGGCGGAGACGATGTCCACCGCGCCGATGGCCGAGTCGGGGTCGGCGGCCATCGCGTGCAGGATCACCTGGAGCCGCTGGACGATGAGTTCGGCGGTGGCGGGGTCGAACAGGTCGAGGGCGTACTCCAGTTCGCCGCCGATCCCGGCTGCCGCGCCCTCGGCGGTGTGCTCCTCGCGCAGGGTGAAGGAGAGGTCGAACTTGGCGGTGTCGGTGCGGACTTCACCCGGGGTGAGGTGCAGGCCGGGGAGGTCGAACGCGCCCTCGGTGGTGTTCTGGAAGGCGACGGCGGTCTGGAAGAGCGGGTGCCGGGCGGCGGTGCGGGCCGGGTTGAGCGCCTCGACGAGCTGGTCGAAGGGGAGGTCCTGGTGGGCGTAGGCGTCCAGGTCGACGGCGCGGATGCGGTCGATGAGCTGGCGGAAGGTGGGGTTGCCTGAGGTGTCGGCGCGCAGCACGAGGGTGTTGACGAAGAAGCCGGCCATGGCGTCGAGGGCTTCGTCGGTGCGGCCGGCGACCACGGCGCCGAGCGGGATGTCGGTGCCGGCGCCGAGGCGGGTGAGCAGGGTGGCGATCGCCGCCTGGACGACCATGAAGGTCGTGGCGCCGGTGCTCTGCGCGAGCCGCCCCAGCTGTCCCTGGAGCTCCGGGTCGATCCGGAACGCGGCGTTTGCGCCCCGGTGGGTCGGGGCGGCCGGGCGGGGGCGGTCGGTGGGGAGGTCGAGTTCCTCGGGGATGCCGGTCAAGGCCTGCTGCCAGTAGGCGAGTTGCTGAGCGGCTCGGCTGGTGGGGTCGGCGGGGTCGCCGAGCAGGTCGTGCTGCCAGAGGGTGTAGTCGGCGTACTGGACGGGCAGCGGCTCCCAGGCGGGGGCGTGACCCCCGAGCCGGGCGGCGTAGGCGGTGCCGAGGTCGTGGCTGAGCGGGGCCATGGACCAGCCGTCGCCGGCGATGTGGTGGATCAGCAGCAGCAGCGTGTGGGTGTCCTCGGCGGCGGTGCTGAACAGCGTGGCCCGCAGCGGGAGTTCGGTGGTGAGGTCGAAGGCGTGCGCGGCGGCCTGGGCCAGCCGCTCGTCCAGCTCGGCGGCGCTCACCGCGACGGCGTCGAACGGCACCGTGACCTCGTCAACGGCGAGGATCCGCTGGTAGGGCTGCTCGTCGAGCTCGGGGAAGACCGTCCGCAGCGCCTCGTGCCGCCCGACCACGTCGGTGACGGCGGCGCGCAGCGCGTCCTGGTCGAGCGTGCCGGTCAGCCGCAGCACGAGCGGCATGTTGTAGGTGGCGGAGGGGCCTTCCATCCGGCCGAGGAACCAGAGGCGGCTCTGGGCAGCGGAGAGCGGGAGGCGGTCCGGTCGGGGGGTGACGGCGGTGAGCTGCGGGCGGGCGCTGCCCGCGTCCTCGATGCAGGCCACCAGCGCGGCGACCGTCGGGTGGGTGAAGAGTTCGCGGATGCCGATCTCGGCGCCGAGCAGCGCCCGGATGCGGCTGATCAGCCGGGTGGCGAGCAGCGAGTGGCCGCCGAGGTCGAAGAAGCTGTCGTCGATCGATATCTGCTCGACGCCGAGCACCTCGGCGAACAGCCCGCAGAGGATCTCCTCGCGCGGGTTGCGCGGCGCCCGGCCCCCGCCGCTGCCGCCCTCAGGGGCGGGCAGCGCGGCCCGGTCCAGCTTCCCGTTGGCGTTCAGCGGCAGTGCGTCGAGGACGACGAAGGCCGTCGGCACCAGGTAGTCCGGCAGGGTGGTCGCGAGCGCGGCGCGCAGCCGACCGGTGTCCAGGGCGGCGCCGGCGGCCGGCACCACGTACGCGACGAGCCGCTTGTCCCCGGGCCGGTCCTCGCGGGCGATGACGGCGGCCTGGGCGATCTCCGGCAGCGCGGTGAGGGCGGCGGCGACCTCGCCCGGTTCGATCCGGAAGCCGCGGATCTTCACCTGCTCGTCGGCGCGTCCGACGAACTCGACCGCGCCGTCCTCGCGCCGGCGGACCACGTCGCCGGTGCGGTACATCCGGCTGCCCGCCGGGCCGTAGGGGTCCGCGACGAAACGTTCCGCCGTGAGCCCGGGCCGGTTCAGGTACCCGCGGGCCAGACCCACCCCGGCCACGTACAGCTCACCGGGCACGCCCGGCGGGACCAGGCCCAGCCGCTCGTCCAGGACGTACGCCCGCATGGTGTCCAGCGGCGCGCCGATGGGCACGGTGTGCCGGTCCAGGTCGGCCGGACCGACGCGGTGGGTCAGCGCGAAGGTGGTGGTCTCGGTGGGGCCGTAGCCGTTCACGACCGAGGTTCCCGAGGCCTTGGCCAGCACGGCGCGGATGGCGGGGGCGGACGCCGCCTCGCCGCCGGTCCAGACCTCGCGCATCGCGGCGAGCGCGTCCGGCGCGTCCTCGGCCAGCAGGCTGAACAGCGTCGCGGTGAAGAACGCGCCGGTGACCTGGTAGCGGGTGATGGTGTCGCGGTACGCGCGGGTGTCGAGGTCGCCGGGCGGGGCGACGACGATGCTGCCGCCGGAGAGCAGCGGCGTCCACAGCTCGTACGTCGCCGCGTCGAAGCTGTGGGCGGCGTGCATCAGGACGCGCCCGTGGGCGTCGCCCCAGCAGCCGTCGAGGGCGAGGGCGGCGACGTCGGTGTGGGTGATGCCGATGCCCTTGGGGGTGCCGGTGGAGCCGGAGGTGTACATCACGTAGGCGAGCTGCTCCGGGTGGATGACCACCTGGGGGTCGCTGTTGTCGTTGTCGCCGTTGTCGTTGGCGCCGTCTTCGAGCTCGGTGACGTCCATCGTGGGGACGCCCGCCGGGGCGGGGTGGCTGCCGTCCGTGAGCAGCAGCGCGGGCTCGGTGTCGTCGAGGATCGCCCGGATCCGGGCCTCGGGGGAGCGGACGTCCAACGGGACGTACACCCCACCGGTCTTGGTGATCGCCAGCAGGCTGACCACGAGGTCGAGCGAGCGCTCCTGGAGGACGGCGACGGGGGTCTCGGCCGTCACGCCACGGCTGAGCAGCTGGTGGGCGAGGCGGTTGGCGCGCCGGTTGAGTTCGGCGTAGCCGAGCTGCTGCTCGCCGAAGACGACGGCGACGGCCTCGGGCGTCCGGGCGGCCTGGGCGGCGAACAGCTCGGGCAGCGAGCCGGTGGGGGCCTCGCCGGTGGCGCCGTTCCACTCGACGAGCAGGCGGTGGCGTTCCTCGGCGGAGACGATGTCCACCGCGCCGATCGCGGTGTCCGGGTCGGCGGCCATCGCGTGCAGGAGCACCTGGAGTCGCTGGAGGATGAGTTCGGCGGTGGCGGGGTCGAACAGGTCGAGCGCGTACTCCAGTTCGCCACCGATCCCGGCCGCCGCGCCCTCGGCGGTGAACTCCTCGCGCAGGGTGAAGGACAGGTCGAACTTGGCCGTCCCCCGGCTGACCTCGTCCACCGCGACGTCGAGGCCGCGCAGCTCGAAGAGGTCGTCGCCGGTGTTCTGGAACACCAGGGCGGTCTGGAACAGCGGCTGCCGGCCCGCCGCGCGGGCCGGGTTGAGGGCTTCGACGAGGTGGTCGAAGGGCAGGTCCTGGTGGGCGTAGGCGTCCAGGTCCACGGTGCGGACGCGGTCGATGAGCTCGCGGAAGGTGGGGTCGCCGGAGGTGTCGGCGCGCAGCACGACGGTGTTGACGAAGAAGCCGACCAGGTCCTCCAGCGCCTCGTCCATGCGCCCGGCCAGGAAGGAGCCGAGCGGGATGTCGGTGCCGGCGCCGAGGCGGGTCAGCAGGGTGGCGATGGCGGCCTGGGCGACCATGAAGGTGGTGGCGCCGGAGGAGCGCGCGAGTCGGCCCAGCCCCTCCTGCACGGCCGCGTCGACGCGGAACGCCGCGTGCCCGCCCCGGTGGGTGGGGGCGGCCGGGCGCGGACGGTCGACGGGGAGGTCGAGCTCCTCGGGGAGGCCCGCCAACGCCTCGCGCCAGTAGGTGAGTTGCCGGCCGGCGCGGCTGCCCGGGTCGTCGGCCCGGCCGAGCAGATCCTGCTGCCAGAAGGTGTAGTCGGCGTACTGGACGGGCAGCGGCTCCCAGCTGGGGGCGTGGCCGTCGAGCCGGGCGGCGTAGGCGGTGCCGAGGTCGCGTCCCAGCGGGGCCATGGACCAGCCGTCACCGGCGATGTGGTGGATCAGCAGCAGCAGCGCATGGGTGTCCTCGGCCGCGCTGAACAGCGTGGCCCGCAGCGGGAGTTCGGCCGTCAGGTCGAAGGCGTATCCGGCGGCCAGCTCCAGTCGCTGGTCCAGCTCGGCGGCGCTCACCGCGACGGCGTCGAACGGCACCTGGACCTCGGCCGGGTCCAGGATCCGCTGGTAGGGCTCGCCGTCGGCCGCGGGGAAGACCGTCCGCAGCGCCTCGTGCCGCCCGACCACGTCGGTGATCGCGGCGTGCAGCGCGGCCACGTCCAGCGCGCCGGTCAGCCGCAGCACCAGCGGCATGTTGTAGGTCGCGGAGGGCCCTTCCGCCTGGCCCAGGAACCACAGGCGGCGCTGAGCGTACGAAAGCGGAATCATGATGTCTCCCCTTGCCTGGACCTCGGCCGAAGGGCCGGCCTGGCCGGTTCCGAACGGTCGAGCCATTCCGACTGACCGGCGACGGTCGGGGCCCGGAAGAGGCCCCCGATCTCAAGTTCCACGCCCAGGACCGTGCGGACCCGGCTGATCAGCCGGGTGGCCAGCAGTGAGTGCCCGCCGAGGTCGAAGAAGCTGTCGTCGATCGATACCTGCTCGACGCCGAGCACCTCGGCGAACAGCCCGCAGAGGATCTCCTCGCGCGGGGTGCGCGGCGCCCGGCCCCCGCCGGTGCCGGCCTCCGGTGCCGGTAGGGCGGCCCGGTCGAGCTTCCCGTTGGCGGTCAGCGGCAGTGCGTCGAGGAGGACGAACGCCGCCGGGACCATGTAGTCGGGCAGCAGGCCGCCGAGGTGGCCGCGCAGCGCGGCGCCGTCCGGCGCGGGCCTGCCCGCGGCCGGGACGAGGTAGGCCACCAGCCGCTTGTCGCCGGGGGTGTCCTCGCGGACCACGACGGCGACCTGGGCGACGGTCGGGAGGGCCGCGACGGCGGCCTCGATCTCGCCGAGTTCGATCCGGAAGCCGCGGATCTTCACCTGGTGGTCGGTGCGACCGAGGTATTCGAGGGTGCCGTCCCGGTGCCGCCGGGCGAGGTCGCCGGTGCGGTACATCCGGCTGCCGGGCGGGCCGTAGGGGTCGGCGACGAAACGTTCCGCCGTGAGCCCGGGCCGGTTCAGGTACCCGCGGGCCAGGCCGGCGCCGGACACGTACAGCTCGCCGGACACGCCGGTCGGCGCCGGGCGCAGGTACCGGTCGAGGACGTGGATCCGCAGGTCGGGGATGGCCTCGCCGATGACGCTGCCCCGCCCGGCGGCCGCCGTGGGACGGTCCAGCGCGATGTGGCTGACGTGCACCGTGGTCTCGGTGATGCCGTACATGTTGACCAGCACCGGGCGGTCGTCGCGGTGCCGCGCGTACCAGTCCTCCAGCCGCCACAGGTCGAGCGCCTCGCCGCCGAACACCACCGTCCGCAGGCTGAGCCGGTCCCCGACCGCCGGGTGCTCCCGGTCGGCCTGCATGAGCTGGTAGAACGCCGAGGGCGTCTGGTTGAGCACGGTGACCCGCTCGTCCGCGAGCAGTCGGAGGAACCGCTCGGGCGAGCGGCTCACCGCGTGCGGGACGACGACGAGGCGCCCGCCGTGCAGCAGCGGGCCCCAGATCTCCCACACCGAGAAGTCGAAGGCGTAGGAGTGGAACAGCGTCCACACGTCGTCGGCGGCGAAGCCGAACCACGGCGCGGTCGCGGAGAAGAGCCGGACCACGTTCCGGTGCGGCACCACGACGCCCTTGGGCCGCCCGGTCGAGCCGGAGGTGTAGATGACGTAGGCCGGGGCGTCCGGGGACAGCGCGGCGGGCCGGTCGGCGTCGGTCGGGTCGGTGTCCGGCTGGGCGCTCAGCTGGTCGACGGCCTCGGGCGCGTCGATCACCAGCCGGGGCGTGTCCGCCAGCGGCCCGGACAGCAGCGGGGCGGCCAGCTGCCGGACGGCCTCGGCGCTGGTCAGCAGCAGGGCGGGGCGGGCGTCCTCGACCGTGTAGGCCAGCCGGTCGGCCGGGTAGGCCGGGTCCAGCGGGACGTACGCCGCCCCCGCCTTCAGGACGGCCAGCAGCGCGACCACCATCTCCGGCGACCTCGGCAGTGCCAGCGCGACGAACCGCTCCGGACCGGCGCCCTCGGCGAGCAGCAGCCGGGCGAGGCGGTTGGCCGCGCGGTTCAGCTCGGCGTAGCTGAGCCGGCGGTCGCCGAGCACGACGGCGGTGGCGTCGGGGGTGCGGGCCGCCTGCGCCTCGAACAGCTCCGGCAGGGTCGCCACACCGGCCTCCGGGGCCGCGGCGGCGGGCCGGGCCGACCGGTGGCGGGCCCGCTCCGCGGCGTGCTCCTCGGGAGTGAGGACGTCCACCGCGCCGATCGCCGTGTCGGGGTCGGCGGCCAGGGCACGGAGGACCAACGGCAGGCGCCGGGCGATGAGTTCGGCGGTGGCGGGGTCGAACAGGTCGAGGGCGTACTCCAGTCGCCCGACGATGCCCGCCGGGGTGCCGTCCGCGTCGAAGACCTCCTCCAGGGCGAACCAGAGGTCGAACTTGGCCGTGCCGCCGCCGAGTTCGTCCACCGTGACGTCGAGGCCGGGCAACTCGTAGACGTCGGCCGCGGTGTTCTGGAACACCAGGGCGGTCTGGAAGAGCGGCTGCCGACCGGCGGCGCGGGTGGGGTTTATCGCCTCGACGAGCTGGTCGAAGGGGAGGTCCTGGTGGGCGTAGGCGTCCAGGTCGACGGCGCGGATGCGGTCGATGAGCTGGCGGAAGGTGGGGTTGCCGCTGGTGTCGGCGCGCAGCACGACGGTGTTGACGAAGAAGCCGACCAGCTCGTCCAGGGCCTCGTCGGTGCGGCCGGCCAGGAAGGAGCCGAGCGGGATGTCGGTGCCGGCGCCGAGGCGGGTGAGCAGGGTGGCGACGGCAGCCTGGACGACCATGAACGGGGTGGACCGGGTGTCGCGGGCGGTGGCGAGCAGGGCGGCGTGCAGCTCGGCGTCCACGGTCAGCGGGACGCTGCCGCCCCGGTGGGTCGGGGCGGCCGGGCGGGGGCGGTCGGTGGGGAGGTCGAGCTCCTCGGGGATGCCCGCCAAGGCCTGCTGCCAGTAGGCGAGTTGCTGAGCTGAGCGGCTGGTGGGGTCGGTCGGGTCGCCGAGGAGGTGGTGCTGCCAGAGGGTGTAGTCGGCGTACTGGACGGGCAGCGGCTCCCAGCCGGGGATACGGCCGTCGAGCCGTGCGGCGTAGGCGGCACCGAGGTCGCGACCCAGGGGCGCCATGGACCAGCCGTCGCCGGCGATGTGGTGGACCAGCAGCAGCAGCAGCGTGTGGGTGTCCTCGGCGGCGGTGCTGAACAGCGTGGCCCGCAGCGGGAGTTCGGCCGTAAGGTCGAAGGCGTACCCAGCGGCCTGCGCCAGCCGCTGGTCCAGCTCGGCGGCGCTCACCGCGACGGCGTCGAACGGCACCCGGGCGTCGGCCGCGTCCAGGATCCGCTGGTAGGGCTGCCCGCCGGCCGCGGGGAAGACCGTCCGCAGCGCCTCGTGCCGCTCGACCACGTCGGTGACGGCGGCGCGCAGCGCGGCCACGTCCACCGCGCCGGTCAGCCGCAGCACCAGCGGCAGGTTGTAGGTCGCCGAGGGCCCCTCCACCTGACCGAGGAACCAGAGCCGCCGCTGGGCGGGGGACAGCGGCAGGCGGTCTTGCCGTACGGAGACGGTGAGTCGGGGCCGGAGCTCGCCGGTGGGCTCGATCCGGGTGGCGAGCGCGGCGACCGTCGGGTGGGCGAACAGCTCGCGGATGCCGATCTCGGCGCCGAGCAGGGCGCGGATGCGGCTGATCAGCTTGGTGGCGAGCAGTGAGTGCCCGCCGAGGTCGAAGAAGCCGTCGTCGATCGAGACCCGGTCCGCTCCGAGCACCTCGGCGAACAGCCCGCACAGCACCTCCTCGCGCGGGGTGCGCGGCGGGCGTCCGTCGCCCTCGCCGGTACCGGCCGTCGGGGCGGGCAGGGCGGCCCGGTTCAGCTTTCCGTTGGCGGTCAGCGGCAGCGCGTCGAGGAGGACGAAGGCCGAGGGGATCAGATGGGCCGGCAGGGTGGTCGCGAGCGCGGTGCGCAGCTGCCGGGCCTCGATCCCGCTGCCGGGCGCGGCGACGAGGTAGGCGACGAGCCGCCGGTCGCCGGGCCGGTCCTCGCGGGCGATGACGGCGGCCTGGGCGACCTCCGGGAGGGCGGTGAGGGCGGCCTCGACCTCGCCCGGTTCGATCCGGAAGCCGCGGATCTTCACCTGCTCGTCGGCGCGTCCGACGAACTCGATGGCGCCGTCCTCGCGCCACCGGACGACGTCGCCGGTGCGGTACATCCGGCTGCCCGCCGGGCCGTACGGGTCCGCGACGAAACGTTCCGCCGTGAGCCCGGGCCGGTTCAGGTACCCGCGGGCCAGCCCCACCCCGGCCACGTACAGCTCACCGGGCACGCCCGGATCCACCGGCCGGAGCCGGTCGTCGAGCACGTACGCCCGCATCCGGGAGATGGCCCGGCCGATGGGCGGCACCACCGCGCCGGACAGCGGCTCGCTCATGGTGGCGCAGACCGTGGTCTCCGTCGGCCCGTACGCGTTGATCATGCGGCGCCCGGGGGACCAGGCGCCGACCAGGTGGGCCGGGCAGGCCTCGCCGGCGACCACCAGGGTGGCCCCGGGCGGCAGTCCCGCGTCGGGGCTCATGACCCCCAGGACGGCGGGCGGCAGGGTGACGTGGGTGATCCGCTCCTCGACGAGCAGGGCGGACAGCTCGGGGCCCGGCAGCAGGCGGTCGGCCGGGGCCAGGACCAGGGTCGCCCCGGACAGCAGGGCCATGCAGAGCTCGGACACCGCCGCGTCGAAGCTGGGGGAGGCGAACTGCAGCACCCGCGAAGCGGAACTGACGGCGAATCGGTCGATCTGGGCGCCGGCGAGGTTGGCGATCCCGGCGTGCGTGACGATCACGCCCTTGGGCGTTCCGGTCGATCCGGAGGTGTAGATCAGGTACGCCGGATTTTCGATCCGCGACAGCGGGGTGCCGTCCGCCGCCCGGGGGTTGTCGTCGGGGCTCGCGGCGATAGCGCGGCCGAGCTGCGGATCGTCGAGGAGCAGTGCGGGCCGCCCCAGGGCGCGCAGAACAGCGTCGCACGTCGACGAACTGATCACGCGTGCGGGAGCGGCGTCGGCGAGCATGAATGCGATGCGCTCGGCGGGGTACTCGGGATCGATCGGAAGAAACGCCGCTCCGGCCTTGAGCACGGCCAGCTGGGCGACCACCAGATCGACCGAGCGGGGCAGCAGCAGGGCGACGATCTGTTCCGGGCCGACGCCCGCGGCCCGGAGCCGGTGGGCCAGTCGGTTGGCCCGGCGGTTGAGATCGGCGTAGTCGACCGCCTGCCCCTCGAACACCACGGCGATTTCCGGGCCGGAGCGTTCGGCCTGGGCCTGGAAGAGCTCGGGGAGGGTTGCCTGCGGCAGTTCGGTGCCGTTCCGTGAATTCACGATGTCCCCCCGTACCAGGATTGTCGCACCGGTTTCGGCGCGACCGTTCGCGACCCGCTCGAAGATTTCAGCGGCCGGTCAGTTGCCGTTCATCGCGGAAATGAGGCCGGCCGGTCGAAGATCGGTCCAGTTTTCCTCGATGTAGCGAATGCAGTCGGCCCGGTCGGATTCCCCGTGGACGATGTTCCAGCCTGCCGGAACGTCGACGATCGTCGGCCAGAGCGAGTGCTGCCCCTCGTCGTTGACCAGCACCACGAATCGGCCGTCCTGATTTTCGAATGGGTTCGCCATCGCTTGACCTTTCTATTGCTCCCGGTTGCCGCCGGTGCGGCTTTGATTCGCGGCCGGAGGCATGGAATTCCGCGAGGGTCGAAGTCGCGGGCATGGGCGAAGGGCGGTGGCGGCTGAAGCCGCGCATCCACTGTGCCGTGCCATTAATGATTTCACGACGACGTGTCAGGGGGCTATCATCTGCGCATCGCCGCACGTGATCGCGATGAGATCCGCGCTACCCGCGTGCGGCGGAGTTCGCGTGCTCTGGGGGAATTTTGCATTTCGGACTTCTTGGACATCTCATTGTCGAAATCAACGGCGTGAACATGCCAATACAGGCGGGCCGACAGCGCTCCCTCCTGGCGGCACTCCTGATGAGGCCCAACCAACTGGTCTCGATGGACAGCTTGATCGGCGCGGTCTGGGACGACACGGCCCCGCCCGCGGACGGGCCGGCGGCCCTGCGCAACTACGTCGCCCGGCTGCGCCGCGCGCTCGGCCCCGAGGTCGGCGCCCGCATCGTCACCCGCTCACCGGGCTACCTGATCGAGGTCGGCGACGAGGAACTGGACGTCCTGCGGTTCGCCGAACTCCACCGCCGCGCCAGGGCCACCAGCGCCGCGGACCGGCCGACCCAGGTCGCCCGGGAGCTGACGGAGGCTCTGTCCCTCTGGCGGGGCACCCCGTTGGCCGACATCCCCGCCCGCGGGTACCACCAGAACGCGGTCCGCAGACTGCACGAGATGCGCCTGGAGGCCCTGGAGCGGCGCATCGACGCGGACCTCCTGCTCGGCGCGCACCGGGAGGTGATCGGCGAGCTGCGGGCGCTGACCGCCGCCCACCGCACCCGCGAACCGTTCCACCGGCAGCTGATGCTGGCCCTCTACCGCTCCGACTGCCAGGCCGAGGCGCTGGACGTCTTCCAGGGGGTCCGGCAGAACCTGGTCGAGGAGCTCGGGATCGAGCCGGGGGACGCCCTGCGGGACCTGCACCGCCGGATCCTCGCGGGCGACCGCACCCTGGACCCGCCGCCCGTCGCGCCGGACCGGGCCGCCGGGCGGCACCCGTCAACGGCCCCGCCGGCCGCCCGGGTACCGGCCGAAGTCCCCGCCGGGCCACGCGACTTCACCGGCCGCGAGCGGCAGGTCGAGGACCTGGTCGCCCGGCTGGGTGCACCGCGCGGCGGCGCGGCCGGGCTGTCCGAGGTGGTCACCGTCGCCGGACCGGCCGGCGTCGGCAAGAGCGCCCTCGCCCGGCACGTCGCCCACCTCGTCCGCGGCGAGTTCCCCGACGGCCAGCTGTACGCCAACCTCCGCGGCTCGACCGGCGATCCGGTCCCGCCGGCCGAGGTGCTCACCCGGTTCCTGCGCAGCCTGGGCACCGAGGCCTCGGCCGTCCCGACCGACCCGGACGAACTCGCCAGCCTCTTCCGGACGGCGATGGCGGACCGCCGGGCCCTGGTCGTCCTCGACGACGCCGCCGACGCCGGCCAGGTCCACCCACTGCTGCCCGGCTCCGGGGCGACCGCCGTCCTGATCACCAGCCGGAGCCACCTGGCCGACCTGGAGGGCGCCTCCCGGGTCCACCTCAGGGGCATGGACGCGCTGGAGGCGACCGGGCTGTTCGGCCGGATCGCCGGTCCGGACACCCTGACCCGCGACGCGGCGGCCGTGGCCGCCGTCCTGGACGTGTGCGCGGGGCTCCCGGTGGCCATCCGGATCGCCGCCTCCCGGCTGGACGCCGGCACCGGTCTCACCGTCGCGGACCTGGCCGAACAGCTGGCCGATCCGGCCACCCGGCTGGACGCCCTGCGGGTCGGCGACCTGGCCGTCCGCCCGGTCATCACCTCCGCCTGCACCCAGCTGACCGCGCTGCCCACCGCGGAGTACGGCGACCCCGACCCGGCGTACGTGTTCCGGGCACTGCGGGTGTTCGCCGAGAGCCCGTTCATCGCCGCCACCGTCGCGCAGCTGCTGGGCCGGCCGACCGGCGCCGTCCAGCAGGCGCTGGACCACCTGGTCAACGCCGGCACGGTGGTGGCGCTGCCCGCGGGCCTCTACCGGCTGCACCCGCTGCTCGCCGCCTACGTGGCGGAGCGGGCCGGGGCGGACCCGGCCGCGCGCGGCTGCGCCGACCCGGTCGGGCGGCCCGCCCGGCACCCCGCCGAGGGCGGCCTGGAAGGGGCCGAGGGCGCCGGGGACGCCGAAGCCCGGCCCTTCGGCCTGCCCCGCAGCCGGGTGCCCGCCCTGGCGCCCGCCCGCGAGCTCCGGCTGACGCCGCTCGGCTGAGCGTGTGCGGCTGGGCGCATTTGGCTGAGCGCGTGCGGCTGGGCGCGTTCGGCTGACCGTGTTGATGGCGTCCGGCCGCCGGGCCGGGAACGCGAACGGCCCGACCGCCGGGTGTGCCGGTGGTCGGGCCGTCGCCGTACCGCGGGTGGGGGCGGGATCAGGCCTCGTCGGTGCCCTCGGGGGCCTCGCCGTCGCCCTCCTCGCCCTCGATGTCCTTCTGCAGGCCGAGGCGCTCGACGATCCACTGCTCGAAGCCGACCGCGGCCTGGGTCCAGTTGGCCGTGGTGGTGACGAAGTAGTCCAGGTTGACGCCGGTGCCGACGATCATCTGGGCCTCGCCGATCAGGCGGACCACGCCGTCCTCGTGGGTGTGGGTGTAGACCTTGGGCCAGAGGGTCTCGCGGTTCCACTCGTCGATCAGGTCGAGGATCTCGCCCTTCTGCTCCAGCGGGTACGAGCGGTCGTAGAAGGCGCGCACCGCGAAGAGCTCCTTCTGCTCGCCGCGGAACATGTAGTAGACGCGGAAGCCCTCCCAGGGGGCGGTGAGGTCGCCCTCCTCGTCCACGACGTGCTTGAGCTGCATCTGGTCCAGCAGCTGGGCCACCAGGTTCTGGTCCGGAACGATGATCGGCGGCGGGCCGGCCGGACGCCCCTGGCCGCCGGGCTGACCACCGGGCTGGCCGCCCTGGGGCACGCCGAACGACGGGATGGACGACGGGTCGATGCTCATGGGGGTCCTCTTCCTCAGTGCACGTGGTGGCCGGCAATGAGAGGCCGCCCTTTCCACCTCCCATCCTGCCTCATTCGGGCCGCCGCTCACAGGGGCACCCGGCCGTGCGTCGATCTTCGATTCGCCCCTTTTCGGGGCCCCTCGCGCTCCCGCTCACGCTCCCGCTCACGCCGCCCGGAGGAACGGTGGTCACGGAGGGTGTCCGGGTCGCCGCGCGGTCCGTCGGGCCGCCCGGCGGTGCGTGAGCCACGTCACGCTCCCGGCCTGCGGGTTCGGCTGCCGTGCGGGCCGGATGCGGTTAGCGTGCGACGGAACTCGCCTCGGGCAAATCCTGTTTCACGAGGGCGAGTTGAGGTTCTGTTGAGCGAAGAGGGGGCTGAGGTGGACAGGCCTGTCACGGGGGAGGGCGCGTCGCTCGGGGCGCTGCTGCGGAGCATCCGGCTGGACCGGGGGATGACGCAGGAGGCGTTGGGCGAGGCGTCGGGGCTGAGCGTGCGGTCGATCCGCGACCTGGAGCAGGGCGTGTCCTGCCCACGGGTCTCCACGCTCCGGCTGCTCACCCAGACCTGGAACCTGCCGGAGGCCCAGGGGGCCGAGCTGCACCGGCTGGCGCGCACCTGGCGGGACCGGGCGCGTCGGCTGCGTCGGAGGGGAGCGATCGAGTGAGGTTTCAACTGCGGTACACCACAGTGGCGTTGCTGTGCGCCGGGGTGCTGGCCGGACTGGCCGGGCTGACCGGCTGCGACTCCGGGAGCGGATCCGGGTCCGGCGCTGCGCCGGCGGTGAAGCTGACCCCACCGCCGCTGGAGGGCGCCACCGCGCCGCCGACCGGCCGGGACGGGATGCTCGGGCTCCCGCTCTCCGCCCTCGGGTCGGGCGGGTCCGGCGGCCAGGCCGGGGACGTCCGGGAGGGGGCGACGCGGGTCCTGGTCGCCAAGTGCATGCACACCGCCGGGTACGCGGCGTTCACCCAGGAGGAGGCGGTCGGTTCGCGCGGCCCGGTGGACAACACCACCGCGATGCCGGCCGGGGCGTTCGGGTACCTGCCGGAGAGCGTGGCGGCGGTCCGCGGCTTCCACGGGCCGAAGCCGGTCGCGGTCCCGCCGCCGCGCCGGGTGGTCACCGGGGCGGAGGAGTCCGCCCTCCAGGAGTGCGTGCGGAGCACCGCGGCCCGGCTCGCGCCGCCCGACCAGGGCGGGTCCGAGCTGGTCGGCCGACTGTTCGGGGAGGCGCAGGCCGCCCTGGACAAGGACACCCGGGTGCGTGACGCCGGGCAGGCGTGGACCGGCTGCATGGCCGGGGCCGGATTCCCGGACGTCACGCCGTCCGGGCTGGTGGACCGCTACCGGGCCACGGCCGGGACGACGCCCGACCCCGGCCCCGAGGAGCTGGCGGCGGCCAGGGCGGACGCCGCCTGCACCACCAGCACCAACCTGGCGGGCATCTGGTTCACCGCGCTGGCCGGGTACCAGAAGCAGCTGGTCGCGGCGAACGAGCAGGGCCTCGCGGAGTACCGCAAGCGCTACCAGGAGTACCAGGCGCAGCTGGCCCGGATCGTCGCCGAGGCCTGAGCGCCGCAGCCTGAGCGCCGCAGCCTGAACGCCGCGGCCTGAGCGCCGCGGCGCCGTCCGGCCCCCGGGAGGAGGCCGGACGGCGCCGCACCGGCGTCACTTCTCCAGCGGCCCGCGCGAGCGGATCGCGAGGCGGTCGCCCTCCTCGTCCCGGTCGACCAGGACGGTGTCCCCGTCGTGCACCTGGCCGGACAGGATCGCCCGGGCCAGCTGGTCCCCGATCGCGGACTGCACCAGCCGCCGCAGCGGACGGGCGCCGTACGCCGGGTCGTAGCCGGTGAGGGCCAGCCAGTCGCGCGCGGCCTCGGAGACGTCCAGGGTGAGCCGCCGCTCGCGCAGCCGCTCGCCGAGACGGGCCACCTGGAGGTCGACGATCCGGCTCAGCTCGCCGGTGCCCAGCGGCTCGAAGACCACGATGTCGTCCAGCCGGTTGAGGAACTCCGGCTTGAACGCGGCCCGGACGGACTCCAGGACGAGGTCCTTCTTCCGCTCCTCCGGGGTGGTCGGGTCCACCAGGAACTGGCTGCCCAGGTTGGAGGTGAGGATCAGGATCGCGTTGCGGAAGTCCACCGTGCGGCCCTGCCCGTCGGTGAGCCGGCCGTCGTCCAGCACCTGGAGCAGCACGTCGAAGACCTCTGGGTGGGCCTTCTCCACCTCGTCCAGCAGCACCACGCTGTACGGGCGGCGGCGGACCGCCTCGGTGAGCTGGCCGCCCTCCTCGTAGCCGACGTACCCGGGCGGGGCACCGACCAGGCGGGAGACGGAGTGCTTCTCGCCGTACTCGCTCATGTCGATCCGGACCATCGCCCGCTCGTCGTCGAACAGGAAGTCGGCCAGCGCCTTGGCGAGTTCGGTCTTGCCGACGCCGGTCGGGCCGAGGAAGAGGAACGAGCCGGTCGGCCGGTCCGGGTCGGCGATGCCGGAGCGGGTGCGCCGCACCGCGTCCGAGACCGCCCGCACGGCCTCCGCCTGGCCGATCAGGCGCTTGCCCAACTCCTCCTCCATGCGCAGGAGTTTGGCGCTCTCGCCCTCCATCAGCCGGCCGGCCGGGATGCCCGTCCAGGAGGCGACCACGTCGGCCACGTCGTCCGGGCCGACCTCCTCCTTGACCATCGGGGCGGAGGCGGACCCAGACTCGGTGTCCGCAGTCGCCGCGCGCTCCTGGGCCTCGGTGAGCTCCTTCTCGGCGGCCGGGATCTCGGCGTACATCAGCTTGGACGCGCGCTCGAAGTCCCCGTCGCGCTGGGCCCGTTCGAGGGCGCCGTGCAGGTCGTCCAGCCGCTCCTTGAGCTCGCCGACCCGGTTGAGGCTCTTCTTCTCCTGCTCCCAGCGCGCGGTCAGCACGCTCAACTGCTCGTTCTTGTCGGCGAGATCGCGCCGCAGCCGGGCCAGCCGGTCGATCGAGGCCGGGTCCGACTCCTTCTCCAGGGCCAGCTCCTCCATCCGCAACCGGTCGACGGAGCGCTGGAGTTCGTCGATCTCGACCGGGGAGGAGTCGATCTCCATCCGCAGCCGGGAGGCCGCCTCGTCGACCAGGTCGATCGCCTTGTCGGGCAGGTAGCGGGAGGTGATGTAGCGGTTGGACAGGGTGGCGGCGGCGACCAGCGCGGCGTCCGAGATCTGCACCTTGTGGTGCGCCTCGTACCGGCCCTTGAGCCCGCGCAGGATCGCGATCGAGTCCTCCACGCTGGGCTCGCCGACCAGCACCTGCTGGAAGCGGCGCTCCAGCGCCGGGTCCTTCTCGATCCGCTCGCGGTACTCGTCCAGCGTGGTGGCGCCGACCATCCGCAGCTCGCCGCGGGCCAGCATCGGCTTGAGCATGTTGCCGGCGTCCATCGCGGAGTCCCCGCCGGCGCCCGCGCCGACCATGGTGTGCAGCTCGTCGATGAAGGTGACGACCTGGCCGTCGCTCTGCTTGATGTCGTTCAGGACGGCCTTCAGCCGCTCCTCGAACTCGCCGCGGTACTTGGCGCCGGCGACCATCGCGCCGAGGTCCAGCGCGACCAGCCGCTTGCCGCGCAGCGACTCCGGGACGTCACCGGCCACGATGCGCTGCGCCAGGCCCTCGACCACGGCGGTCTTGCCGACACCGGGCTCGCCGATCAGCACCGGGTTGTTCTTGGTCCGGCGGGACAGCACCTGGACCACCCGGCGGATCTCCTGGTCCCGGCCGATCACCGGGTCGAGCTTGCCGTCCCGGGCGGCCTGGGTCAGGTCGGTGCCGTACTTCTCCAGCGCCTTGTAGGTGCCCTCCGGATCCGGCGAGGTGACCCGGCCGCTGCCCCGCACGTCCTTGAACGCGGCGAGCAGCGCCTTCGGCGTGGCGCCCTGCTGCACCAGCAGCTCGGCGACCGCGCCGCCCTCGGCGGCCAGGCCGACCATCAGGTGCTCGGTGGAGACGTACTGGTCGTCCAGGTCGTCGGCGCGGCGGCCGGCCTCGGTGAGCACCGCGAGGGTGTCCCGGGCGAGCTGCGGCGCGGCGACCGTCGAGCCCATGGCGCTGGGCAGCGCGGCCTGCTGGCGGCGGGCCTCGGAGTCGATCCGCGACACGTCCGCGCCGACCGCCTCCAGGAGGGGCCGGGCGATGCCCTCGGGCTGCTCCAGCAGGGCCGTCAGGATGTGCACCGGCTTGACGTCCGGGTTTCCGGCCGCGCCCGCCTGCCGGATCGCGGCGGACAGGGCGTCCTGCGTCTTGGTGGTGAACTTGCTGGCGTCCACTGCTGGGGGCCTCCCTCGTCGTCCTTCAGTACTGCTACCTACAGCATGCACTAAGTTGAGTCTATTCCGCTCAACTTTCGGTTTTTGGCCGGACCGGCCCGGACGACCGTGCCGACGCCCGGGGTGTCCGGGCCGCCGGCCGGGACGTCCGGCGGGTCAGCACCAGCAGCTCCCGGGCCGGCCCGCCCGGTCGGTGCCCGGCCGGCCACACCGCGCGCATCGGCCGCCGCAGGTCCAACTCCTCCACCAGCGGCACCGCGACCAGCCGCCGGGTCGACAGCTCCTCCGTCACCGCCAGCTCGCTCAGGCAGACCGGCCCGGCGCCTGTCATCGCCGCCGCCTTCAGCGCGGTGGACGAGGCCAGCTCCATCCGCGGCCGGGCCGGGCCCCCGTACGGCGCCAGCGCCGCCTCCAGCACCTCCCGGGTGCCCGAGCCGGGCTCGCGCAGCACCAGCGGGGTGGCCGCCAGCTCGGGCCCGGTCAGCGGGGCGCGGCGGCGGGCCCACGGGTGGCCGGGCGCCACCACGACCACCAGCCGGTCGGTCGCCACCACCGCCCCGGCCAGTCCGGACGGGGTGGACGGGCCCTCGACGAAGCCGAGGTCGGCGTCCCCCGCCAGCACGTGCCCGGCGACGTCGGCCGAGTTCGCCGTCCGCAGCGTCACCGCCGTCCCCGGGCTGGCCTCGGCCAGCGCCAGCAGCCAGCCCGGCATCAGGTACTCGGCGACGGTCAGACTGGCGATCACCGTCAGCTTGGCGTCCCGCCGCTCGCGCAGCGCCTCGATCCCGGCGTCCAGCGCCTGCGCCGCCTCCAGCACGTGCCGGGCCCACTCGACCACCATCCGCCCCGCCTCGGTCGGCCGCGAACCGCGCGGCGAACGCTCCAGCAGCGGGACGCCGATCTGCCGCTCCATGCCCTTGATCCGGGCGCTGGCCGTCGGCTGGCTGACGCCCAACTCGGCCGCGGCCCGTCCGACGCTGCCCAGCCGGGCCACCGCGAGCAGCAGTTCCAGGGCGCCGAGTTCGGGGACGCGTGGGGAGAGGGTCATAGGTTCAGGCTATGTCCTCATAGAATCCGCGGCGCTACCGGCGGCCGGCCCGGGGCACGACGGTGGAACCATGTCCACCTTGGCCGATGTCCGCCCGCTCGCCCGTCCCTCGTCGCTGCCCACCCGCCTCGACCTGTCCCAGCTCGGCCCCAACTGGTACGCCGTCGTGATGGGCACCGCGATCCTGGGCAACGGCGCGGCCGTCCTGCCGGTCCGCCCGCCGGGGCTGACCGCGTTCGGCGAGGTGATGTGGGCGCTCACGCTGGCCGCCCTGCTCGTCCTCGGCGCGGCTCGGGTGCGCCACCTCACCCGGCACCGGGACGCCGCCCGCGCCCACCTGCTGGACGACCCGGCCACCGCGGTCTTCTACGGCTGTCCGCCGATGGCGCTGCTCTCCGTCTCGCTCGGCACCCTGCTGCTCGGCTCCCGGCTGCTCGGCGACGGCCCGGCGGTGGTCCTGGCCGCCGTGCTGTGGGGCGCCGGCACCCTGTACGCGCTGGCCGTGGCCGCCGGCATCCCGTACCTGATGATCACCCGGCACCCGGTGTCCGCCCTGGAGGCCAACCCGACCTGGCTGCTGCCGGTGGTCGCCCCGCTGGTGGCCTCCGCCACCGGCCCCGCCCTCGTCCCGCACCTGCCGGCCGGCGCGGCCCAGCAGGCCATGCTGTACGGCTGCTGGGCGCTGCTGGGAGTCGGTCTGCTGGCCACCCTGGTGGTGCTGCCGGTGGTGTTCACCGGGCTGTTCCACACCCGGCTGCGGGCCCTGGCGCTCACCCCGACCCTGTTCCTGGTGCTCGGCCCGCTCGGCACGTCCGTCACCGCCCTGCACCAGCTCGCCGACGCCGCCCGCCCGGTCCTGCCCGGTCTGGCCCACGCGATGCTCTCCCTCGCCGAGCTGTACGGCGTGGCCGTGATCGGCGTCGCGCTGCTCTGGCTGGCCGTCGCCCTCGCCGCCAACCTGCGCGCCCGCCGGGCCGGCATGCCGTTCGCGATGACCTGGTGGGCGTACACCTTCCCGATCGGCACCTGCGTCACCGGCGCCTCCGCGCTCGCCCGGCACACCGGGTTCGGCGGCTTCACCGCCCTGGCCACCGGGCTCTACCTGCTGCTGGCCCTCGCCTGGGTGCTGGCCGCCGGCGGCACCGCGGCCGGGCTGGCCCGCGGCCGGCTGCTCGCCCGCTGAGGGGGGCCCGCCGGGGCGGCGCGGTTGCAGGAACCCGCAGACCCCGCCTGATCGTGTACCGCCAACCACTCGTATGATCCACCACCCCCCGCCCACCCCGCTGGCCTCGTCCTTTACCGGAATCCGGGCCGCCGCCCGGTTCGCCACGCCCGCCACGCGGTGCAGATAACTGCAATTGCGCGAACATGCACTCGGGTGGCACTTGTTCACCGGCCGTCACACTGTGAGGGTGGAATCACGCCAGGCCGTCCGGGCAACCGCAGCCCGATGATGGCGACTTGCTCTTCGGAACTGGCCGCAGGTGCAACGTCCCGCACCTGCGGAACGGGGGGGAAGAGCGCCGGCCGGGGCGCCATGTGTGGTGATGGCCCCCGGGACCGGATCCGGCGAGGCGTTGCTGCTCCGCCTCGCCGGAAGCGCCCGACACTGGCGTGGCGACGGCGGCCCCCGGACCTCCCGGAGTGCGACGGCACCCGGCCCCGGGGGCCCGCCGGCCGCCCGGTAGCGTGGCCGCCAGGCCCCATGATCACCGGGCCGGGAACATCGGAGAGGCGTCCGGCAGGGAGAGTTTCGACGTGACGGCGGAACCGGCGGTCGCGCCGCACCAGGCACAGCCCGCGGGCGAGGAACCCGACGAGTCGGCCCGGCAGCTGTACCTCGACATCCTGGCCGGCGGCGGCCGCATCCCGTTCACCGACCTGCACGCGATCGACCAGGGCGCGCTCCAGCAGCTCATCGACATCGGCCTGCTGATGGCCAACCCGATGGACCACTGCTACACCGCCGTCAGCCCGCGCTCCGTCAGCGACCGCCTCGGCGCCGAACTCCGCAGCGAGGCCACCCGGTTGCTGGTCCGCGCGGAGAGCCTCCCGGGCGCCCTCGACGGCCTCACCCGCGCCTACGACGCCATGCCCCGCCCCTCCGGCGGCCCCGGCGGCGCCGTCTACGTCGAGGGCCAGGTCCACATCCGGCTGCGGATCTCCCAGCTCGTCTCCGACTGCCGCACCGAGGTTCTCACCGCCCAACCCGGCCACCGCCCCGCCGACGCCCTCCAGATGGCCCTGCCCCAGGACATCCAACTCCTCCAGCGCGGCTGCTCCCTGCGCACCATCTACCAGCCCGTCGCCCTCGCCGACGCCCCCGCCCTCGCCTACGCCGCGGAGGTCACCCGGTACGGCTCCCACATCCGCGTCCTCGACGAACCGTTCCAGCGGCTCATCGTCTTCGACCGCAGCGTCGCCGTGATCTCCGCCAACGACGACAACAGCACCGCCGCCTTCATCACCGACCCCGCCGCCATCACCTACCTGGTCGCCGCCTTCGAACGCGACTGGGCCCGCGCCGACACCACCGAAGCCGCCGCCGCCCTCGGCGCCGGCCCCACCCGCAGCGCCCCCGACCGGGTCGGCCGCCTGCTCGCCCGCGGCCTCACCCAACGCGCCGTCGCCACCCGCCTCGGCCTCAGCGAACGCACCGTCGCCGCCCACATCGCCCGCCTGCGCGACCGCTACGGCGCCCAGACCCTCTTCCAGCTCGGCTGGCTGATGCGAGGCGCCCGCGATGACCGATGAACCCGGCCCCACCACTCCCCTCCCCGACCCCGCCGCCCGCGAGCTCTACCGGGCGATCCTGCGCGAGGGGGGCCGCATCCGCACGGCGGAGATCCCGGCCGAGGACGCGGAGGCGGTCCAGTCTTTGCTCGACCTCGGTCTGCTGAAGCCCTACCTGTCGGAAGGCTTCCTGAGCGCGGTCAACCCGCGCTCGGTCACCGCCCGCATCGGCGCCGACCTGCGGTCGGCCGGCACCCGGCTGCTGATGCAGGCCGAGGCGCTGCCCGACCTCCTCGGTGACCTCACCGCCGCCTACGACACCGCCCCCCGGCGCCACGACCGCACCGGCACCACCAGCATCGTCGAGGGCAAGCAGAACATCCGGCACCGGATCTCCCAACTTACCGAGGAGTTCCACCAGGAGGCCCTGACCGCCCAGCCGGGCGGCGCCCGCCCGGCCGCCGCCGTCGACGACATCTTCGAGCACGCCCGCCGCTTCACGGCCAACGGCGGAGTGATGCGCACGCTCTACGAGGCGTCCGCCAAGCTCGACGGCCCCACGGTCGAGCTCGCGGCCAGGATGACAGCCGTCGGCTGTGCCATCCGCGTCCTGCCGTTCCCGTTCTCCCACATGATGATCTTCGACCGTACGATCGCGGTCATCCCGGCGGCAGCGGACTCCAGCAGCGCCGCCTTCGTCGAGGACTCGGCCACGGTCGCCTTCCTGACCGAGGTCTTCCAGCGCTACTGGGAACTCGCCGAAGGCGTGAACTGGGTGGAGCTCGGCGCCCGTTCCACTGAGCAGACCATCCACGACCAGATCGGACGCCTCCTGGCGAAAGGCCTCACCCAACGAACGATCGCCACCCGCCTGGGCCTGAGCGAACGCACCGTGGCCGCCCACATCGCCCGCCTGCGGGAGCGGTACGACGCCGAAACCCTCTTCCAACTCGGCTGGCAGATGCGAGGAGCCCGCGATGCCTGAGCCCCGCACCACCCCGTCCGACCTGCTGGCCGTCGCCCTCCCGGACGCCGCCGCCCGCGAGCTCCACCTCGCCGTGATCCGGCAGCAGATCGGGGTGTTCGAGCAGCAGTGGCAGCAGGCCGAGGGCGTGAACTGGGCGGCCCTGGCGGCCGGCTCCACCGACCCGGCCGTCCACGACCACGTCGGACGCCTGCTGGCGCAAGGGCTCACGCAGCGGGCGATCGCCACTCGCGTGGGCCGGCCGGTGCGGGCGCCGGGACGGGGGAATCCGGTGACGACTGACCGCTGCTCAGCCGGTGGCGGCACCGGTCGGCCAGAACCCGGCGCGGCCGGCGACGGGGGGCTGCTGTCGGGGGACGTTGAACTGCTCACCGGGGGCGGTCCAGAAACCCTCGCGCAGCGACAGCGCCATGCCGGCCCAGTCGAGTGCGGTCTCCACGGTGTGGTTGAGGGCCTCCTGCGACCAGGTGTCGTCGAAGACCAGCGGCAGGACGGGGGCGACCTGCTCGATGGTGGCGATC
Source organism: Kitasatospora sp. NPDC097643 (assembly GCF_040302625.1). Classification (NCBI taxonomy): domain Bacteria; kingdom Bacillati; phylum Actinomycetota; class Actinomycetes; order Kitasatosporales; family Streptomycetaceae; genus Kitasatospora; species Kitasatospora sp. NPDC097643. The sequence goes on along the minus strand of NZ_JBEOSA010000063.1, from coordinate 5,170 downwards.
AGCGGGTTGTGCGTGATGGCCTCGTCGACGAGCAGGACGATCGGCTTCCGCAGCGCCGACGCCCACCCCAACTCCAGGCTCACCCCGGCCGACAGCGGCGCCCCGACGTAGGCGAACACCAGGTCGGCGGACTGCAACGCCCGGAAGTCGGACGGAACCCGCGGCTCCGGCGCCCGCCCGGCGACGGTCCAGGCATCGCTGTGGTGCGCGCTGTACACGGCGGCACCGCTGCGCAGCAGCGTGGTGCGAAGCGTCGTCAGCCGCGTCCGGCTGGCGAGCGTCACCACACTGTCCGCCGGCCCGGTCAGCCGCATCAACGGCGCGGCCAGAAACACACGTGCACGCCGGCCCTCGGGGGCCTGGCTGTCATGGTGACGCAGGTAGGGCTCGGTCATGTCGACTCCGGGGGAAGGCCGACCGGGGGAGTGAGCGTCGGCGATGCGTTGGTTGTTGGCTGCTCTAAGAAGGGATGTTGCTGACGAACCGGCTTAACATTTGACGGTACATTGGCAGGTGTGGTGCCCTGTCGGACCATCGGGAGCGAACTGATCGTCCATCGCGGGGTGGCGTCGCGTCCAGGGTTGGCCTGTGTCATCTGGATGACTGGCAGGGAGATGACGCACATCCCACACACCGGGTCAGGTGACAGCCTCCCTCTCGTGCGGCACTATGTGTCCCGTTATCCTGCTTGACACTTCTAGTGGCGATTCCCGAGGGAGGGAGTGGAGGCATGCCTAACATGCGTCGATTTGTCCGCAAGGTTGTGCTCTCGTTGGCCGTCGCGGCTGCTGTTCTTGGTGGCGGCTCTCTCGCAAATGCCGCCGACTCTCACGTGACAGCTGCCCCCGCGGCTGCCAAGACCCTTGCGGATGACCTTGCCTGGACCTGAACCCGGTCGTATGAGTCTGGCCGTATGCCGGGCGATCCGTAGCATGAGCCGGCCCGCCGGTAGCGGGCCGTGACTCAGTCGGCGGGCTCCTGAGCCTTTCGGCCGAGAACGTATCCGAGCTGGAAGAGCGAGTCGACCTTGTAGTCGTCTCGCATTTCAGCTATATGCCGCGCCAATGTTCGCTCGCTGATTCCCAGGCGTCGTGCGATGACCCGGTGGTTGGTGCCTTCGAGCATCTGGTCAATAATCGTTTGGCGCAGGCGGGACACCACCTGCTGCGGCACTATGCGATCGCCTTCGAATTCCAGCGCGCGACCCCAGCACCGCTCGAACACCTCCTCGACGAGGTAGCCGATGATTGCGGGATCGTAGATGAAGGCCGCGAGGCTCATGTCGTCGACGATCGGGATCACGGCCACGCGTCGGTCCATCACTATGAGCCGCGTGTAAGGCTCGTCGAGGGTCCGGTACTGGCCTCCGGCCTGGGCAAGTCTGGCCACATAATCCCGCGTCGGCTGGTGGTAGCGGGTGCTGGCGTGGTAGATCGTCCGCATCCTTGTGCCGCTGCGGAGCGTGTTCAGATCCTGCTCGATCATTACGGCGAGGACGTCCGGTGGCCGCGGGCCACCGGGTTGCAATGCCAGGGCCTCCTCCATGCCTGACGACCGGCACTGCTGTACCCGCTGATGAATAAGAGCCTTTCCTCGCACATACTCGATCGACCCTCCCTCCTGTTTCGGAGCGTGGAATTCCTGCGCGAGCTCCTGCAGTTCGGAAGGGAGGGATACCGCGCGCGACAGAAGCTCCAGCGCCTGACGCTGCCAGGAATGGCTGAGGCTGGCCGAGAGTTGAGTGGGATCGGCGGCTATGAAAACGTCGGGATCGTCGGTGTCGGGTATGAGAAGGCCAATCCTCACCAACTCGTCCCGTGCAGAATCGGTCTGATCGAGATCGGAGCCCAGCGGCAGGTGACCGTCCCGTCGGATGACGGCCAGATAGAGCGCTCGCGCTTCGGCCGAGAGGACGGTCAAGCCGGCGGCAATGGGCTGCTCTCGTTCACTCACCTGCGGCTCCTTGCCGTTACCGTGATGCCTGCGTCCCAGCAGTGCCGACGCTGAATCACGGTTCAGCATGCCAGACCTGGTGAGTCGCTGGACGAGGACATGTGGCTGAACTCTCTCACCCGGAACGGAGCCGCCGGCACCCCCCGAACAGGAGGAGCCGGCGGCCGTGGTGATTGTGCAATGGACAAGTCAGCGCTTGGGGCGCCAGACCACCAGGGCGCTGGATTGGGGGGTGGGGGGCTGGTAGGGAACGAGGTCGCGGCGGTAGGAGGCGTGCACGGCGGCTTCGCGTTGCTGGAGGGCGGTGGCGGCGCCTTCGAGGGAGTCGACCAGTTCGGTGATCCGGGACTGGAGGGCGGCGACCTGGTTCTCCAGTTCGATGATCCGCTTGATGCCGGCCAGGTTGATGCCCTCGTCCTGGGAGAGCCGCTGGACCTCGCGCAACTGCTGGATGTCGCGGGCGGAGTAGCGGCGGCCTCGGCCGGCGGTGCGGTCGGGGCTGACCAGGCCGAGGCGGTCGTACTGGCGCAGGGTCTGCGGGTGCAGGCCGGAGAGCTCGGCGGCGACGGAGATGACGTACACCGGGGTGTCCTCGGTGAGGACGTACTGCGGCGGGGCCGAGGGGCGCCGGGGGCGGCGGCCGTCGCCGGGCAGGCCCTCGCCGATGCCGGGGCCGATCGGGCCGCCGACGCCGCCGGAGCCGTCCGGGTTCATCGGATTCATCGGGGACATCTGGTCGTCACGCTCCCTTCGCCGCCCGGAAGAGGGCGGCTCGCGGGTCGTCGGAGGCGGTGGCCTCGCGGTACTGCTCCAGGGCGTTCAGCGCGTCGCCGGTGACGTGCTGGGGCACCACGACCTCGACGGTGACGAGGAGGTCGCCGCGGGTGCCGTCCTTGCGGGTGGCGCCCTTGCCGCGGGCGCGCATGGTGAGGCCGTTGGCGCTGCCCGGGGGCAGCTTGAGCTTGACGGCGGGGCCGTTGAGCGTGGGCACCTCGATGGTGCCGCCGAGGGCCGCTTCGGGGAAGGTGACCGGGACGGTGACGGTGAGGTTGTCGCCCTTGCGCCCGAAGACGGGGTGCGGGTCGACGTGCACGGTGACGTAGAGGTCGCCGGGCTGGCCGCCGCGTTCGCCCTGGGCGCCCTTGCCCTTGAGCCGGATGCGCTGGGCGTCCTGGACGCCGGCCGGGATGCGGACCTGCATGGTGCGGGCGGAGCTGGCCCGGCCGCTGCCGTGGCAGTCGGTGCAGGGGTCGTCGACGATCATGCCGCGGCCGCGACAGTCCTTGCAGGGCTCGGAGAGCGCGAACGCGCCCTGGCCGCGGCTGACGGTGCCGGCGCCGACGCAGGTCGGGCAGACCCGCGGGGTGGTGCCGGACTTGGCGCCGGTGCCGTTGCAGCTGCGGCAGGGGGCCTGGCTGGTCATCCGCAGCGGGACGGTCGCGCCGTCGACGGCCTCCTCGAAGGAGAGCGTCACCTCGGTCTCGACGTCGGCGCCGCGCCGGGGCTGGGCCTGCCGGGTGCCGGTGCGGTTGAAGAGGCCGCCGAAGACGTCGCCGAGGCCGCCGCCCCCGCCGCCGCCCTGGCTGCCGCTGAACAGGTCACCGAAGTCGAAGCTGTAGTTGCCGGCGCCGGGGCCACCGGCCCGGAAGCCGCCGTTGGCGAAGAGGCTGCGGGCCTCGTCGTACTCCTTGCGGCGCTTCTCGTCGGAGAGGACGTCGTACGCCTCGGAGATGTCCTTGAAGCGTTCCTCGGCCTTGGCGTCGCCCTTGTTCGCGTCGGGGTGGAACTCGCGCGCGAGCTTGCGGTACGTCTTCTTGATCTCGGTGGCAGTGGCGTCCTTGGGCACGCCGAGGACCTTGTAGTAGTCCTTTTCCACGTAGTCCTTGCCACTCACGGCTCCCGCCACCTCCCGATGTCCATCGTCACTGCGCTGTCAACAGCCCGGCCGGAAGGGGCTGCTGACAGCGCGCTGCGGAGCCGGCCGGTGTTGTTGCCGGCGTACGACTCCGCAGCGCACTGGTTGTCAGCTGTCACGGGTGGTCAGCTGTCCGAGCCACCGTCGGTCTTGTCCGCGTCGCCGGACTTGGCCTGGTCGGCGGTGTCCGGGGAGCCCGCGGTCTGGGTGCCCGGCTGGGGCTCCGCGACGGCGACCATCGCCGGGCGGATGATCCGCTCGCCGATCCGGTAGCCGGGCTGGAGGATCTGCACACAGGTGTCCTCGGTGACGTCCGAGGAGTAGCTGTGCATCAGCGCCTCGTGCATGGTCGGGTCGAAGGGCTCGCCCTCCTTGCCGAACTGCTGGAGGCCCAGCTTGGCGACGACCGTCTCCAGGGACTCGGCGACGGACTTGAAGCCGCCGGTGACCTCGCCGTGCTCGCGGGCGCGGCCGATGTCGTCCAGCACCGGGATCAGGGACTCCAGGATGTTGGAGACCGCGATCTCGCGGACGGTCAGCCGGTCGCGCTCGACCCGCTTGCGGTAGTTCTGGTACTCGGCCTGCAGGCGCTGGAGGTCGGCGGTGCGCTCGGCGGCCTCGCGCTTGGCCGCGGCCAGCTCCTCGGAGGACGAGGCCGCGTCGGCACCACCGGCGGCGGCCTCCTCGGCCGCCTTGATCACGGCCTCCTCGGCGGCGGAGTCGTCGCCGGGCTTGCCGCCCTGCGGCTTGTCCGTCATGCCGCACCGCCCTTGGGCTTCTCGTCGTCCACGATCTCGGCGTCGACGACGTCGTCGTCCTTGGCACCGGTGGCACCGGCGGCGTCACCGGCCGGGGCGGCACCGGCGGCGTCGGCGTTGGCGTAGAGCGCCTGGCCGAGCTTCTGGGCGGTGGTGGAGACCTTCTCCGAGGCCTCGCGGATCTTCGCGATGTCCTCGCCCTTCAGGGCCTCCTTGAGCTCGCCGATGGCGGTCTCGACCTCGGTCTTGACCTCGGCCGGCAGCTTCTCGGCGTTGTCCGCGATGAACTTCTCGGTCGAGTAGACGAGCTGCTCGGCGGAGTTGCGGGTCTCCACGGCCTCGCGGCGCTTGTGGTCGTCCTCGGCGTACTGCTCGGCCTCGCGCATCATGCGCTCGATGTCGTCCTTCGGCAGCGCGGAGCCACCGGTGACGGTCATCCGCTGCTCCTTGCCGGTGCCGAGGTCCTTGGCGCCGACGTGCATGATGCCGTTGGCGTCGATGTCGAAGGTGACCTCGATCTGGGGCAGGCCGCGCGGCGCCGGCG
>NZ_JBEOSA010000062.1:0-56502 GCF_040302625.1 Kitasatospora sp. NPDC097643 | reverse complement strand
GGTGCTCGCGCTGCAAGCCAGCGCGAGCACCGCCGCGGTCGTGCACCACAGGCCGGCCTGGCTACGCGACCGAATGTGTCACCGTCCCGGTGTAGGAGCCGTTCACCGCACCGGAGGGGATCGCGACGATGAGCGTGGGGTTCCACGTGGCGGAGTTGTTGCCGACGCCCGCCGTGAGGCTGTAAGCGGTGCGGCTGACGTTGAGGGTCTGGGCCTGGCCCACGGAGGCCTGGCCGGGTACGAAGGTGCCCGTACCGGTGGTGGAAGTCGCGGTTCCCGACCAGTAGGAGACCGCGCTGGCCGGAACCGTCTCCGCGCTCGTGGCCCCGCCGGTCGTGAAGTTCCCGGAGATCACGGACGCGGTCCAGGACGCCGTGAGCAGGGCCCGGGCGTCGGTGACCGTGACGTTGCCCAGTTGTCCGCTGACGGGGTTCCCCGGCAGCCCGCTGCCCAGGCCCACCGGGCCGGAGGGGACCGAGACCGCCAACGAACCGCCCGACACGGAGAACGTGACCGTCGTGTCGCCCGGCGCGGCGACGGCCACTCCGGCCGTGGCGACGACTATCGCGGCTCCGGCGGCGACGGAATATCGGATGCGCATGGACTCTCCTCTTTCGTCCGAAGCCCGGAGCAGCAGCGAACCGCTCCGGGGATCCCAGCGGAATCATCAGTATCCGTACACGCACAGATCTGAAACGCGATTCCTCCGCCCGGTCGAACGAGGCCGCCGGCACGGGTCATCTGGCCAGGTCAGAACGGTTGTGAATAACCGTCGACAATCGGCCCGCCGTGCCCGTGGCCGTAGCGACATGAGATGTGCTCGATCAAATTCCCCACGAGTGCTCGCAAAATTCCCCAATTCCCTCTGTTTTGTCGAGGATTCGATGGGGAGTGTACGTGTGCATCGCGATATCGCAAACGCAACGTCATCCCGATCCGCGTGTCGGCGCTCCGGCTCCCACCGCGTCCCTTCAGGAAGGTGCCCCATGCTCCACCGTCCTGGCCGCCCGAGGCGGCTCCACCGTGTCCTCGTCGTCCTGGCCCTGACGGCCGCTCTCGCGGCGCCGAGCGCCACCGCCTTCGGGGCCGCCCCGCACCACCCCCACGGATCCCTGAACCGATGGGTGAAGTCCTGCGTCCGGCACCGGGGCCCCGCGGGGCTCATCGGCTGCCTCGCGGGCAGGCACCCCCGGGCGGCTGCGGCGCAGCCCCTCCTGACCCCCACCATCAGCGAGTTGGCGACACCGACCGCCAACTCCTCGCCGGTCGGCATCACCGCGGGGCCGGACGGAGCCCTGTGGTTCACCGAGAACTCCGCGAACGCGGTCGGACGGGTCACCACGGGCGGCACGTTCACCGAGTACGCGGTGACCACCACCAACGCCGGGCCGGCCGGGATCGTCACCGGGCCCGACGGCGCCCTGTGGTTCACCGAGTCGAACGTCGACAAGATCGGCCGGATCACCACCGGCGGCACGGTCACCGAGTTCGCGCTCCCCACCTCCGGCGCCTACCCGTGGGGCATCACCGCCGGACCGGACGGCAACCTGTGGTTCGCGGAGCCCGGCGTCGACAAGATCGGCCGGATCACCACCGGCGGCACGGTCACCGAGTTCGCGCTCCCCACCTCCGGCGCCTACCCGCTGGGCATCACCGCCGGCTCGGACGGCAACCTGTGGTTCACCGAGGTGCTGACCGGGAGCATCGGCCAGATCACCACCAGCGGGTCCGTCACCGAGTACGCGGTCCCCTCGCTCGACTCGCTGCCCGTGGGCATCACCGCCGGGCCGGACGGCAACCTGTGGTTCACCGACGCCGGCGCCGCAGAGATCGGAAAGGTCACCACGGCGGCCTCGTTCACCGGCTACGGCCTCACGGATTCCGTCTTCCCGTTCCCGTGGGGCATCACCACCGGACCGGACGGCGCCCTGTGGTTCACCGAGAACGCCGGCAACGACATCGGCCGGATCACGACCTCGGGAACGATCACCGAGGTGGCGATCCCGACCTCCGACGCGGCCCCCGTGGACATCGCCACCGGATCCGACGGCAACCTGTGGTTCGCCGAGAACGCCGCGAGCCAGATCGGCATCGTGACCCCCTGACAGGGCCGGCGGTGTGAACAGCCACCGCACCGGGCGGCCGCGCCTGGCGCCGAGGTCCTCGGGCGCCAGGCGCGGCCGCCCGACCGGCGTACACACCGGCGGGCGCAGGCACGGGCGCCATTCGCCGACGGGGTGGCGCCGACGCCAACGCGAAAGCACCACCCCGGCCCCCGCGCACGACCTGGCGCAGCGCGTTCACGAACGCCGCCCCTTAAGCACAGGCGGCGAGGTAAACGGCGGCGCGCTGCCGCTCCCGGTGCAGGGCCTGCTGGAGTGCTCCAGGGTCATCCCGGCTGCTGACCCGGGAGTGGAACGTGATCACGCGGCGCAGACCGAGGTCGGCGACCGCGCGCAGCACCGCGATCTGCAGGGCCAGGCGCAGCAGCTCCTCGTTGGAGCGCTGGGAGCGCAGGTCGGCGACGGCGGGGAGGTTCAGCAGCTCGCGCAGGTCCTCGTCGGTGACCACCGGCACGAGCACCCGGTAGTCGGCGATCCTGGGCGTGGCGGTGAAGTAGAGGCGGCGCAGCGCGGGTACGTCCGCGTCGTGGTGGACGGCGGCCCACGCCTTGCCCTCCGAACCGGCCGTGCGGTGGGCCTCGTCGATCACGACGAGGTCCCAGGCCGGCAGGCCGAAGTCGCGGTGGGCCTGGACGATCCGCTCCAGCGAGGTGTAGGTGGCGTACACGGTGACCGGTTCGCCGGCCTTCTCCTTGGCGACCGGGTCCGCGATTCCCGGTTCGAGCCCTCAGGGCCGCCCAGCAGGCCCTTGCAGGTCCAGCAGGGGCGCAGCACGGCGTTCGCCTCCCGGGCCCCAGTGCCCGCGCCAATCGGCATGCCCCCGGAGGCGGCGTCCTGGTCCGGCTCGACGAGGCAGATCCCCCGCTGCGCGCGCTTGCCCCTCGCCGGCCGTGCCCGCCGAAGCGGGCAGCGAGCCGACCCATCGACGCTCTCTTATTCTTCCCGCATGACGAGCCCTCAGCACGATCCCGAACGGGACGAGGCCATGGCCCGCAGTGCCATCGACGCATACCTCACCAACCGCACGCGGTACTGGGAGCGGGCCGCTCAACAGACGAAGGCGGCCGAAGCCCAGGCCGCCCACCGGGCCGCGCGCAACCGGCTCACCCGGTGGAGGAACGACGGTGTCCTCGACAACTGGGTCGCGAGCGCCGTCGTCGAGGCGGCCGAACAGGACGCCGCCCGAATCGGTCGCGAGACCGCCGCCGCGAAGACCGGTCCAGCCCTGCACGCAACAGCCGTCCGCCACACGGAGTCAATCCGGCGCTGGCTCCACGCCCAAGGCCACAGGCTCCCCGACAACACACCGGAGAAGACATAGCCGCACACACTCCCGGGCCTGGACGCGGTCCGGGCACTCAGCGACCTCCGACGCCGCCTCGGCAGCAGGCCCGGCAACCCGCTTGTGAGGCACATACAGGGCTCTCAGCAGAACTGCGGAAAACCCACTGCCACCACCACTGGCCCCCAGCCTGGACACCGCCGCACTACCCGAGCACGTCAACGGCGTGTTGGGCTGCTGTCTCGGCCGACCTGGTCTGCGGGCGGTCGAGCGCGGCGAGGGCTCCCGTGCGGATGTCGTCACCCGGCGAACCAGTACCGGGAATCAGGCCGCGACGAGCTCCTTCTCGCAGGCCGGTGTCTTGACCTTGGGCTTCTTGTTCGGCAGCGAGAGCCGGAAGACCTTGCGCCACGCGGAGAACACCTGCTTGGGCAGCGGCCCGGTGACGTACTCCAGCTCGTACTTTTCGAACAGCGCGCGCACCTTCACCGCGACTTCGGCGTACCGGTTGCTCGGCAGGTCCGGGAACAGGTGGTGCTCGATCTGGTGAGACAGGTTGCCGGTCATGAAGTGCATGGCCCTGCTGCCGCTGATGTTCGCCGAGCCCATCATCTGGCGCAGGTACCACTGGCCGCGTGTCTCGCCCTTGATCGACTGGCGCTCGAAGACCTGTACGCCCTCGGGGAAGTGCCCGCACATGATCACCGAGTGGGACCAGATGTTGCGGACCAGGTTCGCGGTGAACGTGGCGGCGAGCGTGGTGAGGAACGACGGGCCCGACAGCAGCGGGTGGATCACGTAGTCCTTGAGCGCCTGCTTGCGGATCTTGCGGCCCACGGCCTTGGCCCGCGCGCGGAACTCCGGGTTCTTGCGGCGGCTCTTGTGCAGGTTCTTGCCGAGTTCGAGGTCGTACGCTGCGATGCCGTACTCGAAGAAGCAGGCGTTGACGAAGTTCCACAGCGGCTGGCCGAGGTGGAGCGGGTGCCACTTCTGGTCCTCGTCGACGCGCATGATGCCGTAGCCGAGGTCGTTGTCCTTGCCGATGACGTTGGTGTACGTGTGGTGCAGCTCGTTGTGCGAGTGCTTCCACTGCTCGGACGGCGAGACGTGGTCCCACTCCCAGGTGGTGGAGTGGATCTTCGGGTCCCGCATCCAGTCCCACTGGCCGTGCAGGACGTTGTGGCCGATCTCCATGTTGTCCATGATCTTCGCCACGGACAGGCCGGCGGTGCCGAGCAGCCACGCGGGCGGGAAGATCGAGAACAGCAGCACGCCCCTGCTGGCCAGCTCGAGCTTGCGCTGCGCCGAGATGACCTTGCGGATGTAGGCGGCGTCTTTCTCGCCGCGGCTCGCGATCACCTCGTCGCGGATCGCGTCCAGCTCGCGGCCGAGCTCCTCGATCTGCTCCGCGGTCAGGTGGGCGGTGGGGTCGATGGCGGTCAAGGTGCTTCTACCGTTCGATGTCGCAGGGGCCCGCCGCGGCGGACACGCAGGTCTGGATGAGGACGCCCGGCTCGGCCTCGGTGATCTCGCCGGTGCGCAGGTCGCGGACGGCGCCCGCCTTGAGCGGCGTGACACAGCCGAAGCAGATGCCCATGCGGCACCCGGAAGGCATGAGCACGCCGGCTTCCTCGCCGATGTCCAGCAACGGCGTGTCGCCGTCCGCCTCGACGGCCTTGCCGGTGGCGCTGAACGTGACCTCACCGCCGCCGTCGCCGGCGACGACGACGATGCGGGGGCGGAACCGTTCGGTGTGCAGGCGCTCCTGGACGCCGTGCTCGGTCCAGTGCTCCTCCGCGGCGTCGAGCAGGCCCGCGGGCCCGCAGGCCCAGGTCTCGCGCTCGGCCCAGTCGGGCACGAGTTCGCCGAGACGGGCGAGGTCGAGCCTGCCGTCCGTGGCGGTGTGCACCTCGGTGAGGCGCAGCTTCTTGTCCGCGACCAGGTCGTGCAGTTCGTTGCGGAAGAGCACGTCCTGCGGCCGTGGCGCGCAGTGGACCATGACGACGTCGTCGAACTCGGTGTCGCGCAGCATGCCCATCACGGGCGTGATGCCGCTGCCGGCCGTCAGGTAGAGCACCTTGGCGGGCTTGGCCTGCGGCAGCACGAAGTCACCGGTCGGCTGATCGAGCTGGATCAGCGTGCCCGGTGTCGACCTGTGGACGAGGTGGTTGCTGACCTGGCCGTCCGGGATCGCCTTCACGGTGATCGTGATGCGGCCGTCCTGGCGGTTTGTCGGTGAGGTGATGGAGTAGGCACGCCACAGGCGCCTCCCGTCGACGTCGACCCCGATCCGCACGTACTGACCGGCGGTGTGGCCGCGCCAGCCCCGTCCCGGCCGGATCACGATGGTCGCGGCGTCACCCGTTTCGGGCTGCACGGCCTCGATGCGCCCACGCAGGTCGGCGCCCGCACGCAGCGGGCTGACCAGGTCGAGGTAGTCCGACGGCAGCAGCGGCGTCGTGACCATCTCCAGCAGTTTCCATGCCCTGCTGCGGAGGGCTGCACTCGTCATGACTCCAGCTTGCTGCGCCTTGGGGCGTAAAGTCCTGACCGTAGGACGTAAATCTAGTCGGCTGAATTGTTCGCAGGGAACAAAAACGTGAGCCATGCAATCCGGAGGGCCAGCGAACTGGTCCTGGATGAGACGACGGTCACCGCGCTTCGGGCCGCGCTGACGGCCACCGCCGACGAGGTCGTCCAGGCGATCATTGACGAGGTCCCTCCCTACGCCAACGCCCTGTCGGGCCGCATGGGCGGCACCATCCGCCGAGCCGTCCGCACCGCCCTGGGGCACTACCTGGACCTCGCGAGCGGGAACGCCACGGGTGGCGACGCCGGTGACGCAGCCTACGAGCTGGGCCGCGGCGAGGTGCGCGACGGCCGTTCGATGGACGCCCTGCTCAGCGCCTACCGCGTCGGCGCCCGCGTGGCCTGGCGATGCCTGGCAGCAGGTGCCGTACCCGCAGGTCTGCCCGCCGCCGAGGTCGCCAAGTTCGCCGAGCTGACCTTCGCCTACATCGACGAGCTCTCCGCCGCGAGCGCCGCGGGCCATGCCGACGAACTGGCCGCCCGAGGCAGGGCCCACGAGCGCCACCTGGAACACCTGGCCCGCGACCTCCTCGCCGGCGCGAGCCCGGACGTGCTGCTGGCCTCTGCTCAACGGGCCGGGTGGCAGCCCCCGGTTTCGCTGACCGCGGTCCTGCTGCCCGCCGCCCAGGCCCGGCCTGCCTACCGCGTGCTCGACCCGGGCACTCTCGTCCTCGACGATCTGCCGGACGCCACCGGTGTGCTGCTCGTCCCCGATGCCGACCGATCACACCTCTTGCGGCAGCTGACCGACCGCACCGCCGTGGTCGGCCCGGCACGGCCATGGACTCGTGCGTCCACCTCGTACGCACGAGCCGTACGCGCGCGTTCCCTCTCCTCCGATATTCGCGACACCGAGGACCACTTGCCCGAGCTGGTGCTGAGCGCCGACGTGGACGCGTTCGCAGACCTGCGTGCCCGAGCCCTCGCGCCGTTGCGGACCGTGCCTGTCGCGACCGCACGGCGGCTGGAGGAGACGTTGCGGGCGTGGCTGCTGCACCAGGGCAGGCGGGACGAGGTGGCGGCGGCGTTGTTCGTCCATCCTCAGACAGTCCGGTACCGGATGTCGCAGCTGCGGGAGCTGTTTCCGGATCTCGCATCGCCACACCGGGTCCTTGAACTGACCCTGGCGGTGGGTCTTCGGGTCAGCTGACGTGTACTTCGACCGTCCACGACTGCGACCACGAGCGGGCCGGGAATCATGCCTCGTTTTCGGTGTCGTCAGCTGGCTCGGTTGGGCGAAGCCTGGGTCGAAGACCAGCTGGCCGCCTCGCCCGAGCGTCGTCGGCCTTGGGGTCGACGGTACGGCTCTTGACCTGGACCACGGCTGCGCGTTGGCCTGCGAGCAGCAGCCGGTCGCCGAGCTCGCGCCTGCCAGAACCTTCTGGGCGAGAGCGGGCACGAACACGAGGTCCGGCAGCCCCCACGTAGCGGCAGCCGCGTGCGTGGCCAGCTCGGCCCCGGGCCCCTGCTCGACACCGGCCGGCAACGGCAGAGCATCAGGTATTCGGCGCATGAACAGGCCACGAGGCGTGTCCACGACCAGCTCATCACCACCCCAACCCGCACACCCACCACCACCCCATAGGTGTGGAACGAGGCCGCGGTCCAGGCCTTGTCGAGCGCGACCTCGGCAGTGAGGAAAGGCGCGCCGTGACGGATGCGGGATCGCAGCCGGGTCACCGCAGCGGTGAGGCGGGCGTGGGGGTGACGCGGGTGACGACGGACCTCTCGGGGATCAGCAGGCCGTAGACGACCGGGCCGATCTCGTTCTTCCAGCGGTCGTGCTGGTAGACCGCCGCGTACAGGGCCGCGCTCTGGGCCTCGTCCTCGAACCGGCGGATCCACACATAGCCGTCCTCGTCCTGGGCGTCGACGAAGGAGGCGGTGATGTCCATGCCCAGCGAGGCCTGGAACGGGATGACCACGTCCTCCATATAGCGCACCCACTCCTCGCGACGTCCGGGCTGCGCCTGGTAGCGGCGGATCTCGTAGTACATGCTGCTGCTCCGAACTCCTCACGAGGATGGTTCAGTTGGTGACGGACAGGACGAGCTTGCCGCGGGTGCGGCCGGCCTCGCCGCGGGCGTGGGCCACGCCGGCCTGCTCCAGCGGGAAGGTCTCCTCCACCTCCACAGCGACCTCGCCGGCGTCGATCAGCCCGGCAATCGCCGTCAGCGCGGCACCGTCCGGCTCCACCAGGAACGGGGTCACCCGGACACCGGCCGCCTCGGCGGACCGGGCCAGCTCCGGGGAGACGCCGGCCGGGATCGCGACCAGCAGGCCGCCGGGGCGCAGCACCGTCAGCGAGCGGGTGCTGGTGCTGTCGTGGGCGTCGCCCACCAGGTCGATGACGACATCGACGTCCTTGATGACGTCCTCGAACCGGGTGGTGGTGTAGTCGATGCTCTCGTTGGCGCCGAGTTCCTTGAGCCAGGGGTGGCGGGCGGCGCTGGCGGTGGCGATCACGTGGGCGCCCAGGTGGCGGGCGAACTGGACCGCGAAGTGGCCCACTCCACCGGCCGCAGCCGTAATCAAGACGCGCTGGGCGGCCTGCACGTGGGCGGTGTCGACGACGGCCTGCCAGGCGGTCAGCGCCGCCAGCGGTACGGCGGCGGCGTGCACGTGGTCGAGGGTGGCCGGCTTGCGGGCGAACTGCCGGGCCGGCGCGGTCACGTACTCGGCGTAGGCGTTCGCGACGCGCGGGAACCACGGCATGCCGTACACCTCGTCGCCGGCCTTCAGCGTGGTCACGCCGAAGCCGACCTCCTCCACCACGCCTGACACGTCCCAGCCGAGGGTGAACGGCGGCTCACCCAGCAGGCCGGCCATGCCGCTGCCGCCGCGGGTCTTCCAGTCCACCGGGTTGATCCCGGCCGCGTGCACCCGCACCAGCACCTCGGTCGGCAGCGGCACCGGGCGCGGCACCCGCTCGACCCGCAGCACCTCCGGGCCACCGAAGGTGTCCTGGACCACCGCGCGCATCATGTCTGCGGACATGCGTCATCTCCTGAAAGAGCACTCTGCGGAAAGCCGTTGCCAGGCCTTCCTGTTGACGTCGACGACGCTATCCCCGTGGGTATAGTTACCTTCAAGGTCTATTACTTCCCATCAGGAAGTGACCTGGTGAGGAGAGTGAGCATGACGACCACCTGCCCCAGCGGCCAGCACTCGCACCACGACGTCTACGCCGCCCAGTGCCCCTGCCGCCCACTGCTCGACCTGCTCGCCAACAAATGGTCCGCCCTCGCCATCGGCGCCCTCGAAGAGGGCCCCCAGCGGTTCGGAGAACTCCAGCGCAAGCTCCAGGGCGTCAGCCCCAAGGTCCTCACCCAGACCCTGCGCCGCCTGGAAGACTTCGGCATCCTCGACCGCACGGTCTACCCCGCCGTCCCGCTGCACGTCGAGTACTCCCTCACCCCGCTCGGCCAGAGCGCCGCCGTCCCGCTCAACCACCTGCGCAACTGGGTCGAGGAGAACATCGACCAGGCGTCCCGGCCGGAGCCGGTCGCATCCTGAGGCCGACACCTCCGTGTGGTGCCCCGCGTCCGGCGCGGGCCGAGGCCGGTGGGCCCCGGCCGTAGTGGGGGCGACAGCCCCGAGCCCTCAGCCGAGCCCCGGCCAGCCTCCCAGATCACAGACTTACACGAACTATCTGACATGCTCGAACGAGACTCCAGTTCGATCGACAATCCCCAGGAGCGGTACGACAACGGCTTCTCAGCTTCGAGCCAATCGTGGTTTGAGCGCCAGCGCCGCACCCACCCGTCGAAGCATCTGGCGTCGGCGACCGGCGTCGGCACGGCACCGACGCCGGACACCATCCAGACCTCACCGCGGTGGGGTCCTGCAGTTACCAACAGCCGGAACCATGGCCCGTCCTCGGCTCCGAGAACGACTGGCCCATGATTGAGGACGGCATCGACGCGTGGATCGTGAACATCGACCGTCTCGTCGTCCTCCCAAACCCACGCCTCTCCAGCGGGAACGGCTCCCCTGGGTGCCGCGACCCCATGCCCGGCCGGCTTTCCGGCAGCCACCCCAGCGGCTGAAGACCCGCCGTCCTCCGCCGGGGCCGCCCGCTCGTGCAGTGTGCGGGCCGTGCCGGCCGGTCAAGGGCGCCTGCGGCGGCGCTTCGCGCCGGCTGTTTGAACGGGTTCTTTCGGCCCCACTTCCTCCATCGGGTGAGGTTTCACGGCCTGCCGTGCGACGGAGTGGTGGGTGTGACGAAACGCGTGCGGTGGCCGATGGCGTGTGGTGTGCAGCGCCCGCCCCGATGCGTCCCGACAGGATGCGTCCGGGCGGGCGCCGTGTTGTCGGCGCCCGCCCGGGGGGCGTGCCGGAGTCGGGTCAGAACTCCAGCACCTCGCGGTCGAGCGGATACTGCGCATGATGAGGGCCCTCGTACGGCGAGGGCGTGATCGGCAGGACGCCGGTCGGTTGCAGGCCCAAGTTGTCGTCCCAGATCCGGGGTTCGACCTGTCCGAGGACGCGGAACTGCCGGAAGGTGAACGGCGGGCTGTCGGTCGGGAAGAACTCGGCCGTGGTCATCACCTGGAAGTGCAGGTGTGGGGTGGTGGAGTTGCCGCTGTTGCCGATCAGCGCGAGGACCTGGCCGGGTTCGACGCAGTCGCCCTCCCGGACGTTGAGCGAGCCGGGCTGCAGGTGGCCGTAGAGCAGGTAGCGGCCCGGTGCGACTTCCAGGGTGATGTGGTTGCCGACGGTGTCCTCGATCGGCGGGATGGGCGGCGTGTGGGGCGGCGGGTTGTCCGGGATTCCGTCCTGGACCTCCACCACCCGGCCGCGGGCCGCGGCCGCGACCGGCTGGCGGTAGCTCAGGTAGCTGGTGAGCTGGGCGGGGTCGCCTTCCCAGGCCTGCCCTTGCTCGCCGACCCGGTACCAGTCGATCGCGAAGCGCTGCGGCACGCCGAAGCGGCCGTTGATCGGGGCGAGGCCGCGCCGGTGGTGGGTGTTGCCACAGCACGACTCGCTGGCGTACCAGGTGCCGGGGAGGACCGGCGGGTTCAGGTTCAAGGGCGCGGTGCGGGCGGTCGGGGTGGCCTGCACTGTCTCCTCGAACGCGGAGGGGCCGGAGGCGGTCAGGATGGCACCCGAGAGATGGTGTTCGAGGACCTCGGGCGCCGCCCGGCCGTGGTCGAGCGCCAGGTCGAGCCAGATGATCCACTGCTGGGAGCCCTGGATGACGGTCGGCGTCGGCGCCGGGGGCGGCGGGGTGTACCCGTCCGCACCGGGCAGGGGGTCGCCCACCGGATTGGCGGCCTCGGCCAGCGCCTGCCCGCTCAGCGAGCCGATGACCTGTTGGGTGCGGGCGTCTTTGACGTCGACACGGTCAAGCCGCACCGGCGTGCTGCTGGACAGTGCGCTCGTGGTGAGCAGTTCGTACGAGAGGTGCGTCTTGCCGTCCGTGGCGTCGAACGGCGTCGGTTCGGTCATCACTGCCGCCGTCAACGGCGTGAACTGCGTGCCGGGCGCCAGAGCGGCCGCGCCGGTCCCGTATCCGGGTCCCGCTGAGGCCACCAGCATGCCGACTGCGAGCACGGCTGCGGAGAGCCCGCGAAGTAGAGGGCCGCGACCAGTGCGGTGACGAGGGTCGTGCTCTGCCATTGTGCTCTTTCATTCGTCGGGTCCGGGGCCGTGAAGGACGCCGGCACGCCCCGCGCCGAGGCGCAGGCCCATGCAACCCGGAGGCGCACCGCTTCGGGCGGAAGCCACCGGAGTCAGGTGTCGAACTACACCCGTCCAGCCGCACGCGGGTTTGCGCCGCCAACTGGACGCACGCCCACGACGACCGGGGCCCGACCGGCCCCGCCAGTACCGGGATTGGCAGCGTGGTTGGGCTTAGCCGCGCCACACGGATCCAACCTGTGCGTCCTGCGCGGATGCCAGGTTCCGCAGGTCGGCTCGACGGGCTCGTAGGCTGCGGGAACGAGGCCGACAGGGCGGGCATGCTGCGGATCGTGGCCGGCCGCCACCAGGTCCTCGGCCACCAGACTGCTGGTGTTCGGCCGACCTGCGGTTGGGCCGGTCATGAGCGTCCTCCCCTTTCCTGGCCGTCCCGTCCAGCATCGCGACGACGACTTCGATCCAACGGTCTCGCTGTTCGCCGTCGAGCGGGCGGTCCTCGCCGCCCACCGTGCCGCCCAGGCGCAGTGCGGCCTGGACGACCAGGCCGAGGATGAGCGGCTGGAGGCGCAGCAGCTTGCCGAGCTTGCCGCCGTGCTCCAGGCGGCCCGGAGCGCAGCCGGGCGGGCCGTCGTGTGGGTGTCCGAGCTGGCCGCGCGTAGGCGACCCGTACCTGGCCGAGTTCGCCGTTGCCGTCCTCGCCTGCGGCCCGGACCTGGACGCCGAGGACGACGAGAGCGGCGGCGTGCCCGCGCAGACCACTCGGGTGCTCGACGGGTTCGTCCTGCTCAACGACGCTCTCGCCGTCCATGAGGTCCTCGCCCTGGCGGCCGTCGGGGCGATCGCGGTCGCCATGCCCCGCTCGGTCGCCGGCGGCTGCCCCGTCACCCAGCTGCCCCGGTTCGCGGACCGCCTCGACCAGGCCGTCGCCGCCGGACGCGCCGCCACCTAAGACCGTGCCCTCCTCGACCGTCGGTCGGCCCCGATCCCGCACCGTCCCAGCAAACGCCCGGACCGGACACCCTGAGAGAGGGCTGGGATGCCGCCGTCCCAGCCCAGCTGTCCCGTCTCACCGAAGTTTGACGATTCTCAACGAAGTTTGACCGCGGCGCCCCTGGCTAGAACGGGGGCTCCAGGCTGAACTCGCCCGTAGGAGCCCAGGGATCGTCCTGTTCCCGCCGCTCCGCCGCCTCCCGCTCCCGTCGTTCGGCGGCCGTGCGCTTCTCGGCGATCGTGGGGATGGAGTCGAGGGCCTCGGCCGGGCGGCCGTGCCTGATCAGCATGTCGGGCAAGTCGTGGTGGACCAAGTAGTGAGTGGAGGAGCGAAGCAGTGCGAGGGCTTCCTCTGTCCGGCCGTCCCGCTCCAGCAGCCGAGCCAGCGCGGTGTCCCACTCGCCCGGCTCCCGCTCGTTGAGGGCGGTGGCCTCCGCGATGCCCTCCTTGTAGCGGCCTGCCTCGCCCAGCAACCAGAGCCGCAGGTGGCGGACCTGGTCCAGGTGCTCCTTGACGTATTCGTCGGTGATCCCGTCCAGGAGTTCGAGTGCTCGGCCGGGCCGGCCGTCTTCGACGAGCAGTTCAAGCGCCCAGTGGAGGAAGTTCCAGCAGTCGTAGTACTCGTAGGTGGGCCGGCCGGTCTCGACGGCTTCGTCGACCCTCCCCCGGCGGACGAGGAGGCGCATCAGCGCCGCTCGGTCCTTCGGATGGCCATGGGCCTCGATCCCGTCGCGCAGCACGGTCTCCGCCTCGTCCACCCGCCCTGCGTCCTCCAGTGCCTTCGCGTACACGTCGAGAGCGGAACGGTGGTCTTCGGCGGCGAGGGCCCCCAGCTCATCGATCAGGCCCTGCCGGGCGAGGAGCTCCGCGTAGTACTCCGGGAAGTTGACGGGGTGCCGCCGGCCAGAGGCCCTCTCGGCGCGCAAGACCTCGACGGCCTCGTCCGGGCGCCCGGCCCGCTCCAGCACCCGGGAGATCAGGAGCAGCACGTCCCACCGGTCGGTCCGGCTCGTCCCGCAGGACTCACCGCACCGCTGGCACGCCGCGTTCTCGACAGACTCCATGCGCTTCGCCTCCCGCGTGAGCACGTCCAGGACCAGGTCGTCGCGTCCCTGCCCCTCGGTGATCTCGACCAGGCGGGAGCGGAGCCAGTACTCCCCGAGGTGGGGCGTGAGCACGTCGACAGCCTCCTCGACCTGTCCGGCCTTCGACAGCAGTTCGGCATAGCGGGCGCACACGTGGCCGTCGCCCAGCTCGGCCTCGTCCGGGCGCACCATCGCCAGCGCCTCGTCACCCTCGCCCTGGTGGATCATGATCTCGGCGGTGACCCACGCGGCGGGCCGCCAGCCGATCTCCGCGAACGGGCCCACCAGCGCCAGCGCCCGATCGAACTCGCCGGCCGCGCACAACTCCCGGACCGCCGCCTCCGCGCAGTTCCAGTCCCCACGCTCCCGCGCCGCCCGGACCAGCAGTTCCACCTGCCCCAGGTCGAGGAGGGTCCGCACCATTCGCGGGTAGACGCCACCATGGTGGCGCGCCTGCCAAGAAAGATCATCGATGTTCACGCGGGCACCCTACGAACTGCCTCCGACAGCCCGTCCTCAACCGAAGCCGGGATGCCCACGACACCTGTCCCGTCCGGATGAGGTTGTCAGGTAGCAACGCGCTGACCAGGTGCGGGACAACTTCATCCGGACGGGCAGACGTGGGTGTCCGGATGAATCTGGCCCTCATGGGTCAAGGTGTTCAGCGTCCGGCCAAAGTTGGCCTTCGGGCTGGATTTCCTCAATCACGCCTCAGGTCAGCTGGGGGCCGGACCCGAGCCGTGTCCCAGAGCGTTAGCGGACATCCCACTCGCTGGTCGGAACGCAGTCGTGCACCGTGCCAGCCCAGTCGTCGAACGGTGCAACGAGGAACGCGCGCGTCAGGAGGACGTCTCCCGCCCGCTGCGCGCGCAGCATGAAGCCGAGCTCGCCCGGGGCCTGACGCACGGTGAGATCTCCGCCCACCTGGCCGAGGTCTACGGCGCGAGCGTGTCCAAGCAGACCATTTCCACCATCACCGACAAGGTGATCGACGGGATGGCCGAGTGGCAGAGCCGGCCCCTCGACCCGGCCTACCCAGTGATCTTCATCGACTGCGTCCACGTGAAGATCCGCGACGGTCAGGTGGCGAACCGCCCGATCTACGTCGCGCTCGCGGTCACCGTCGAGGGCACCCGCGAGATCCTCGGCCTGTGGGCCGGCGACGGCGGCGAGGGCGCCAAGTACTGGCTCCAGGTCCTCACCGAGATCAAGAACCGCGGCGTGAGCGATGTGCGCATGGTCGTCTGCGACGGCCTCAAGGGCCTGCCCGACGCCATCGAGACGGTCTGGCCGCAGGCCATCACGCAGACCTGCGTCGTCCACTTGATGTGCGCGAGCTTCCGCTACGCGGCCCGACAGGACTGGGACAAGATCTCCAAGGCGCTCAAGCCGGTCTACACCGCTCCCACGGCGAAGGCGGCCGAGGACCGGTTCCTGGAGTTCCAGGAGCCCTGGGGCGACAAGTACCCGGCGATCGTGAAGATGTGGTCGGACGCCTGGGCCGAGTTCGTCCCCTTCCTCCGGTTCGACACCGATATCCGCCGGGTCGTCTGCACCACCAACGCGATCGAGAGCGTCAACGCCCGCATCCGCAAGGCCGTCCGCGCCCGCGGCCACTTCCCCAACGAGCAGGCCGCGTTGAAGTGCGTCTACACGGCCATCATGGCGCTGGACCCCACCGGGGCCGGCCGCAAGCGCTGGACCACCCGCTGGAGGGCCCCACTGAACGCCTTCGAGATCGCCTTCGACGGCCGACTCTCCATCGGCCGCCGGTAGTACAAATCAACCTGAGTTACACGGTTGGCTGGACACACCCCCTGACCTCGACAACCAGGAACGAAACGCTCACTCAGGTGGAGGCGCGTTCACGGCCGTTGCGAATATTCACGCGCCCGGCTCAAACATGCTGTTGCCGCTCTTGGTCTCTGGAGCCGACACTTCGTCCTGAATTACGTCCCAATGCTCTGCCAGCTTTCCGTCCTTGACGCGGTAGATGTCGGTCACGATCACCGGTCCTGCCTTGTAGCCGGTGAAGCGGCCGTGGATCATAACGATGTCTTCGGCGGCGGTGATGAAGCCGAGCTCATAGGTGGAACCTGCTTCCATCAGGCCCGTTACCAGCTCGCGGATGGCATCAACCCCATTGCCCATGTAAGGGTTGTGCTGGACGAATCCTTCTTGGACGTAGTACTTGTCGAAGGCACTGAAGTCATGCTTGACGAAGATGTCATAAAACACCTTCCGTACCAGCTCCTTGTTTGCCGTCTCATCGGCCATGGCTATCCTCCTGATGCTTTATTCAAAACCTTGATCGGTGCGGTGTGGAGCTCGTGCCGGCGTTGCACCGTGGATCTGGGCGGGTCTGGGTGACGTGGATGGCGAGCTTGCCTTGGGTGTGGTCGGTGGCGAGGTCGTGAATGGACCAGGAGTTCTCCTTCGACGCTGGGGTGGAGCACGTCTCAGATCGACCGGAGGGATCTGACTGCCCGAAACGGGTTGACGGTTGATCAGAAGTGGTAAGGCCCGAAGCGGCCCCAGGCCACGACGGCGGCGAGGATGAGCAGCAGGACGTTCATGCCGATGACGCTGTGCTCCTTGCGCCGGGCGTGGACGATGGCGGCGCCGGCCATGGTGAGTGCCAGGCCGGTGGCGGCGAGCGGGGTCAGGGCGGTGGCGGTACCTATCGCGGCGGGCAGGACCAGTGCGAGGGCGCCGAGGAACTCGACGGCGCCGATGGCCTTGACCGCGCCGGGGGTGAAGTCCTCGACCCAGGGCAGGCTCTTGGCGAGCTTGGCCTTGGGCTGGGTGGCCTTCATCAGGCCGACCATGGCGAAGAAGGCGGCGAGCAGGCCCTGGAGGATCCACAGGAAGACGTTCATCGTGTCTGGTTCTCGTTCGTGTCGGTGCTGGTGCTGGTGGTCGTGCGGCGGGGTGGGGCGAGGTGGTCGGGTGCGGTTGGGTCAGCCGAACTGGACGGAGCGCATCGAGTTGCCGTACCAGAAGCCGTGGTGGGGGAAGGTGACGGCGTCGTCGTCGGATGCCGCGCCGAGGGCGACGAACAGCGGGACGAAGTGCTCGTGGGTGGGCAAGGCCTTGCGTACGCCCGGGGCCTGCTTGCGGTAGTCGAGCAGGGCACCGGTGTCGCGGCGGGTGAGGGCGTCGCCGAGCCAGGCGTCGAAGTGGGCCAGGACCGGGTCGGGGGCGGCGTCGGGGTTGGACATGTCGGGGATGTTGAAGGTGTGCGTGAGCAGGCCGGTGGCGAAGATCAGCACGCCCTCGTCGCGCAGGGGCGCCAGTCGCCGGCCCAGGTCGACCAGGCCGCTCGGGTCGAGGGTGGGGATGGAGATCTGCAGGACGGGGATGTCGGCGCCGGGGTACATCAGCATCAACGGGATGAAGGCGCCGTGGTCCAGGCCGCGCCCCGGGTCCGCGGCGGGGGCCTGGCCCAGCAGCGTGGTGATGCGGTCGACGAGGCCGGGGTTACCGGGGGCCGGGTAGGTGAGGCGGTAGAACCGCTCGGGGAAGCCACCGAAGTCGTACAGCAGCGGCATCGGGCTGGTGGTGGCGCCGTGGGCGAGCGGGCTCGCCTCCCAGTGGGCGGAGATCACCAGAATCGCGCGCGGGCGGGGCAGGGCCTTGCCCCAGGCGGCGAGCTCGCGGGTCCAGCGGGGGTGGTCGATCAGCTGCGGGGCGCCCTGGGCAGCGAAGATCGCGGGCATCCGGGTGCGGGTCTGGCCTGTGGGGGTCGGGGTGGTGCTCATGGCGGTGCTCCTTCGGGGGCGTGCGGTGGGGACGTGCGGTGAGGGGATGTCAGGCGAACGTGACGGCGAGCTTGCCGCGCACGTGGCCCTCGCTGATGGTCGTCAGCGCCTCGCCGATCTCCTCGAGGCGGAAGGTCCGCTCGATGCGCGGGACCAGGACGCCCTGCTCGGCGTGCTGGGCCACGCGGGCCAGCAGGGCCGCATCCGGGGTGGCGAAGATGTTGGTGGCGGTGATGCCGCGCTCGGCGAGGACGGCGGGGTCGGCGACGCCGAGGGTGGTGGCGGCCCGGGCGCCGTCGGCGAGCAGGGCGGTGAGCCCGGTGAACGTCTCGGCGTCCTGGCTGGCCAGGTCGATCAGGCCGGTGATGCCCTTCGGGTGGCGGGCGGCCACGGCCTGCGCGGTGATCGTCGGGGCGGGCAGGTCGGTGAGGGCGGGGGCGGCGCCGAAGGCGTCGAGGGCGAAGGCACGCATGGGGATCACTTCCTAGTCCGGCCACCCCGTGGCGCGACGGTTCACGCCATTCGGAGGGGGGCCTCACATTTGCAACCGTAGCACGAATCGGAGGGATGCCTCACGTTGCTGATAGGATGGGACGCATGCCACACCAGCCGACAACCACCACGCAGGCGGCCAAGCCGCTGCGCCGCGACGCCCAGCGCAACCGCGACGCGCTCCTGGCCGCCGCCAGAGGCGCCTTCGCCGAAGAAGGACTGGACGCGTCCCTGGAAGGCATCGCCCGCCAGGCCGGGGTGGCCATCGGGACGCTGTACCGGCACTTCCCCACCCGCGTCGCCCTGGTGGAGGAACTGTTCGCCGAGAAGTTCCAGGAATGGCTCACGGCCGGCGAGCAGGCCCTGGCCATGGACGACGCCTGGCAGGGCTTCTGCTCCTACCTGGAGAAGTTCTGCGAGCTGCAGGCGCGCGACCGCGCGTTCAACGACCTGGCCTCCATGCGCCTGCCCACCGAAGCCCTCACCGAGCAGGTCCGCCACCGCACCTACGACCTGGCCTGCGAGATCTTCGCCCGCGCCCAGGAGCAGGGCAGCCTGCGCGCCGACTCCACCCCCGAGGACCTCGCCTTCCTCATCTGGTCCCAGGCCCGCATCATCCAGGCCACCCGGACCGTCGCCCCCAACGCCTGGCGCCGCCACCTCGGCCTGATGCTCGACGCCTTCCGTGCCGACAAGGCCCTCCCCTTGTCCGAACCCCCCATGACGCCCGACGAAGTCAGCCGCGCCATGACCACCCTCGGCGGCTCCTGCACCGGATGAGTTGCCCCGGCCGGCCGCCGGACCACACGCACGACGACGCACCCGGCCCGAGAATCCCTGCACGGCGGACTGCCGCCCTCACAGCGGACGGCGAACAGCACCGCGGCGGGGCGGCACAACACGTCAAGTGGCATGCCGCGTTCGGGGCGGCGCTCAACAAGCACGTCACGCGGGGGCGCAGGGGCCGTGCCATCCCAGCCCGCGCCTTCCGCTGTCTCTCGCCACAAACCCGCGCTGGCCGCCGGCGGCGGAGACCAGAGCCAGCAAAGGGGCCAGGACCGGTCCTACGGAACTCCGGCTCAGCGTCGGCGAGGTGGAAACACCGATGCCCCCCACGCCCTCGGGGCGCGGGGGACATCCGTGTGACGGTGATCAGCGCGAGCCGGCCATGTCCGGGGTGAAGAGCGGGTGCCCGCTGACGGTCTTGTCCATGTCCGGCTGGTAGACGGCCCACCGCTCGACGATCTTGCTGTTCTCCAGGCGGAAGATCTCGGCCGCGATCAGCGGCTCGGGGCCAAAGCCCGTGACCCGGTTGTAAAAAACCACGAAGTCGCCGTCAGCGACGGTCAGGCCCTCCTCGACCTTGAAGTTCGGCGGGAACGACTGCAGCAGCTGGACGAAGGTCTCGCGCCCGTCCGGCACCTGCGGGTCGTGCTGGACGTAGTCCTCGGCGTAGAGGCGCTCGGCGGCGGCCGGGTCCTTGCCGATGACGACCTCGCGGATCGCGGCCCGCACGACCGCCTTGTTCTTCACAGCCTTGCGGTACTCCGCCGCGGCCTGTTCGTCGGTGAGCTCGGCCTGAACGGTGTTCTGGATGTCCATGGCGGTTTCTCCTTCAGTGCTGGCTGGCGAGACCCCCACATCAAATGGAGGGGCGCCTCATGTTTTGAGAGTAGCACAAAACCCGAGGGGTGCCTCATGTTGATTGCGTCTTGCAGGCCCACCCATCGGACGGGCCGTTCGCACTGCGTCGGGCGCTCCGAGGCCCGAGACGCCGCAGGGGCGGCATGTCCTGGGCGAGGGAAAGGGCGAGTACGAGGTCGAACGACCTGTGTTCCGTATCGACGGGCAGGAACCGCTCGGCCTGCTTGACCCGGCCGCCGCAGGGATCGGCTCGTCCGCCCGGGTGGTCAGCCGCGGCGCGGGCGGCGAGGTCCTGGGCGGCAGGTGGGGCATTCGCCGGTCCAGGCCCGTATCAGGTCCTGGATGGCGTCGAGGACTCGGTAGAAGGTCAGGCCGACGTCTCGACTTTTGGGTCGAGGCGCCGGAGGGTGAGGAAGGCGTGGGCGGCGGTGACGAGGGTGACGTGGTGGTGCCAGCCGCGCCAGGTGCGGCCCTCGAAGTGGTCCAAACCCAGGCCGTGCTTCATCTCGCGGACTCAACCTACTCAGGTTGAACTCGCCTTGTCGTAGGTGCTGAGAGCTGTCGATCGGTGGGTATGCCCTGGCTGTGCGATACGCACAGGGGGGCGGGTTCACTGCCCAGGAACAGCAGCGCCGGGAGCGGGTGCGGCTTGATGCCGCCGAGCGGTTCGAGCGTGGTGACAGCAACGGAATGATCGCCGGCGACCTGAGGGTCGCGGTGCGATCGGTCGAACGGTGGCGCCGGGCCTGGCGGGAAGGCGGCTCGGCGGCGCTGGAGTCGAAGGGGCCTCAGTCACTACCGCGGCTGGGCGAGCGACAGTTCGCTCAGCTGGAGCGGGAGTTGGAGAAGGGGCCGCTGGCGCATGGCTGGGAGGACTCAAACTCACCGAACCCCCAACAACCTCAGCCCCCACCACCCATGACCCCCAACCCCGTTCTCACCCAACCAACAAAACCCCAGCCCACACACCACCCCGCATCTGAACAAGACCCCCCTCAAACGGCCTTGGTCTCCTTCTGCTGGCAGAAGTGGCAGAGGTGTTCGCCGTCGGAGGCGTAGCGGGGGTTCTTGTATTTATCGGCGGTGCGGTGGCAGCCGGGGCAGGCGGTGGCGAGGAGTTCGCGTTGTTCGCGGCGTTGGTCGGCGGCGTCCTGGTCGGCCTGTTCCTGGGCGCGTTGGGCTTGGCGGTGCTGGGCGTAGGCGTGGGGTCCGTCGTGGTCGCCGAGGGCGGCGTGGAGGGGCTGGAGGGGGCCTTCGCGGCCGGCCCCACGGGCGGTTCGCCAACGACGTGCAGCCGTGTCGTCCAACGCCGAGCTCGAATTCCGGTTCATTGCCGGCCCTCGCTCGAAAGGTGGGTAACCGTGTCCGTGTACGGCTCGAACGGCCGGGCCCGGCCCGACGCGGTGCAGCGTCGGGCCAGGTGGCGGGGTGGTCCGGTCAGGCCGGGCAGTTGCCCAGGACGACCTTGCCGCCCGACTGCGAGGCGGTCGCCGGATCCACCATCAGGCACAGGTTCGTCCACTTGTTGATGAACCGGAGGGCCGACTGGTTGGCGAGATTGGTGGGCATGATGTTCCACATCTGGTTGTCGGAGATCCAGCGGGTCTCACAGGGCCACCAGAACAGTTCCATCCCGGCCGACGGCGGAGTCCCGTTGTTCCACGGGACGGTCAGGCACTGGCCGTTGGCGGCCTTGATCCAGTAGTAGCCCAGGCTGTCGAAGGTGGACGGATAGGCGGCCTGCCACTGCTGGCTGCTGGGCGGGTTGCTCTGGCAGGCCCGCTGCTGCACCACACCGCCCTGCCCGGAGCTGTCGAACTGGGGCCCGCGGGTCATGCACCGGCCGTACTTGCTGTCCACGTAGGTCTTGTCAGGCTTGACCAGCCAGATCGCCGGGCTGGTGCCCCGGGCGTCGTAGTAGGCGTTGCGGGCGATGATGTTGTGCACCAGCGCCCAGCCGGGGTAGTCCATCATGACGATGCCCAGCCGGCGGTTGGCGGTGTCGTTGTTGAGGTAGTTCATCAGCCGCACGTTGACGCCGTCGACCCAGACCAGGTCCTTGCCGCGCAGGACGCTGTAGCCCCCCGCGTACTCGGAGGGGACGAGGTCGAACGGTGCCCGGGACGCGGAGGTGTAGGTCACGAAGGTCTGGTTGGCGGGGGCCGATCCGGCCGCGGCGAGGTTCTTGCTGACCAGGCTCCACTTGGCCGGGGCGTCGGTGGCGTTCCAGGTGTCCTCGGTGTGGTCCGAGAAGCCGTTGAGGCCGTAGGAGCCTCCGTTGTCGGCGTTGAAGACGGACAGCACGATCTTGCCGCGGGCCTGGCCCAGCGTCGGCGGGTCGCTGCGCTTGCCGTTGTTGTAGAACAGCCCCGCGTACTGCTTCGCGTAGGCGTCGAAGAGGGCCGTGTGGCTCGCCGTCGGGTGGTCGTCCGAGCAGCTGCCGATGGAGCCGTCGCACTCGGCCCGCAGCCGCATCAGGAGGGTCTCGCCCTTGTGGGCCGAGAGGAAGGCCTTCGCCTTGGTCAGGACGTCGTCGAAGTTGGCGTTCTGGTAGAAGGGGCCGTGGTGGATCACGAACTTGTCGTTGATGATGCGGACCCGGATATCGACCGCGCGGATCCCACGGTCCAACTGCGCGGACAGCGTCGCCGCGCTGTCGCCGAAGTCCTGCTGCGTCTGGGCGCTGGAACCCCCGTGCACGGCCAGCGTCTCGTGGGTGCCGGGAATGGACATCGCCGTCAGCGGCGTGGTCGCCCCCACCTTGCCCATCCAGTCCTGCTGGTCGGCCGAACCGAGGTTCTGGAAGGCGTCGCGGTTGTCCGTCCCCTCGGCCAGGGCGGCGTGCGGTACGGCCAACGGGGCCACGGCCAGGGCGAGGGTGGCGACGGCGGTCACCATCGCCGTCCGGGTCAGGCGGCGCAGGCGGGGCAGGCGCCGCAGGGCGGCGCAGGCCGGGCGGGCGGACGTGGCGGAGGTGTGGGGCATGGCCACCTTTCGGGGAGGGGAAGGCCGCAGGCACGGCCGAGGCCGGGCGTGTAGCTCTGTTCACGAGAACGGGCAGCACTTCGACGTCGGTTCAGGAGGCGGTGAGCGGTCGCGGCTAGGCAGGTTCTGACGGCGGCCAGGCCCTCGGCGGCCTCCAGGAGGAGCGGGCCGACGTGGGGCTGCTCGATGAGGGCCTGGGCGTGGTAAAGCGCGTTCTCCAGGACGGCGGCCGGGGCGCGGATGTGGCGCAGCGCGGCGAAGGCGTCGGCGGCCTGCCCGGCGGGCCGCCGGGCAGGCTGTGGGGCGTCCGGGGTGAGCCGGTGGGGCCGGGACGGCGGCGAGGTGGCTCCAGGGCAGCTACTGGGGGCTACTGGGGGCGCTGCTGGGGCCGAGGGCCCGGGCCCGTGCCGGGGCCGAGGCCGAGGGCCCGCCGGGCGGACAACGGGTTGCTCACGGCCGTTCGACGAGTGTCCGGGTTGTCCAGCGCCTCGATCAGGAAGTGCCGTCCGTCGCGGCCGAAGCGCCACCACACCGGCCCGAGGGGGCCGTGCTCGGCCAGGAGTTCCAGGGTGGTCGCGAGGATGGGCACGGCGTCGTCGTACTCGTGCCAGCCGTCTCCGTCGTTGTCGTCCCGGTGCACGGTGTACTGCTGCCCGTCCCAGCACTCCGCGGACAGGTCGACCACCGCCTCCTGCCGGTTGGCCAGCGCGACCGGACCGGCGTCCGTGACGACCAAGGCGACCGGCGGATACCCGACGCGGGTGTGCCCCGGGTAGGCCCGGCGCCACGACCTGCCACACCGCGTCCGGGCGCACCCTGCCCCCCCCCGCCGGGCAGCAGGGACTCCACCTCGGTCGCCCAGTCGGTCACGGTGCCCACCCCGCCCGCCGCGTCCGGCACGGTGCCACCCCGGACAAAGGCGAGCACGGTCTCGTTGACCGCCATCGCGTGCCGGGCACCGCCAGGCCATTGACCAGGACACATGGAGAACTCTCACTGGAGTACCAACGGCTCGCCGGTCAGGGCACCGGGACGCGGTACGGCTCCGGGGTCGGCGCGGCCCGGTGGTGGCGGGCCGGGCGGAGCGGCCACCAGAGGGCGCGGCCGAGCAGGGCGGCGACGGCGGGCACCAGGCCCAGGGACAGGACGACGGCGGAGAGCAGGATGCCGAGCGTCAGCGCGAAGGCGACCTGTTCGCTGCCCGGGGTGGCGGCGAGGGTCGCGAAGGAGCCGGCCAGGACCAGGCCGGCCGTGGCGATGGCGGGCGTGGTGTGCCGTACGGCGCGGGCGACGGCGGCGCGGGGCAGGCCGGGGCGCTGCATCTCCTCGCGGATCCGGTCGGTGATGAGGATGTTGTAGTCGGTGCCCAGCGCCACGACGAACAGGAACAGCACCAGCGGGAGGGTGAAGCTGACGCCCGGTTCGCCCAGCCCGTGCTGGAACAGCAGGGTCGCGGCGCCGAGGGTGGCGGCGAAGCCGAGCCCGACCGAGAGCATCAGGACCAGCGGGGCGAGCAGGCTGCGCAGGAGCAGCAGCAGGATCAGGGCGATCAGGGCGGCCGCGACCGGGAAGACGATTGCCAGGTCGTGGTCGACGGCGGTGGAGATGTCGGCGAAGATCGCCGCCGTGCCGCCCACGTGGGCGCTGGTCCCGGCGGGTGTGTGGGCGGCGACTGCGGCGCGGACCGGGCCGGAGGCCAGGTCGCGGGCGCGCTGGCTCTGCGGGTCTGCGGTCAGGTAGAGGTCGATCCGGGCGGCGCGCCGGTCCCCGTTGAGGACGGTGCTGCCCGTCTTGCCGACGCCCTCGACCTGGGTGAGGGCGTGGGAGAGGCCGTCGAGCCGGCCGGGGGTGAGGGTGGTGCCGTCCGTGGTGACGACGTAGACGCTCGTCGGGTCGGAGACGCCGGCCGGCAGGGTGCGGGAGATCTCGGCGGCGGTGGCGGCGGCCGGGGTCCGGTCGTCGGCGCCGCCGAGGCCGTAGTCCATCCGGATCCCGGTCATCCCGGCGGCCAGCGCGCCGAGCAGGGCGAGGGCGGCGAGCAGCATCGGCAGCGGCCGCCGGGCGACGAGCGTGCCGAAGCGGGCGGCGAAGCCCTCGCCCAGCTGGCGGCGCAGGCTGCGGGAGGGCCAGAACATGCCGCGGCCGCAGGCGGCGAGCAGGGCGGGCATCATGGTGAGGCTGCCCAGCAGCATGACCAGGACGGCGACGGCGATGGCCGGGCCGAGCGAGCGGAACTGGCCGAAGCTGGCCACGCCGAGGGTGGCGAAGGCGGCGACGATGGTCAGCGCGGCCGAGGAGATCGCGGTGCCCACCCGGGCGGTCACCTGGGCGGCGGCTTCACGGGCGGGCTGCTCGGGCCGGGCCCGCAGGTGCTCGCGGAAGCGGAAGAGCAGGAAGAGCAGGTAGTCGACGCCGATGCCGAGCAGGACCACGGAGACCAGCCCGGGGGTGCCGGCGTCGAGCTTGAGGCCGGTCAGCGTCGCGGCGACGGCCACGGCTCCGCCGGCCACGCTGCCGATCATGGCGACGGCGAGCAGCGGCAGCAGGGCCGCCGCCACGCTGCGGAACACCAGCACGTTGAGCAGGACGATCAGCCCCATGACGAGCGCGCTGCCGACCGTCGCGGCGGTGCGGTGGGAGTCGGCGGTGTCCACGGCGTCGGCCAGTCCCCCGGTGAACCCGGTGCGCATCCCAGCGTCGGCGAACTGAGCCCGGGTGGCGTCCCGGAACGCCCGGTAGACGCCCTGGACGCCCTCATCCGCGGCGTTGCCGGTCAGTTCGACGGAGAGCAGTTCGAAGCCGCGGTCGGGCGCCACCATGGCCGGGGCGACCCGGGGGGTCTGGGACCGGTCGGGCACGAGGAAGGCCGGCTCGTCGTCCTTCCTGGGCATGACGACCCGGCGCTGGGCGAGCCTCGCCGCCTCGGCCTCGACCCGCTGCTGGTCGGCGGCGGTGAGCGCCTGGCCGTCGGTCCTGGCGACCAGCACCGTGACCGTGGTGGCGTCGGGCTTCATCCCGAAGTTCTCCTCGGCGATCCGCAGCGCGGCGGCCGAGTCGTAGCTCTTGGGCAGGAAGTCCCCGGTCTGGGACTGGGTGACGCGGGCGAGCAGCATCGGGCTCAGCAGGGCCAGGGAGATGCCCAGCATCACCCAGAGGGTGATCACCTTCCACGGGTTCCTGGTGGAGTATCCGGTCAGTGCGCGGATCACGGTTTCCTCCGGCGGTGGACGCGAGCGTCCGCAAGGTCGGTCTCGGCTCCGGGGGTTCCCGGCCGGGTTCCAGACCATCACCCGGGGTGGGCCGCGGACGTCCCTGCGACGGACGATCCGCACCGGGGCCCCAGATCCTCGGCCGGGCCCGGACCTGGGACCGTGGTCCTGGTCCGGGCCCCGTGATCGGCCGTGGGGACCATGCCGGGGCGGGGTGGGCCGATGCCAGAATGGGGTCATCGGGCCTGTTCAGAGCCTGTTCAGGGTCGGAAACAGGGTCTGATCGGGCTCATCGGGGCTCGTCGGGGCTCGTCAGGGCTCGTCAGGGCTCATCGGTGAGGCGCGGCGCGGGCCGGGCACGGAGGGGGAACGGACATGGGCGGTCATCAGCGCCCCGCAATGGACGCGGCACTCGGGGCGGACCCGGCGCACCCGGCACACCGGGCGAGCGGGAGCCCGGGGCCCGGCGGAGTGGCGGACGCGCCGCCGGAGACCGACGGCGCGCCGTGGACCCACACCGACGCGCTGGTGGCCGCCGGCGCCTGCACGCTCGACCTGCTCAACTACCTGCTCTTCAGCGAGATGGACGGGGTACGCCGGGTGACCCCGCCGGGCCTGCTCCTCGTCGCGCTGTCGGCCCTGCCGCTGCTCGTCCGGCGCCGCCACCCGGTGCCGGCGCTCGCCGTGATCCTGGCCGTCGAGGCCGCGATCGACCTGTCCACACCGGCGAGCACCCACTTCGGCGCTGTCCTGACGGTCGGCCTGTACTCGGTCGCCCGGGCCCGCCCCGCCCCGGTGACGGCGGCCGCCGCGGCGGCGACGACGGTGCTGACCACGCTGAGCCAGAGCCACCTGCACGTCCCCTCCTGGCAGGCGCTCATCGGCACCTCGTGCTCCACCCTGCTCGTAGCCGGCGCCGGCCTCGCCGTGGCGCGCTGGCAGCGGGAGGTCGCGGCCAACCGCAAACTGCTGGCCGACCGCGCGGTGGCCGACGAACGCCGCCGCATCGCACGGGAGTTGCACGACATCGTGGCGCACCACATCACCACCATGCAGCTGATGGCCGGCGGCGCCCGGGCCAACCTCGCCCACCCGGAGGTGGTCCGGGACGCCCTGGTCACCCTGGAGTCCTCCGGGCGACTGGCCCTGCGGGAGATGCGCCAGCTCCTGGACGTCCTGCGGGCCGGCGACGAACCGGACACCGCCCCGCCCTCGCCCCAGCCCGGGGCGGACGAGGTGGTCCGGCTGGTGGACGAGTCCTGCCTGGCCGGGCTGCCGACCGAGCTCGTCGTCGACGGGCCCCGGCGCCCGCTGCCGCCGACCGTCGGCCTGACCGTGTTCCGGATCGTCCAGGAGGGCCTGACCAACGCCCGCAAGTACGCCGGCCCCGCCCGGGCGACCGTCCGCCTGGCGTACCACCCGGACCGGGTCACCGTCGAGGTGCGCGACGACGGGGGCACGGCGGGCACGGGCGGCGCCGCACCGCAGGAGGCGGTGCTGGCCGGCGGCCGGAGCGGGTACGGCCTGATCGGCATGCGCGAGCGCGTCGCCCTGCACGGCGGCACCCTGCGGACCGGACCACGTCCGGAGGGCGGCTTCGCCGTCCTGGCCGACCTGCCACTGGCCCCGGAGGAGACGGCCGACGCGGCCGTCCAGCACGGAACGGCGACGGCCCGGTGAGGTCGGACGATGGCGGCCCGGTGGGCGCGGTGGCACCGGGCATCCGGGTCCTCATCGCGGACGACCAGCCGCTGGTGCGGCGCGGCCTGTCCCTGATCCTCTCCCCCGACCCGTCCTTCGAGGTGGTGGGCGAGGCCGAGAACGGGGAGCAGGCCGTCACCGCAGCCCGCCTGCTGCGCCCCGACGTCGTGGTGATGGACATCCGGATGCCCGTGCTCGACGGGGTCGACGCGACCCGGGAGCTGGCCCGCATCCTCCCCTCCTGCCGAGTCCTCGCCCTCAGCACCTTCGACATGGACGAGTACGTGGTGGCCGCGCTGCGCGCCGGCGCCCACGGGTTCCTGCCCAAGGACGTCTCGCCGGAGGAACTGGGCGCGGCGATCCGCACCGTCCACGCCGGCGAGGCGGTAGTCGCCCCGCGCCTGCTCACCCGGCTGATCTCCACCTACGTCCGGGCCCCGGTCGGCGCCCCACCGCCGGTCACCGACACGGGCGGGCTGACGCCCCGGGAGGTCGAGGTGTGGCGGCTGATGGCCACCGGCCTCGACAACACCGAGATCGCCCGGGCCCTGGACATCAGCCTGTCGACGGTGAAGAACTACATCACCAGCATCTTCGGCAAGCTCGACGTCCGGGACCGCGCCCAGGCGGTCATCGCGGCCTACGAGTCTGGCCTGGTCACCGCCCGCACGGGAGGCGGGTAGCGGGGGCTTCCTGTCTGGGGGCCCTTGTCGACCGCGAGCTCCCGGGGCGGGAGGGCGTGCGGGTGGACGGAGCTGTGGACGGCGGGGCAGAAAGGGTGGAAGGAGTGAGGCCGGGCGGCTGGCTTACCGTCCGGGCTGGGCGAAAAGAGCGCGGTGTTGTCCGGCTCGGTAGCCATCTGCAGGGCTACCAGGTGCGACGGGCGCCGCTCCCATCCCGACGGCAGCGGCTGCTCCGCACCCCTGGGCCCGCGGCCCGGGCACGGACCCGACATCGCCGACCCTGGCCCGACCTGCCCCGGCAACGGCGGCTTCACGGTCCGGCAGCTGACCAACGGACAAGGCCGGGGCCAGCGCACTCGTACGCTGGCCCCGGCCTTGGTAGTAGCGGGGACAGGATTTGAACCTGCGACCTCTGGGTTATGAGCCCAGCGAGCTACCGAGCTGCTCCACCCCGCGCCGGTGACACCACCCTATGCGGCAACCGTTCCAATACGAAATCGGTCTCCCCAGCCGGACGGCGGGTGCGGATCGCGTGCGCACGTCCTGGTCAGCCAGGGTCGGAACAGCGCTATCACCAGGCGGATGAACATGGGTGACGACACAGTCCTCGGGGCGAGCCTGTGCGTTTACCCGAACCACTATCACGCGCCCGGCTGGAGTGAGGCGGAGGCTTGCCCGGAGGTGGTCACGGCGCGGACCAACGAGTTCAGCGAGGCTGCTCGCATCCCCGGCGTCGACAAAGTCATCAACTGGAAGATCCCGGAGATCGGGATCGGTGGTCAGACGGCGTTGTCGAGGCTGAGGCCGGCGCCAGTCTTGGCGCGCTGGGTCAGGGCGTCGAGCGCCTTGGAGATCTTCTCGTCGGCGTTGTCCGCCTCGCCGACCGCGTGGGATATCCGGTCGGAGATGGCTCGCGCCTTCTGCGGCGTGTCGTAGCCCGGGTCGTGGCGTTCGGCCGCACTCGGAGCCGGCCAGGAGACCGTCCCGTCCTCGGCCACCGTGAGGCCCGCCGTCTTCGCGTCCGCCAGCGCCTGCTGCAACTTGGACTGCGCCAGCCAGAAGCTCTCCGAGGCTTCGCAGTGGACTCCTTCGCGTACCCGCTCAGATCGGTCAACGGCGCACCCGGTAGCGCAGGTGAAGCACCCGGCTGCCCTGAATCACCACGTCAGGATCCTCCAACAGGTGCTGCGCGTGGACCGACCCGAAGTAGCGCTTGCCGGACCCGAGGACGACGGGTACGACGTCCATGCGCACCTCGTCGATCAGACCCGCGGCAAGTATCTGGCCACCGACGTCGCCAGCGGCGACCTCGACGATGCGGTCACCCGCAAGCTCCTGCGCCTTGGCCATGGCTGCCTCGACGCCGTCGACGAAGTGAAACGGCGCCTCGGGGTCCCAGCCCTCGGGCGCCGGCCGGTGCGTCACGACGACCACGTGGTCGATCCCGCTCGGAGGCTTCCCGTCCCAGCCGTCCGTCAGGTCGAAGACGTGGCGGCCGGCGATTGTCACCCCGATCTGGTCCCAGTACGGCTGGGTGTAGTCGTAGGAGGTCTGCGACACCTTCAGCTCGCCGCTCTCGTCCAACGGGACGTCGCCGTTGGTCAACCAGTCGAATAGCGGTCCGGGCTGGTCGTTCTCGTCCGCGATGAAGCCGTCCACCGACACCGAGCTGTACATGACCACCTTGCCCATGGGGCGCTCCTCTGCCTTGGGATGGCCCCAAATTACCGTGTCGTGAGCTGTCGCTCCTCCCACTGCCACGGCCTTAAGTTGGCGGCCGCCACGACGATCGACAATCTACTCATGGTGCACCCCCCCGAACCCGTACCCCACCCATCAGGGCGTGCACGCACCGAGCTGTCAGGGGCTGGCAGGAGGTGTGCTCCGACGCCGGGGGCGCCTTGGGGCGCGCAGGCCGCGCGCTCCGTGTCAGGTGCACCGCCGTCCGAGGCGCGCTCCCTCCCGGACATTGACCACTCTTAGCTTGCGAACGAATGCTTTAAGTCGCCGTTCGGGTGACAGTCGCTCATGGTTTCGCCGGCGAAGTGGAAATATCCGAAGGCACGATCCGTACACAATCCATGAACTTTGAGGAGTTCCCATGAAGTCGCGAGTCGTACTTGCCGCCGGGGTGGCGGCCCTGGCGGCCGGACTGCTGACGGTGCCGGCGTACGCCGTCCCGACGGTGCAGGCGGAGGACCTGGCCGCCGACACCTATCTCACGAACGGGCAGGGCGCCAGCAGCTGTCCGTCGGGCCGGCTGTGCCTCTACCGGGACGTCAACTACAACGGGGGCGGCAGTGCTCCGATCCTGGTCACCCGCTCGAACGTGTCCTACCTGGGTGACTACAACTTCAATGATGCAGCCAGCTCGTACTACAACAACTCCAACCTGCCGGCGGTGCTCTACGAACACGCGAACTACGGGGGTGGACAGCTGGCGATCCGATCGTGGGGATACGGCAACCTCGACAGTTCCTGGAACGACAAGGCGTCCTCCCTGCAGTTCTTCTCGTAGACTCCCGCCGCACCGGCCCCGCGGCCGGTGCGACCACGGGAACACGCCGCTCCGCGTCCCGCACACGCCGGGCCTTGTTCCCCCTCTCCTTCTGGCGCTGGTCGTAAGCGGCGCGGTTGTCCGGGTTGTCGAGCGCGTCGAGCAGGGGGTGCCGGCCGGGACGGCCGGCTTCGTCCTGGCCGCCACCACCGAGGCCGCTCCGAAGCAGCTCTGACCCACCACCCGACATGCCGAAGGCGCCGACCACCTTGGGTGGCCAGCGCCTTCGGTGTTCCGCCGTCAGCCGGGTACGGCGGGCCCGCTGGGGTGGGTTGTGCTTCGAGAGATCGCTACCGGCGGCCGACGATCGCGTTGGCGATGGTCCGACGGGTCGTCGCGGTCGCCCGGACGGCGGCGCGGTGGTCGCGGGCCGGTGGAGGCGAACCCGGGGTTGGTTGGTCTACCAGTGCTCGTTGCGGTCGCAGCGCATGTCGTGCTTGTCGTGCGCGTCGTGCTTGTGGTGCTTGATCCTGGTCAGGTCGGTGGCGGTGTGAGGGGTGGTGTCGCCGCCCCCGGTGACAACCGCGACGTTGGTGACCTCGTCGTCGGCCCTGCAGGAGACGTCGACCTGCAGCGTGACGGGCGGGTAACTGCTCCCGGCGGGAAGGACGTCGCTACGGGTGCAGGTGAGCGTGCCCTGGTCACAGGTCCAGCCCGTGCCGCTGATGCTGTCGGCCTTGAGTCCTGCGGGGAGGGTGTCTTGCATGGTGACCGTGGTGCCGTCGGTCGGGGCGGCCCCGGCGGCGTTGCCCACGGTGATGGTGTAGGTCCCGTCCCGGCCCTGGGTGAAGTGCCCGGTGTGGGTCTTGGTGATGGTCAAGGACGGGACTGTGTAGGAGATGATCACCTGGCCGTTGTGGTTCGCCGTCCCGATCGTCGACAGCGCGTAGCTCGTGCCGGTACCCGTGGGGGTGGCGAAGCTGCTGCCCCCACCGCCGCCGCCCCCACCCGCCGAGGTGCCGGTGTTGTTGACGGCACCGCTGCCGCCGCCCCCGCCGGCGAAGTACCCGCCCCCACCGCCGCCACCAGCAGCGATGCGAGTGGCCGCGCAGCCGCCGCCGAAGCTGCCCCCGGCGCCGCCGGTACCGACCGTGGCACCGGAGAACCCGCCTCCCGGCCCGCCGCCCGTGACCGCACAGGACGGAACGGTGCCGCCGGCCCCGCCGGCCCCCGCGGTACTGGTGCTGGTGCTGCCACCGCCCCCGCCCTGTCCCGGCGCGGCCCCGGGGCCGGTGGCGGTTCCCGCGGTACCGTCGGTGGCGTCCGGCGTTGTCCCGCCGTTTCCTCCGTTCCCTCCCGTGGAGCCCGCTCCGGTGCCGCCGGAGGCACCGCCGCCGCCGGCGACCACCAGCAGGGACCCGCCCGTGCTGACGCTGGAGGCCCCGCCCCCGCCCGGACCTTCGAACTGGAAACCAGCGAGCGGATAACTCCCCCCTGGGGCGCCGCCGTTGAACCCACCGGCCCCCGGGGTCCCGGTGCCGTTGCAGCCCTTGCCGCCGGTGCCGCCGACGTTGACGGTGAAGGTCGTCGGTGCGGTGGTTTGCGGCAGCGTGGTCACCACCCGCGCCCCTGCCCCGCCGGCCCCCGTGACGGAACAGGAGGTGCCGGTGTTGTCGGCGCCACCCGCGCCGTCCGCGATGATCGTCACCACCGCCGCCGCCGGAACCGCCAAAGTCTGCGAAGCGCCGGTGAAGGTGAACGTCTGCGACGGATCAGCCCGCTGCACCCGCACTGGCGCGGCCTCCGCCGGCGCGGCGGCCACCGGTGGAGCCGCGGCCGCCAGCAACGCCATACCGGACAGCAGCGCGCCCCCCACCGAGACCACCCCCACACCACGCTCCCCACGCCGTCCACCCGAGCCGGCCGGGTCGGACGCACCGACGGCACCAACCGGGATCGTCCCACCGGCCAGGGCCCTGTCGAACCCGACCACGGGCCGCTGACGGCTGACCCGATACCACGGCAGATCGCCCTGTCCACGCGTACGAGCACTCATCCGCGGGTTCACCTCTCCTCACAACGAAGCGCCCCGCACCGCCCAAGCGACAAGACATCAGCACCACAGGACACCTGACTAGAAATCATGACAAAACATCATTAGATACCTCGATCCGATCACTTCGAGGTAGCGAGGTGACTGAGAAACCTCGCGTGTCGCAACGACCCGCGCGAGCCGGAGAGGAACCGGCATCCGACCAGGTCACTGCCCGGTCCCGGCCCCCTTCCCGGCCTCGCCTCATACCTCCGTCAGCGCGCCGCTGCAGATCACCACCTCGGCATCGGTGACCTTCACGGTGAGCCTGCGCCACGCTCCCCACTCCCCCACCAGGTAGTCGTTGCCCGCGGCCCGCACGTACCCGGCGGAGTCCGGCTGTACCCGGGTGCGGTGGCCGCCCGGCGGCGGCTGGAGGAGCGGATGGGCGGCTGAAGGGTCCCCGAGCAGAGCGGACCGCTCGGCAGCCCAGCGCGCTGTCCGGTCAGGATCCCAAGAGCCGTGGAAGTCCTCCAGCCACGTATGCAGGGCGGCAGCAAGGCTGTCCGGCGAGGTGAGAGAACGATCTGGTGGGCAAGCCGCCGTCAGATACCGACGGGCGGCCGCCAGCAGGTCCGGCACGGTGGTTCCCTCGCCGAAGAACTCGACCGTGGTGCTACCCAACTCGGCCTGCATCCGGTAGGTGGACCGGCCCCATCACGGCCTGGTTCCTCTCAACCAACCCATGAACCCCCAGCCCGAGAACAAGGCTGCTCAGCCGATCACCGACCCGCCATGCCAGCCCCTCCACCTCCCGGTCGGCCACGCACTGCGGACACTCCAACCGGTCCGGACCGCCCTTCTCCCGCAGCTCCAGCTCCGAGCCCTCCTTGCCGCCGATCGAGCCCCGGCACGTCCAGCACGGGCGCAGCGCGGCATTCGCCTCCCGGGCGGCCTCCAGCTCTTCTACGGCCTCCCGTTGCCCCGAGCTCGCCCGGCAGCCCTGTGGTCACGCCCGGGAGGCCCGGCCGCACGGCTGTCAGTGGGGAGCGCTATGTTCACGAACGTCGATCAGACCTGGTGGAGGGGGGGCATCGTGACGGATCTCAGGAGCGGGACGATCAGCTGGGAGGAGGTGCGCGCCCTCATCGCCGCGCGGGTTCCGCAGGGGGTGATCAAGCGGCTTTCCCCCGTGCCCGCCGCCGAGCTGAGCCATCTGCGTACTCCGCTGCGCAAGCTCCGCGCCGAGCTCTCGCGCGAGCTCTCCTCGGGCGACAGGAACCGGTATTCCGCCGCCTACGACCAGCTCGCCGCACTGCAGTTCGCCGGGATCCACTGCGCCGCCACTCCCGCCCAGGCCCTCGAGTGGCTGACGACCCGCCCGCTGCTCGACATCACCTGGCCCCTGCCCGGCGGTGGTTCCACCAACCCGGACCACCACGTCCTGCTGATGGCGCTGCTCTCACCGCACCGTGACCAGGCATTCCACCGTGAACTCGCAGTCCGGCTCGCCGAGTGGCTGCCCGCGCGGGGCAACCACGGCCGGTGGCTGATCACCCACGGCCTCGCCGTCTGGTCGGGCGCCGAACTCCCCATCACCGACGGCTACCTGATCGGCTGGGTGCGCGAGGGCGGCGCGATTCGCTACCCCTACCACCGCGAGATCGGCGAGTGGTTCGCCAAGCAGGGCCTGCGCGAGCCGGTGCCGCACCACGACACCCTGCTCTCCTGGCTGCGCGCCCAGCCCAGGCTGGCCAAGTTCGTCCGCCGTCTGTTCGAAGTTCCGGACGTCGGCGCCGAGTTCACCGATCCCTACGCCGCCCGCTTCGGGCCCGACAACGAGTGGCCCAGGGCGCTCACCAACCTGGCGGGCGAGGGCGTGCTCGACCGCGCCGAGCTGATCGACCTCTGCCTCGGAAAACTCCTGCGCGGCGACCGGCCCGGCAACCTGCGAGGGTTCCTCCAGTTGTACGCGGCGCTGGCGCTCGACCCCGAGGAGGTCCTCGCCTGGGTCCGCGATCACGTCCGGCTGGCCGCCGACGGCACACCGATCGCCGCCAAGGCCGCCCAGGCGGCGCTGGTGCCCGTGGACGACCGGCTCTCCGCCGAGGTGTTCACCGAGCTGACGGCCGCCGTCCTGGCCCGCCCGGAGAAGACCCTCGCCACCACCCAGCTGAGCCGCGCCGCCGCCGCCCTGCGCCGCGACCCAACCACGGCGGACGGCCTGCTGCCCGCCGTCAGCGTGGCCTTCGCCCACCCGGCTCCGGCCGTCCAGGAGCGCGCCCTGCGGCTCGCCGCTCAGCACCTGTCCGGGGTCGCCCCGGCTACCGCCGAGGCTGTGCGCAGCGCCGCCGCCGTCCTCGGCCCGGCCCTGCGGCCCGAGGCCCATCGTTTGCTGGCCATCCAGGCCCCGGCGGAGGAGGAAGCCGCCGAACCGCACGCCGTCGCACCGCCCATGGGCCAGGCCGCGCTGCCCGCCGCACCCGCCGGCCCGCTAGACCTCGCCGAGCGGCTGGCGGCCGTGATGGCCGATCAGGTGCCCGACCCGGGCGAGTTCGAGGTAGTGCTCGCCGCCCTCGTCGCCGAGCACCACCATGACGCCGCGGCCCTCCAGGCTGCCCTCGCTCCGCTCACCGCGGGCCGCGACGACGAACCGATCACGATCTGGCAGGTCCACCGCCTCGAGGAAGCACTCGGCTGCCTGCTCGACGCCCTGACCGGCCGCAGCCACCTGGCGGCGCAGCACGCCGCCGAAATGCTCGACTGGCCCGCTCACCTTCGTAGTCCGGGGAGCATTCCCGTGCTACGCGTGTTGGAGGTCGCATCCCGGATCGGGCAGGCGCCGGTGCCACTGCTGCTCGCCACCCCGACCGCCGCCGATGGCGCCGTCGATCCGGCGGTGTTCACAGAGCGGCTGGCGGCGCACCGGGCCGCCGGGGCCTTGCCCTGGCCCGCCGACCTGGCCCAGTCCCTGCTCCGGCTGCCTCCGGACGCGTTGTCAGCCGCCCGCTCGGCCGCCGCCGAACTCGGCTGCGAGCTCCCGGCCCACACCCCGCCGCCCACGCCGGACGCCTTTCACACCCAGTTGCCGGGCCAGCTTGAGCGGGCCGCCCCGTACGGGGTGCTCGACACGATTCCTCGTATCGCGCCGTTCGTCCACGCCGCCGGACCTGTCCCCGAAGGCATCACCGGACTGCTCCACGCCCTGCCCGACCCGGCCGAAGCCGGTCTGTTCGTCGGCATGGCGGCGCCGCGCCCCAGCGTGCTCGCCCAGCTGCCCTGGGTGGCGCCCTGGCATCCGGAGACCGTCGCCGCGCACGGCCTGCCCTCCCTGGTGTCCCAGGCGAACTCCTCCAGCCATCACGTCCTCAACCCCTGGCTGCCCCGACTCGCCGAGGTCCCAGGTCAGCCCGCAGCGGTGTACCACCTGGCGCTCGTGTACGGGCTCACCGCCGCCCGCTCGGAGAACCGCACCGTGGCCCTGGACGCCCTGCTGGTCCTGAACGCGCGCGGGCGGTTGCGTCCCGAGGTGCTCGGCGAGTGGATCGCGGGGCTGTGGCGGCTGACGGCGGCCAAGCCGAACCGGTTCCTGCCCGTCCTGGCCGACGCCGCGCGCAGCGGTGCGGGCAGGCCGGTCTGGGAGGTGCTCACTGCCCTGATCACCGTGCTCGCCGCCGAAGAACCGGGCGTGCGCGGACTGGCGGACGCCCTCGCGCTGGCCGCCGAATGCGCGGCGGCGGACGGCATCCGGACCGCTCTGCCCGCCCTCGACGCCCTCACGGCTTCGACCGCACCCCGCCGCGTCCGGACGGAGGCGGCCCGGCTGGCCCGAATACTCGCCTCGTGATCTAGATTCCTGCGATCCGGGCGAGGTCCCGGATGTTCGTCCTGGGCTGGAGCGGCGAGGGCTTCCTGGACGAAGCCCTCCTTGTCGTTCCGCCGGCCAGGAGTGTCGTCGAGGAGTCGAGACGGGCGTCACCACCTGACTCGCCAGGAGAACTGTTCGTCATGGGCAGCGACCTGACGGTGTGTCGACATGTCGGTCACGGCCTGCTGTGGCTTGATCGTGGCACGGTCCCAGGAAGGGTGCCGTAACCCACCCAGTCGGCATCCCCGGTCGAGGAGTTCCGAGCGTGAGACTGACCATGCACCATGCGGTATCCGCACGACGTGGCGCCGAGCGGCTGCGGCATCCGGTCCGGCGCGGCACCCTCTTCCTCGCCACGGCGGCGGTGCCGGTGGCGTTGGTGTTGCCCCTGGCCACGCCCGCCGAGGCGGCACCGGTGAGCGTCACCTTCACCCCCGGCGCCAACCAGCCTTTCGTCGTCCCGTCCGGCGTCACCCAAGTGACCATCACCGCCACCGGGGCCTCGGGGCAGAGCGGGACCAACGGAGCAGTGGGTGGAAGCGGTTCCACCGTCACCGGCACCGTCAACGTGCCGGCGGGCGCCACCACCCTCTACGTCAACGTCGACACGGGCGGAGGTACGGCGGGTGGCTCTTTCGCCGACGGCGGCGCCGGCGGCGGAGCCAGCGACGTGCGCACCTGCGACTCCACCAGCCCCAGTTGCTTCCTCACCGGCAACACCGCCACGGACCCCCGGCTGATCGTCGCGGGCGGAGGCGGAGGCGGAGCAGCCGGCGGGGGAAGCATCTCGGCCCCCGAGTCGACCGGAGGAAACGCGGGAGTCACCGGCCAGACGGGCGGCAGCAGGTCCAACGGCGGCGGCGGCGGGGGCGGGGGAACCCAGACGACCCCGGGCGCGGGCGGAGCCGCGTGCCCGAGCACCGGCGGGACCGTCCCCGCCACCCCCGGCACCCCCGGTGGCGCCGGTACCGGCGGCAACGGCGGGGGTCCCTACTCCGCCGGAGGTGGCGGAGCCGGCTGGTTCGGCGGCGGCGGAGGCGGCGGCTGCGACTCCATCCGATCCGATGGGACCTACGGGTCCGGTGGCGGCGGTGGCGGGTCCAACCGGGTCCCGGCGGGCGGTACCTCCGGACCCGCGACCGGTCCGGCCTCGGTGACCATCACCTACGAACAGGCCGGCGGGAACAACGGCGGAGGCAACGGGGCGGGGCCGATCCTGCCCATCAACCTCAGCGGCATCCTGCCGATGTTCAACAACATCACCATCAACGACAACGTCGGGAGCCCCGGCGCCAGCAACACCACCGCGCAGGACTTCGGCCTGAACACACCCTGATCCGCGGCCCGTCGCCCCGGAGCGTGCGGTGACGTGACGTGCGGTCAGGGGCCGGCCGCTCTGTGTCCGAGTGGCCCTGATCTGCGGGTCATGCCCTCCCGCCCGGGGCCCTCGGGTACGGCCCGTCGTGGAGACGCGGGCGGGCGGTGGTGGCGGCCCGCCGGGTGGCGAGCGGCCGGCCCGTCTTCGCCGAGCCGCCGTCGATATCGCCACCCGCCGCAGGGCGGTGGCGCGCGCCGGGCTTGGGGGGTGGGAGACGGGCCGGGCTGGGGGCTACACGGTGGGGCGCAATTCGATCAGCCCTCTCCCCCTGGTGGGTCGGCGGCTGACGGTGGCGAACATGTCGTGCTCCGTACAACTTCGGGGTGGTTTCGCGGCTGTTCGGCTCCGGTTGAGCGGCTCGCGCCGTCGTTGCGTCCGACGGCGATTCTTTTTGTGGCCGCGATCACCCCGGCGCCTCGACATCCCGATACCTCGATCGAAGGAATCCCCATGCAGATCGGCAGGAAGCTCCTCACCCTCACCGCCACCGCCGGCCTCGCTCTGGCCGGGGTGGCCGTGGCGGCGCCGGCGAACGCCATCGGCGCGGTGGGCTGCCCGACGAACGGGCTCACGGTCACCACCAGCGGCAACGGCAACTACTGCGCCGCGGGCTCCATCGGCTACAAGAACACCAGCAGCCTGTTCGGGATCGGCCAGATCGACCACGTCATCTACGAGTCGACGAACTGGAACTGGGCCGCCTTCTACAACTCCAGCGGCGTCATCAAGCTGAAGCCCGGTCAGTCCACCGGCAACCTCGGCGGTGTGATCACCTACGCGCTGGAGATCGACAACCCGAACTGGACGTGATCCCCGGCCCCACCGGCCCGTGAATCCGGCACCCGCCACCGACCCGCAGTCGCCCGTGGCGGGTGCCGCTCCGCCGCGCCCGCTCCCGGAGGACGGAAATGAAGCGCTCCACGACCTCGGCCCTGACGCTCGTCCTGCTGACGGCCCTCGCGGGCTGCGGCACGGGCGGCACCCGCCCGGCTCCCCCGCAGCTGGGCGAGATCCCCACCATCACCGGCGTCGGCCAGGTGGTGCGCCCGATCGACGTCTACCTCCCCACCGCGGCGCAGACCCGGACCGTGGAACGGGCCGCCTACCTGACGAGTGCCCGCTGTCTGCGACGGCTGGGCATCACGGAGCCCCCCGGTCCGGACCCGGCCCGGGCCGAGCCCGCCGACCGGGACGTCCGGTCCCAGCTCTACGGGTACTTCGCGCCCGACCGCGTCGCGACCAGCGGCTACGACGCCGTCGTAGCCGCTGGCACCGGGCAGCCGTCCTCCGCCGCCACCTTGCAGGTGCTCACCGGCCGGGACGCGGCCGGCACTCCGGTCACGGACTTCCAGGGCCGGGCCGTCCCCAAGGGCGGCTGCCTCCAGGAGGGCCTGGACGCCGTCGGCGGAGCGGTGTTCCTGAGCTCCGACCCCTCCGCCCTGCCCGGCGGCGGGCCGAAGGAGCCCCTGACGGATCCTCGCGTCGTGGCCGCCGACCGGCAGTGGAGCAGCTGCATGAAGGACCGCGGCTTCACCTACGCCACCCCGGCGGACGCCTACATGGACCCGCGCTGGCGCGACCGGACGCAGGGCGCCGGAGCGTCCGGCGACCACACCCCGGCCGAGCTCGCCACCGCGGCCGCCGATGACGCCTGCAAGCGGTCCACCAACTTCATGGGGATCGCGGTCGCCG
Organism: Kitasatospora sp. NPDC097643; assembly: GCF_040302625.1. Lineage (NCBI taxonomy): Bacteria > Bacillati > Actinomycetota > Actinomycetes > Kitasatosporales > Streptomycetaceae > Kitasatospora > Kitasatospora sp. NPDC097643. The sequence continues at coordinate 16,848 of NZ_JBEOSA010000062.1, read as the reverse complement.
TCCAGGCCGCCTACGACCGGCAGTACATCGCGGCGCACCCGGAGGAGCTGGCGACGTTCGCGCGCGGCGTCAGCCGGCACGTCGCCGACGCGCAGCAGGTCGTCGCGCAGGGCGCGGCCGGGTAGCGGAGGGAAGGGTGGGGTGGCGCAGGCTCAGGCGCCGGGCCTTCGGGCTCGCCGAACCCTGTCGGGGGCGGTGAACGTCGGGTCGGTGCCGGTCAGGTCGCAGCTGGCCGCCCACAGGCGTGCCGCGGTCGTGGTGTCGGCGATGTGGTTCCAGAGGGGCTCGGTCCTGGGCGTACCGCGCAGCCCGAACGCTCGGGGACTCAGCAGCTGGCCGCCGCGCACGCCCGGGTCGAGCACAGCCCGGACAGCGGGCCATGCGGCGGCGTCCTTGCCCTGGACGACAAGGCCGAGCGGCAGACGGCTCAGCCGCTCGCCGGTGGTCCGGACGTGGATCGGCGGGCGCGAAGGGGTGAGGGAGTCGAGCGCGCCACCGGGATGAACGAGCACGCTCAGCGTCGTACTGCCGGCGGCACGAAGGCGGCGGTCGAGTTCGAGGGCGAAGAGCATCTGGGCCAGCTTGGAGCGCGCGTAGGCGCGCTTGGGCTGGTAGTCGTGCGTGCTCTGGAGATCGTCGAGGTCCAGGCGTTCGGACTTGGCGGCGAAGCTGCCGGTGGTGACGATCCGGCTCCCCGGGGTCGCCATGAGCAGGGGGGCCAGGTGGTGGGTCAACGCGAAGTGCCCCAGGTGGTTGGTCGCGAACATCAGCTCGTGGCCGTCCGCGGTCTCGCGGCGCGGTGGACGGTCGAGCGCCACCCCGGCGTTGTGGACGACCGCGTCGAGGCGGTCCAGCCCGAGCGCTTCCACGGATGCCTTGAGCGAAGCGAGGTCGGCCAGGTCCAGGGGCAGGTGCTTGACCTTGGCGCCGGGGACGCGCGAGCCGATGGAGGCGATCGCGTCCTCGGCCTTCGCCCTGTCCCGGCTGCCGAGTACGACCACGGCCCCGGTGCCGGCCAGCTGCTCGGCGAGGAAATACCCGATGCCCGCGTTGCCGCCGGTGACCAGGAAGCTCTTTCCCCGAGCACGAGGCAGCCGGTGAACGTCCCATGGCCGGGCCTGGGGTACGGAGGGCACTACGGAGGGCATGGCGGGCTCCCGGAAGTTCGGAGTGGTCTCGAGGAGAGCGGGCCCGCACATGCACTGCCGGCCGCGCCCGGTTCCCACGGTCCCGGGGGCCGCCCACATCCCGCCGGCAGGTCGCTGTCCCCGCTGACAGCCGACCGGCATCGCGCGGGCCCGACGCAGCGACAGCCGTGGCTTCCCCCGCCGATCAAGAACAAGTGACACCGGCTGACGGCTGGCCTGACACAGGTCTCCCGGGGAACACAGGTACGTCCCTCCACCAGGGCACATGCAAAAAGACCCGGAATATGACCTGGATTACATGTGCCACGACACATGTGTCGTGTAATGTGTCCGTTATGAGCGCTTCAGAGAAGGGCCCGACCCTCGTCTTCATCCCCTGCTTCTCCGGCGCCCCGTGGAGCGCCGAGCAGATGGCCCCCTACGGCGACGTGCCCCAGCGGACGCTGCGCCTGCCCGAGGGCGTCGACGACATGGAGCGCTACGCCGACCACGTCGAGCGCGCCATCGCGGACCTGGACGACTACGTGCTGGTCGGCGACTCATTCGGCGCGAACATCGCGCTCGCGCTCGCCACCCGCCGGCCGAAGGGCCTGCGCGCCCTGGTCGTGTCCGGCGGCTTCGCGGCCAACCCGGTCGACTCGAAGCCCTGGAAGGCCCTGATGCAGGCGATCGGCAAGGCCCGCGGGCCGCTCTACCGGCAGCTGACACTGCGCGCCCACGCCCACCGCCTCACCTCCCCGTTCGACGGCGAGGGCCAGGTGCCCTGGAGCGAGGCGCGCAGCCGCGAACTCTTCCTCGCCAACACCCCGGCCCCCTCCTTCGGCGCCCGCCTGCGGGCCGTCCTCACCGCCGACTACGTCGACGCGCTGGGCCGGGTCCAGGTCCCGACCCTGATCCTGACCCCCTCCCACGACGTGCTGATCGGCGAGAACGCCTCCAAGGTCATGCTCGCGGGCATCCCCGACGCCCGGGAGGTCGTGCTGCCGCGCACCGGCCACATGTTCCGCTTCTCCCACCCGGCCAGCTACGCCGCCGCGGTCAACGACTTCCTCGCCACCCTGCCGACCACCTCCCGACAGGACGCCGATGCGTAAGGCCGAACACCTGCGGTTCGCGATCCTGGCAGCCCAGCGCGAAGGCAACCGGCTGCTGATCCAGGCCCTCAAACCGCACGGCATCACCCCGTCACAGGCCGAGGTGCTGCGCCTGCTCCAGCAGCACGGCACCTTGAGCCTCAACGGGCTCGGGCAGCTCCTGGTGTGCGAGAGCGGCACCAACCCCAGCCGGCTGGTCGACCGCGTCGTCGCGGCCGGGCTGGTCGAGCGCCGCACCGACGCCGCGGACCGCCGCTACCTCCAGCTCAGCCTCACCCCCGAGGGCGAACGCCTGGCCACCGCCGTCGCCGAGATCGAGGAGTTCCTCTACGCCGCGACGGACGCCGCCTGCGAGGGCCTGGACACCGACGCGATGCTCACGTTCCTGCACCGCTTCATCGACCCCCTGCCCTCGGGCGAGGCCCTCAACAAACGCCTCGCCCTCGACTGACACCCCGCCCTCGACCGACGCCACCGCCAGGCCGGGACGGACCCGCACGCTCCCGCGTCCGGCCGGGGGCAGGACTCCGGCTCGAGGTCGGCGTTGCGGCTGCCGGCCGGCGGCGAGGTCGCGGCGGGGCCGGGCGCCCGGCACCCGGAGTTCGGGGCCCGGGGGCCGGGCCCGGCCGGGTCAGTAGCCCTCGCGCACCTCGAACACGCCGCTGTCCCAGTACACGGACGGCTCGTCGGCCCCGCTCGGCCAGTCGCTCTGCAGATGGCGGCGGCCGCGCCCGAGGGCGCCGGCCCGGTGCGGGCTCAGCCGCCCCGCCATCAGGTCGTCCGCCTCGGCGTCCGTGATCGGCAGCACGGTCCGGTACTGCGCGTCCCGCGAGGCGGCCCAGTCCACGTACTCGGTGAAGACGCTCACGAAGGCCTGCGAACAGAGGCCGCAGCGCTGGACGGAGACGATGAAGTGCGAGTCGTCCTGGATCATCTTCTCCAGCCGGACCCCGGTGAGGCTCTGGTGGTGCGCCCGCGCCACCGAGGCGTCCTCGGCGCAGCACGCCTCACACCCGAAACCCGCCGACTCCGTCACGCCGCCCCCCGTGGTCGCACTCCGCCTCCGGCCGTGGGGCCACATGCTACGCGGGCCCGTGCCGACCGCGGCGGTGCCGTCGGAATCCGGTGCAGCGGCGGCCTGGTGGTGGCCGCGACGGGCCGTTCGACGCGGCCTTGTAGGCTCCCGGCATGGCACAGTCCGCAGAGCAGAAGCCGCTGGTGAGCGGGGATCACATACGTCAGGCCGTCGCCTGCTGCGTGGACGTCCTCGACGGCGTTCCGACCGCGCTGTGGCACGAACGGGCCGACGGCCTGGAGTGGACGCGCTGGGAGACCGTCGAGCACATCGCGGACGATCTGCTCACCTACGCCCTGCGGTTCGGGCTCGCCCGCCCCATCGCCGTACCCCGCGTCCCGCTGCGCGTCTCCGGGGACCGACCGGGTGGCCCGGCCAACGTGATCTTCGCCGACCGGGAGGCCGGGCCCCTGGGGCTGCTGACCGTCGTGCAGGCGTGCGGTGGGCTGCTCGCGGCCGCCGTGGACACGGCCGACGCGACCACCCTGGCCCCGCACGTGTTCGGGGCCTCCGACCCCGAAGGCTTCGCCGCGATGGGTGTCGTGGAAGCCCTGGTCCACACCCACGACGTCGTCCAGAACCCGGACCGCCCCTGGGAGCCGCCGCAGGACCTGTGCGAACGGGTCCTCGCACGACTGTTCCCCGACGTCCCCGTCGTCGGCGGCGCCTGGTCGACACTTCTGTGGGCCACCGGGCGCATCGATACGCCCGACCGCCCCCGCCGAGAGGACTGGCGCTGGCACGGGGCACCGCCGGCCGAGCGCCGACAGGCGCAGGCGCAGGCGTAGGGGCAGGGGCGGATGTAGCCGGGGCGCGGAAGAGGAGCGCCAGCGACCCATTCCGCATATCTATACGAACCATGGCAAACTGGGCGTAAGTGATAGTGCTCTACAGAGGAAAATCACCCATGACCCATGGAGCCCACCCCCATGCTCCTACCGTCCGCGCAAACATCGACCGGGCCCGCGGCTGCGAAGAATGCCGCAGCTGGGGCACCGTGATCACACCCGAGGGCCGGCACGAGCTGTGCCCCAGATGCCAGCGCCCCGAGTAAGCACTCGGGGCCCCGTCGTCAGTCAGCTTCCTCATCGGCCATGGCCGCCTCGTAGGCCTGGAGAGTCCGGACGAACATCTGCCGCTCTTCGGGGGCCAGGGGGGCCAGTGCCTGACGCCAGGCGTGCGCGCCCCGCGCCAGCCAGCCATCGATGGACGGTCGCTTGCCATCGGTGATGCTGATGATGCGCCGACGCCGGTCCGATTCGTCCTCGCGCCGTTCCAGGATGCCCTTGCGGCTGAGCTCGCCGATCATCAGGCTCACGGTGGTCGGGGCGACCTCCAGACGGGCGGCGAGATCGTTCACGGTCATGGGGCCGTCGAACAGCAGGCAGGACAGCAGCGACAGGTGCCGCGGCGCGAGTGCGAGCGACTGGAGCTCCTCCGGCACCGGGATCCGCTTCGCCCTGACCGAGGCGCTGGTCAGGGTCTACGGAGAGCGAGCCCGCCCGATGGCGGTCGTCGAGCTGTTCGGCATCCCGCGCAACCGCTGGGGCACCGGCGGCGTACCCGCCACGGTGAACGCACCGGTCGTCTCGCTGAACGTGCGTGAAGCGGCGCTGCACCTGCCGGGGACGGGCGACGCCCCCACGCGACTGATCGCGTCCATCACCGACGCCGTGGCCGAGGTCTTCGGCGAAACCGTCCGAGAGCACGTGACCGTGTACATCGTCGGCATTCCCGCGGGACGCTCCGGCGTCGGCGGCGAAGTCGACCCGCCCCCGGCCGACTGAGCATCAACCCTGGCGTGCGGGGGGCCGTGAGTGTCCGAAGGCGCCCTCCCGATCGCCGTGGCGGCGGTCGGGAGGGCGCCCTGTTCGGACGGTGCGTCGGACCGGCTTTCGTCCGGGACGGGGCGGGGCGTCAGCCCCAGTTGCCCACCAGCGGGACGTCGCCCGGGTTGCCGAACTTCTTGCTGTAGATCACCAGGTTGGAGTTCTCGGCGGCCCCGTAGAAGGTCTGGTCACCGGGCCGGTAGACGCCGATGGTCTCCTTGCCGGTGCCGTCCCAGTCGCCCTTGATCGGGAGGTCGCCGGGGTTGCCGAACCTGACGCCCGGACGCGGGTTCTCCGTCTGGTTGGAGTCGTTCAGGTAGAAGGTCTGGGTCTGCGGGTCGTAGACGGCGACGGTGGTGGTGCCGTTGCCGTCCCAGTCGCCGACCAGCGGCTTCCAGCCCGCGTTGCCCAGCTTGATCCGGTACCTGACGGTGGAGTTGTCGTCGGAGAGGTAGAAGGTCTGGTCGCCGGGCCGGTAGACGCCGACCGTGGTCCGCCCCTGTCCGCTCCAGTCGCCGACCAGCGGGATGTCGCCGGGGACGCCGAACGGGAAGGTGGCGGCCACGGTGGCGTTGTCGTTCGACAGCTGGAAGGTCGCGGTGTCGGGGTGGTAGACGCCGATGGTGTTGGTGCCCGGCCCGTTCCAGTGGCCCGTCAGCGGGACGGCGTTGCCGCCACCGCCGAACACGGTCTGCCCGGTGAACCAGCCGTTGTGGGCGGCCTCGCCGAAGCTGCCGTCCGACGGCCGGTACACGCCCGCCGAAGCCGGCGCCGGCGTGGGCGTGGCGTTGACCACGGCCTTGCCGATCCTCTGCTGGGCCGCGACGGTCAGCGGCACCTTGTTCGGCTGGTCCGGGCCGAGCCAGCGGAAGTTCTGCAGGTAGACGACGCGGGGGTCCTGCGCGGCGATCGCGCGGTACTGCTCGTTGTACGCCGCGACGTCCGCGTCGGTCTTGCCGGAGCAGCCGTCGGCGATGCCCTGCTCGTTGGTGGACTCCGGGAAGAGCATCAGGTGCTGGTCCGGCGAGGAGAGGAAGGTCTTCAGGTTCGCCAGCCGCCACTGGATCTCGCCGCGGCCCACGCAGTAGTAGTCGAAGCCGACGATGTCGACGGTGGACGGGATCGGCGCGGTCTGCTCGGCGTTCCAGTGGTCGAGGCTCATGATCAGCAGCTTGTCCGGGAACGCGGCCCTGATCTGCTCGGCCTGCGTCTGGACCTGCGCGGGGCTCAGGCCGTGCGAGTAGGCCTCGTCCGTCATGTCGACGGCGGCGATCTTGTCGATGTTCGGTCCGATCCGCCGCACCAGGTCGAGCAGGTTCTGCGCGGCGTTCGGGTTCGGGGCGAACTGCCAGCTGTTCTCCGACGAGCTCGGGACCACCGTCTCCTGGTTGAGGTCGATCACGCAGGAGGCCGGCAGGCACTGGTCCAGGAACTCCAGGCGGCGGTCCTGGCCGCGCAGGTAGGTGTTGAGGTTGGTCCACTGCGCCACCTCCGGCGCGTGGTTGACGCCGTAGTTCGACGAGTCCGGGTCCCGGATGTCGAAGTACCCGTAGTAGCCGAGCCCGCCCAGCATGGAGACCCGCAGGTCGTCCACCGTGGTGACCTGACCGGCCGCCGAGTGGTGGGCACCGAGCGAGACGTAGCCGTCGCGGGGCGGCTTGGCGGCGGTGCGGCCGGAGAACACCGTCGCGCCGTTGACCTTCACGCTCGCCTGCTGCCGGTCCCCGGCCGCCAGCGCGAGCGACACCTCGTAGGAGTCGGCCGGCGGGACGGCGGCCAGGGCGGTCGGCGTGCCGCCCTGGAAGAGCGTCAGAGCGCCGTCCGCCTGGACGCGCAGGCCGAGCGCGACGTCCTCGGCGTCCACCGCGCCCGTGCCGCCCGAAGCGTTGCTGACGGCGAGGGAGGCCCAGTCCTGGCCGGAGGTGCTGCCGACCAGCGGGGTCAGCACGGCGTGCACCGTGTAGGCGCCGGTCGGGACGTCCGAGGTGGCCGGCTTGTTCAGGCGCACGGCCGCGGTGCCCTTGGGGAACGAGAGCACGTTCGGGTTGGCCGGGCTGTTGACCTGCACCGAGCCCGCCGGCGGGTCGAGGGCCAGGCCCTTGACGCCCGATACGGCGGTGTAGCCGGCGGAGACCAGGCTCGGCTGGCGGGCGCCGAGGTCCTGGTTGAGGCCGAAGTCGGCGGTGGCGTTGGGCGCGCCGTCGAAGGTGTCGACGAGCGGCTTGGCGCTGCGGGTGGCACCGGTGTCCACCGCGCTGACGCTCAGGCCCTGGCCGGCGCCGTCACCGAAGGTGGTCACGCGGTCCGGGCTGGAGAGGTAGGCACCGAGGTAGAGGAACTCGCTGCCCGGCCAGCGGGTCACCCCGGCCGGCGCGGAGACGGTGAACGGGGTGCCGTTCACCGTCAGGGTGACGGCGCGGTCGGCGCCGGTGGAGACGGTGAGCGAGACGGCGTACTGCGCCGTGGGCGCCACCGTGCCGGTCCAGAACGGGGTTTCGCCGCCGCCACCGTGGAAGAGCGCGAGCTTGCCTCCCGAGGTGACGGTCAGGCCGAGGTCGACGTCGGCGCCGGTGACGTAGCCGTTGCTGCGGTGGCTGCGGCTCAGCACGATCGAGCCCCAGTCGCCGGCGGCGGTGTCACCGACGAACGGGTCGATCACCGTCGAGACGGTGTAGCGGCCGGTGCCGTCCGCGACGGCCGGCGCGCCGAGCATCACCGCGGAGACACCCTTGGCGAACATCAGCTGGTTGGGGTGGTCCGGATGACTGGTCTGGACGAACCACTGGTCGGGCGCGACCGAGGTGTCCCAGCGGCCGGAGACCCGGGTGTAGGAGATCCCGTGCTGCCCGGCCGGGGGCGACTGCCGGGCGTCGAGCCCGACGTTCAGCCCGTACAGCGGGTCGGTGTCCAGAGCCGGGTCCAGCCGGAAGGTGTCCGCGAACGCGCGCGTGGTGTCGAGGTCCACCGGCGTCGGCCCGGACCCGTCACCGGCTGATGCGGCGGACGGCACGGCAGACGGTGCGGCAGCGGGTGCGGCGGCCGCCGTGGTGGGCGCGAGGCCGGTGGGCAGCAGTGCCAGCGCGAGCGCCGAGGCGCCGGCGAGCAGCCCGCGACCCAGGCGTTGAGTGAGTATCACCGAGTAGTCGTCTCCCGGTCGTCGAGTCGACGGCGCGGGCGCGCGTCGCCGAAGGGAGAGCGGACACCGCGGTGTCGTACCAGTTCAGCGACCTTCCCCCCGGGCGGGATCATAGAGGGTGGATACGAACGGCCGCGTCGAGCCGGGGCGGGCGCCGGCCGCGCGGTGGTGGCCGGCGACGCCGCTCGTCCGGGAGTGGTCCTACTTCGTGGCCGCTGCCGTGGCGGCGCGCCAGGTCGTGACGAGGTCGGCGGCCTTGGCCTCGAAGCCGGGGTCCCGCCAGCTGCCCGGGAGACCTATCAGCACCGGCAGGTCGTACATGCCGCGGACCCGGTGCGTGATCCGTACGACCTCCGGGGAGTTGGCGCGCTCGTTCTTCTTCACCACCTCGACGTTCGTGATGTCCGACCAGGCGAATCGCTTGCGACGGCCCCACAGGGCGGTCCACCGCAGCTCGTGCTCGTCGAAGGTGACGCTGGTGAGGAGGGCAAGCAGGTGGGCGGTGCCGATGACGGCCATCGCCGGGACGACCAGGATCCCGACCAGAGCGGTCCGTTCGTTCATGGGCCGGCTGAGGATGACGTACAGGAAATAGGCCGAGCCCGCCAGGAAGAGCGGGCCGCTGATCCACTGGCGCCGTTTCTGCGCGGGGGTGAGACGGTGGGTCGTGTGTTTCACCTGCGGATTCTGGCAGTACCAGCGGACCTGAGGAAGCGTCACCCGGGTGCCGCCACCCAGACCGCCCACGGATGACACGCACGTGCCGCCCCCGGGAATCACGACGTCTGCGACCGCCAGAGCGAGGAGCTCCTCACGCGGGGACGCAGGCGGCAGCGGCGGGGGGCGTCGGCGGGCGGGGGGTGCGGAAATTCGGGTGTCGGCGTGGCGATGAGTTTTCCGGCGGCGGGGGGTCTACATCTCGACGGGGACGACCAAAGCATCGGGAGTACAGACATGGGCCTCATCCACATCGAGCTGTTCGCGACCCTCGACCTCGTCGGGCAGGCGCCCGGCGGGCCGGACGAGGACCCGGTGGGGTTCCCGTTCGGCGGCTGGCAGGCACCGCTGCTGAACGAGGTCACCGGGGCGCAGATCCTCGCCGCGTACGAGGGCACGGACGCCCTGCTGCTCGGCCGGCGGACGTACGACATCTTCGCCGGCTACTGGCCGCACCAGAAGGACGGCGAGATCGCCGAGCTGTTCAACCGCGTCCCGAAGTACGTGGCCTCCCGCGGCACGCCCGACCTGTCGTGGGCCGACTCCACGCAGCTGGGCCCGGACCTGGCCGGCGCGGTGCGCGAGATCCGGGAGCGGCACGAGAACGTGAAGGTCGTCGGGAGCCTGGACCTGGTGCAGAGCCTGCTGCGGGAGAAGCTCTTCGACCGGCTCGACCTGTGGGTGCACCCGATCGTGCTCGGCGTCGGGAAGAAGGTGTTCGACGGTGGCGCGGTGCCCACGAACCTCACGCTCCTCGAACCGCCGGTGGCCGGCCCGCAGGGCACCGTGTACCTGCGCTACGGGCTCGCCGACGGCACACCCGCGACGGGCGACATGAGCGCGCCCGACCGCGGGCTCGGGCACGACGACGCCCGGTGATCCGATGACCACCGTCAACGTCCACGGGATCGCCCTGGGCGTCGAGTCGTTCGGTGACCCGGGCACCCCGCTCGTCCTGCTCGCGGGCGCACCGACGATGCTCTCCTGGCCCGACGCGCTGTGCGAGCGCCTCGCCGCCGGCGGGCGCCGGGTGGTGCGCTACGACCTGCGGGACAGCGGGGAGTCCACGACGGCGGACCCGCAGGCGCCCGCCTACACCCTGCGCGACCTCGCCGCCGACGCCGCGGCCCTGGCCGACGCGCTCGGCGGGGCGCCTGCGCACCTCGCGGGGATCGGCGTCGGCGGGATGGTCGCCCAGGTGGCCGTGCTCGACCATCCGGGCGCGTTCCGCGCGCTCACCCTGGTCGGCACCCGCGCGGTCGCCCCCGGACCGCCCGACGACGACCTCCCCGACCATGACCGGGCGACGATGAGCCGGCTGTTCGCGCGTCCGATGCCCGACTGGGCCGACCGCGCGGCGGTCGCGGAGTTCGCGGCCGCCGGCGCGCAGATCCTCGGCGACGACCCCGCCGCCGCGCGCGCCCTGGCCGCGCGCGTCTGGGACCGCACGCCCTCCACCGCTCCCCCGGTCCAGCTGGCCAACCAGCTGGGCCTGGTGTTCGCCCGGCTGGACTGCACACCCCGCTGGCGCGAGCGCCTGCCCGGGATCGAGGTCCCCACGCTCGTCGTCCACGGCCGCCGCAACCGGTTCTTCCCCGTCGGCAACGGCGAGGCGCTCGCGCGCGAGATCCCCGGGGCACGGCCGCTCGTCCTCGACGAGGCCGCCACCGCGATCCCCGACGCGGCGGTCGGCGAGGTCGCCGAGGCGATGCTCAAGCTCGGGTAGCGGAGGGGGGAGGAGAGCCGCGGAGGGGCGCGGAGGGGCGAGGGCGGCGGGGGCCGGGGTCAGGAGGTGAGGCCGTCCCCCCGGTCCTGGGTGAAGAGACCGGTCGTTTCGGTGATCGCGAGCAGACGCTCGACCTGGGCACCGGCCCGGGTGATCGCGACGGTGCGGTCGGTGCGGTGCGCCGTGTTGCGCAGGCGCAGCAGGAGGTTGAGGCCGGCGCTGTCGCAGAAAGTGACCGCGGACAGGTCGACGTCGAGCCCCGCACGGCTGGCCTCCAGCGCGGTTTCCAGGGCCTCGCCCAGGCCCTCGGCGACGTCGAGGTCGATCTCTCCGCGCACCGTCGCGCGGACCCGGTCCCCTCGGGTGGCGAACTGGACCAGCAGGCCGTCGGCGATCCCCAGGTCCACGGGCAGGCGTCCGCCGGTGGGCACGGGAGGTGGAGGAATCGGGGTGGCGGAGCGCGCCACGGGCGGCCTACCGCACATGGTCTCGGGTCTCCTGCCTGGGAGCGACACGGAACGACACCTCCAGCGTCCGCCGAACTCCCTCTCACGTCAACCGATACGTGAACGGTGATTCGTCAATGGCAATGCGTGAAATTGAGCTCCTGCGACGCACGTACGGCTGACGAGAAGCCGACGGGCACGAGAACGAACGAACTGGACGACGACGCCGGCCGTGTCGGCGGGACGCATCTGACGGGCCGTCGGAACGGCAGGAGCCGGACCCGGAGCAGAGCGGCTCCCCGTCGAACACCCACCTGGTGCATGGACGGCGCCGTGCCGGGCACACGCGGTGTCCGGAACACCCGCTACCCATGAGAGGGACGATCCCCATGCTTGCACTCGTCCTCGTTCTCCTGCTCGTCCTCATCCTGGCCGGAGCCGGCTTCGCCGTACACGTCCTGTGGTGGATCGCGCTGGCCGTCCTGGTGCTCTGGGCCCTCGGATTCGCGTTCGCCGGAGGCGGCGCCGACGGCCGGCGGTGGTACCGATGGTGACCGCCGCCCGCGCACACACGCGGGCCGGATCGTGACGGGCCTCGAACAGTCCGTCACCGGCCTCGCAGGCACGGCGCCGCGCTGCGGGCGCCGTGCCTGCGAGGCCGGCGGCGGGCGGTGTCGGCGGCGGGCGTGTCGCAGCCCTACCCGGGCTGATCCGTCAGCGCAGCAGGGCGGCCAGGAGCTCCGCCAGGGTCGGGCCCGCGTCGGCCGGGTGGCGCAGCTGCTTGCTCGCGATGACGTGGTAGTGGTTGGCGCGGCCCCGGCGCTCGTGGGTGAGGTAGCCGGCCTGCTCCAGGTCGACGATGATCCGCTGCACGGCCCGCTCGGTGAGCAGGCAGCGCGTGGCGATGTCGCGCACCCTGATGCCGGGATCCCGGGCGATCTGCACCAGCACGCGGGCGTGGTTGGTCAGGAAGGTCCACTGTCGCGAGCCTGCCGGCCGGTCGTCCATGGTCTCAGCGTATGGCCACGCTTTCGCGCATGCGGGAGCACGAAAGCGGATTCGTGCCCGGCGGGTGGGGGCGGACGGTCGGCGGGGCGTGGGGTGGCGGGCTGACGCCGGGGGTTGGTACGGCGCGAACCGGGCAGGCGCAGCCGTTCACCGGGGTCCACGCAACCAGCCGGACGGAGGTGTCCGATGAACGGCGCAGAGGGGTTCCCCAGCGGACTGTGCGCCGAGCACAGAGCCGTCGAGGCGGTGCTGCGGCGCCTCGACAGCGCCCGCGCCAACGGCGGGCCCGCCCCGGAGGAGGGCCTGCGGCTGCTGTGCTCGCTGCGGCGCCTGCTCGACGTCCATCTCGCCGCCGAGGAGGACCACCTGTACCCGTTGGTCCGTCGACGCCTGCCGGCCGGCGGCGCGCTCGCGGACGCCGCCGTGCACACCCACGCGACGATCCGTCGGCTGCTGGAGCGTGCGGCGGACGAGCGGCTGTCGTCCACCGAGCACCGCCGCTGCACGGCAGCCCTGCTGGTCGTACTCCGTGCCCACCTGCGTGGGGAGGAGGAGCGGCTCTTTCCCGCCCTGCGCGCCCGTGCCACGGCGCAGGAACTGCGCCGCTGCGCGCGGCATTTGCGCGGTGCCCGCGCGGCGCGGCCGGACGCGCCGGTCTGGGGGCTTCCGCCCGGCACCGGGGCCATCGCTGCCGTCCGGGACCACCTCACCGGGCACGGCACCCGTGAGCGGTGGCATTCGCCGTGAGCCGGGGAGCAGGGGGAGCAAGGGAGCAACCTCCGGGTTTGGCGCCCCGTACGGCGGCAACCCGCAGGAGTATGGCGTACCTCCGAGAACCCGTACCGGCCGTTCCGCAGCCGCGTTCCTGCGGCGAGTGCACGGACCGGAGCGGACCGTGGCTGTTCACCCGCTCCGGCGGCGCGGCGGCTGACGGCCCGACGGGCGCCGTGCTGTTCGGCCGCGACGGCGCTCTCCTCCAGGCCGTCGCCCGCAACGGCGACCCCGCCATGGTCCACCCGATGGCGGGTGTGCGGGCCGCACTCGCGGTGCTGCGCGGGGCCGGTGTGGCGCCCGGCGTGCTGAGCAACCAGCCGGGTGTGGCACGCGGCCTCATCGGCCGCGGACAGGTCGAGGCCGTCCAGGCCCGCGCGGAGGAGATGCTGGGACCGTTCGACGTCTGGGCGGTCTGCCCGCACGGTCCGCACGACGGCTGCCTCTGCCGCCCGCCCGCGCCCGCCCTGGCGGCGGCTGCCTGCCGGGCACTCGGCCTGCCGCCGTCGCGCGTCACGGTGATCGGGTGCAGCGACTCCGTGATCGCCGCCGCCCTGGCAGCCGGTGCGCACGCGATCCGCGTCCCGGAGGCGGCCGGACCGGTGGCCGGGCCGTGTCCGCCCTGCACCTTGACGGTCTGCCGGGTCGCGGACGGCCCCGAGCAGGCCGCCGACCTCGCGCTGCGGCGCTGACCGGGCCGGCCACCGCGCAGGAGAGCCATCGTCACGGTCGGCGCACGACACGGACGTTGCCCAGGAACCGGCAGCCACCGCGGCGTTGGGCTCCCCCCCCCGGTGGCATGGCGCGGCCCCGGCCACGGGTGGCCGGGGCCGCGGGCTGCCGGGATCGCTCGGCGGCGGGGATCAGCCGGGGCTGATCCGGCCCCGCCAGCCGCCGTCCTCCCGGCCGCGCTGCTCGATGAAGTCCTTGAAGCGCCGCAGGTCCCCCTTCACCCTCCGGTCGATGACGCCCATCAGATCGCCAGCTCTCTCGGCCATACCCTCGGGCCGGAAGTCGATGGCCATGTGGACGCGGGTGTGCCGGTCGTCGAGGCGCTGGAAGGTGACGGCGCCCTTCTGCTCCACGTCGCCGTCCATGGTCCGCCAGGCGATCCGTTCGTCGGGCAGCTGGTCGACGATCTCGGTGTCGAACTCACGGGTGACGCCGCCGATGCTGGTGCGCCAGTGGTTGTGGCGCTCGTCCAGCTGGGTCACCGACTCGACGCCCTCCATGAAGCGGGGGAACTCCTCGAACTGCGTCCACTGGTTGTAGGCGGTGCGCAGCGGCACGTCGACGTCGACCGACTCCTTCACCATGCTCATCTGGGGCCTCCTCGCGGGTTGCGGCCGGGCCCTTCCCGGCCCGACCGCGCGTCTGCCCGACCGGTGGCGGTGTAACCGTCCCGCGGCTGGGCGGGCGGGTGGCGCTCAGTGCGACAGGACGGTGGCCGGGTCCAGCAGGCCCTCCACCAGGGCGCGGGCCGCGTCGGCCACGCCGGTGCCGCTGCGGCGGGCGTGCGCGCGGAGCACCTCGAAGGCGGCCGGACGGGACCGCCGCGGCCTGGAGCGCGCTGGCGGACCGGCTGGTGGCTCACACCTCCCGGCATGCCCTGCACCCCTCGGGCCGGTGGCAGCGCTCCCCCGGCGACCCGGCGCCCGATCTCGCCCTGCTGTTGCCGCCGGTCCGGGGCTGCCCGGCCGCGGACGACCCGCGCACGGCCGCCACCCTGCGCGCCTGCCGCGACCAACTGGCCGACGGCCACTACGTCTACCGCTTCCGGCACGACGAGCGCCCCTGGCCGAGGCGGAGGGGGCGTTCGTGCTGTGCGGCTTCCTGATGGCCCTCGCCGAGCACCAGCGGGGCGACGCCGTCGAGGCGGCCCGCTGGTTCGAGGCCACCCGGGGCTGTGCGGGTCGGCGGGGCTGTTCTCGGAGGAGTACGACATCGCGCAGCACCAGCAGCGGGGCAACCTGCCCCAGGCGTTCGTCCACGCCCTGCTGCTGGAGTGCGCGGCCCGCCCGGCCCGGGCGCCGCGCGGCTGACGGGCGGCCGCGGGTCGCACCGGGCCGCCGTCGACGTCGAAGAGCGCGGCCGCGGTCCCGGTCATCGGTCTTGTCCTTTCTCGTCCGGGGGTGCGGGTTCACTCCGGCGTGGTGTGCCGGATCGGGAACGCGTCGGTGGCGCCGGTCAGTTCGAGCATGCGCAGGACCAGCGGGCGGGGGCGGGCCAGTTCGATCCTGCTGCCGGCGGCCGCCGCGCGGGCCTGGGCGCGGAGCATTGCGTTGAGGCCGGTGGAGTCGCAGAACTCCAGCTCGGCGCAGTCGAGTACGACGGTGGTGGCGGGGGTGGCCAGGGCTTCGTCGAGGACCGTCCGCAGGTCGTCGACGGAGTCGAGGTCCAGTTCGCCGGACAGGGCGAGGACGGTGCCGCGGGCCCACGGCCGGGCGTGGACGGCGAAACTGCCCGGGGCCGGGGTGTGCTGGGTGGGGGGTGCTCGGCGGGTCATGGCTCGGGTTCCTTGTCGGTTCGGGCCCGGCGCGCGGTTCACGCCGTCCGGTGTTCGGCCGACCGGGCGGGCGCCAGGCGCAGCCCGTGGCCGGGGGCCCCGTCGCGCCGGGGGTGACGGGGCCGCCGGTGGGGTCGAGGGTGCCGTCGAAGAGCAGGTGCTCGATCCGGACGTGGTCGTGGAACCACTCCAGGTGGCGGCAGTTGGGGACGGCTGCGGCGGCGTGGGCGTGCAGGTGGGGGGCGCAGTGGGCGGAGATGTCCAGGCCGTGTGCCTGGGCGAGGGCGGCGGTGCGCAGCCAGCCGGTGAGGCCGCCGCAGCGGGTGGCGTCGGCCTGGAGGCAGTCGACGGCGGTGAGCATGCGGGCGAAGTGGGCGAGGTCGTGGCCGTACTCGCCCGCGGTGACGTCGGGGCGGACGGCGTCGCGGACGGCGCGCAGGGCGGTGAGGTCGTCGGAGGAGACGGGTTCCTCGAACCAGGTGACTCCTTCGTCGGCGAGGGCGGTGCCGATCCGGACGGCCTGTTTGCGGCGGTAGCCGCCGTTGGCGTCGGTGTAGAGCTCGACCCGGTCGCCGACGGCGGCGCGGGCGGCGTGGACGCGTTTGAGGTCGCACCGTTCGCGGGTGCCCCACGACTCACCGATCTTGATCTTGACGCGGGGGATGCCCTGGTTCTCGGTCCAGTGGCGCAGCTGCCGCTCCTGCCGGTCGGCGGAGTAGGTGGTTCCAGGATGTGGTCGGAAACCTTGGGAGACACGACGCTCCTCCTTCACACCGACGGCCCCCCGCAGCGCGGCTATCCGCTGCGGGGGGCCGGAAACGCCCGGGTGGGAGGGAGAATTCAGCCCGGGTCCTGCGGTTGGTCGGCCCAGCCCGGGGCGTCGCGGTCCTCCAGCTGTTCGCGCAGCCGGGCCAGGGTGGCGGTGAGCAGTCGGGAGACGTGCATCTGGGAGACGCCGATGCGGGCAGCGATCTCGGACTGGGTCCGGCCGTCCCAGAAGCGGAGCTTGAGGATGATCTGCTCGCGCTGCGGCAGGTGGCCGAGCAGGGGCCGTACGGCGGTGCGGAAGTCGGCGAGTTCGATGCCCGGGTCGCAGTGGCCGAGGCGGTCGAGCAGCGCGCTGCCGCTCTCGTCGGTGTCCTGGTCGCGCAGCGCGTCCAGGGAGTTGGGCCGGTAGACGCGGCCGGCGACCAGTCCCTCGATCACCTGCTCCTCGGTGAGGTGGAGGTCGCGGGCGATCTCGTCGGGGTACGGGAGCCGGCCGAGTTCCTGTTCCAGCCGGTCGGAGCCGCGGGCGACGCTCAGGTACAGCTCCTGCATGCTGCGCGGGACGCGGACGGGCCAGGAGGTGTCGCGGAAGAAGCGCTTGATCTCGCCGGCGATGGTGGGGAT